>NZ_CP020867.1:321835-643670 GCF_002104335.1 Campylobacter cuniculorum DSM 23162 = LMG 24588 | reverse complement strand
GATTAAAAAATTTATCAGTTAAAGTCATTAAGATTTAAAGAATTCTAAAAATATTTTTTTAAAAAATAAAAATTAAAGTTAAAATAATGTAAAATATGCTTCAAAAATTTCTAACGAAATTTTAAAATTATCAAAAAAAAAGAAAGGACAAATATGAATCCAAATAGTGCTGTGGAAAGGGTGAAAAATCATCTTAGCTACAAATTAGGGCAAGAACTGATAAAACCTACAATGGGGGGGGGGGTATTTAGGCTTTTAAAAATTGCCAGAAATCACAAAATTCAAAAAAAGCTTAACTCAAATTTAAAATATCCCCCTTTAGAATCTTTAAAAGATTATCCCCAAAGTTTAGAACTTCAAAATCAACTCGGCTATCGTTTAGGAGAGGAATTTCTTAATGCTTGGAAATTCTGGTGGTGCGGAGGATTGCTGTATTTTTATTTAAGAATTCCAAGCATTAAAGCAGAGTCAAGAGCAAAACAAAATATTTATCCTCATCAGTCTTATTTTAAAGAACTTTTAATGCGAGTGAAGCATATTGAGGCAATTAACGATGTCTTTTGGAGCTCTAAGATTAATGATATTTCATTTCGCGGACAATTAGGACAAGATGCATTAGCTTATGTATTAAATGATTGCAAGAAACAAGGCTTTTTTGTGGATATTGGAGCACATAATGGTTTAATGGTTTCTAATTCTTATTTGTTTGAACAACTTGGCTGGAAAGGATTTTGCGTGGAGGCAAACCCAAAAACTTTCGCACAATTAAAGCAAAATCGTCAATGTGATGTGTATAATTTTGCAGTTTTTTCTAAAAATATTGGAATCACTAGAATGGCAACCTCTTGCAATAGTGGATTGGACACTTTAGAATTAAATCTTACCGCAGCTCACAAGGCAAGGGTGGAGAAAGGCGGAGAGATTACTTATGTGCAAGTGCCAACAATAACTTTCGATGAACTTATGGTAAATTATCCGCAAATTTCACATATTGATTTTATGTCTTTAGATGTGGAAGGTGGAGAATTAGAAGTGCTAAAAGGAATTGATTTTAACAAATATAGCTTTGGTTGCATTGCGATAGAGCATAATTATTTTAAAGATGCACAAAAAGAAGTCAGCGAATTGCTAAAAAGTAAAGGTTATAGAATGCTTATGTGGAATGCCTTTGATTATCTTTTCGTTAGAGATGAAAGGATTCGTTGGAATTACTAGTTAAAATTTTTATGTTTGCATTTGGTGATGATAAATTACTATCTATAAAACCTAAAAGAAAAATAAAAAATTGATAATGGGATTTTAGATTGTAAAATTCCATTATTATAGATTGATTTGTATGTATAAGTTAGGTTAATACTCTTATTAAAAGATGAATTTGTAGAAAAAAACTTAAAAATTAAATCAAAAAATTTAACAATACAGGCATATTTATAAAGGTAAAAAGTGTGCTAAAGGCTATAACACTTACGGCTAGATTAGAATCAAGTTTTGCTCTCATAACCATAACTCCAGCTAAAATCATAGTTGGCGTAGCACAAGCAATGATGCTTACAATAACATCTTGTTTAAAATCAAAATTGAAAATTTTTAAGAGTAATATAAAAAGCAAGGGTGCAAGAATCATCTTTGCTATAATCACAATCATCGTAGCTTTATAAGAAGTTTTAATCGTCTTAAAACTAAATCCAAGTCCTATGGCAAAAAGTGCTATAGCAGTGGTGCTATCGCCTAAGAGTCTAATGGGTGCAAAAATCACTTCATTAAGATGAAAAAATTTACAAAAGAATGCAAAAAGTAGAGCTAAAAAAGGCGGAAAAGTGAAAATTTTTTTAATATTTTCTTTGAAATTGACTTGATTTTTACTCGCTAAAGAAAGTATCAAGGTGCCAAATAAAGAAATCGGTAGAGTTGTCGCTAAAATATCGTAAAAAACCAACACACTAAGGGCTTGAATGTCCTCATAAATTCCAGCAACAATGGGCAAACCTATAAACAGATTATTGCTAAAACAAGAAAGCAAAAACATACTCGCTAAAGTGGCTTGAGTGAATTGAAACAAAAAGCCTAAAACCAGTGCGAAAAAGGCTGCTACAACGCAGCTTAAAAATCCCATAAAAGCAAACAAAATCAAAGAAAAATCAAAATTTAAATGATATACTTTATCAAAGATTAAACAAGGTAAAGCAAAAAATACAACAAAATTTAAAAATGTCGTTGCTTGTTTTTGTATTAAAGCTCTTAGAGGGATACTAAGCCTTGCAATCAAAGCAAAAAAATGAGCTGAAATTAAGATTTAAAATTAAGCCCTATTTAATGAATAAGCTTGAAACTTGCAAAAACTTAAATAAAAATTTTTAGGATTAAGTATAGAAAAGCTTTTTTTAAAATAAAATTTACAAACAAAAAACAAAGCAAAATTTAAAAAACAAGGGATTTAAATTTAAAAATATAAAGCTTTTTTGAAATAAAGCAAAAAAGTTTAAAAATAAAAATTTACTCAACCAAATAACAAGAGCTTCAAACAGCAAAGTAAATTTTGCAATGATGGGTTTTGTTGTGATTTGATTAAAAAAACAATTTTAAGCAAAAAAGCTTTCAAATTTACAAAGTATATATCTTTATAAAAAAATATATACCTTTATAAATTTAAATATTTTTTTAGTATATATTAATTATAATTTTTTTATATATTTATTTGGAGGATATAGAATGAATGCTGTCAATTCAAGTTTCATTATGTTGTGCTCTTTGCTGGTTTTGTTGATGACTCCTGCTTTGGCTATGTTTTATTCTGGTATGGTAAAAAGTAAAAATACCTTAAATACCATTATGAATTGCTTCATTGTTTTTGGAGTTATAACTCTTCAATGGGTTTTCATCGGCTTCACTCTTGCCTTTGGTCAAGATTTGGGTTTTGGAATTGTGGGAGATTTGGGAAATTTTGCCTTAAAAGATGTAAGTGCCTATAATGATTTAGGTGTGCCAAATATCTTATTTGCCATATTTCAAATGGCTTTTGCTTTGATTGCTGCAGCCATTATTACAGGCTCTTTGGTGGGTAGAATTAAACTTGGGGTTTTGGTGGTTTTTTTATTATTTTGGAGCACCTTAGTGTATGATATTTTAGCTCACATGATTTGGAGTAAAGACGGATTTTTACTTCAACGAGGAAGTCTTGATTTTGCAGGGGGAGGAGTGGTTCATATCAGCTCCGGAGTTGCTGGTTTAATCGGAGCTTTACTTGTAGGTTCTAGAAAAGAAAATCATGCTATCAATGACAATGCTCATTCCATTCCCTATGCCTTTTTAGGAGCAATTTTGCTTTTTATGGGATGGTTAGGATTTAATTCAGGAAGTGCTGGAGCGGTTGATGAAATCGCTGTAAATGCTTTTATTGTGAGTATTTTATCCGCTGCAAGTGGATTTTTAACTTGGGTTTTACTCGAATGGTTTATCCATAAAAAACCAACTCTTTTAGGGAGTTTGAGCGGGTTAGTAGCAGGACTTGTAGGCATTACTCCTGCGTGCGGTTTTGTGGGTATTTTTTCATCTTTATTGATAGGCTTTATCGCGTCAATTTTGTGTTATTTTGGTTTAAGTTTCATTAAATATAAGCTCAAATGGGACGACTCTTTAGATGCTTTTTCTTTACACGGTATAGGTGGAATTTGGGGAGCTTTAGCCACAGGACTTTTTGCGAGTGCAGAGGTTAATCCTAATGTAATTGCAGAAAATGCTCTGGGCGAAGGGCTTTTAATCAGTGGAAATTTGGATTTATTTAAGGAACAAATCTTTACCACCATAATTTGCATTGCATTATCAGCATTTGTTAGTTTTGTCATCTTTAAAATCATTTCTCTTTTTACGAGTTTAAGAGTTGAGGAAAAAACTGAAAAAGAAGGGCTTGATTTTGCTTTACACGGCGAAAAAGCTTACAATCATAGTTAAAAAATTAAGAGAGAATTTAAATTCTCTCTGATTAAAAATTCTATAGTTTTTTAACTCATTTAAATTTTTTCAATCAAAGAAATTTGATTGAAATTCTATATTTTTATAGGTAATTAATCAAATAATCATTTTTCACAGCCAAATTTTCATTTATAACCCTAACATAAATTTTAATTCTTTACTATCTCTTTGCAAATTGATACAATCACAACTTTTATATGGATTTGAATAGGCATAATCATTAATAACAATCCTTTTAGTATGATAAAGGTTAAAAATGATTTGATGGTATTTTATATTTTCTTTTTTTAGTTGCTTTTCGGTTAAATCTTTGACCTCAATAGTTCTTGAAGTTGTAAGTATAATTTGAACTTTTTGACTTTCATAAAGTTTATTTAAAATCTCTACATTTTCTTTTATTTTAGCAGTTTCTCCCCATTTTGGAGAAAAAAATTGACTTGAATTATAGACTAAAACTCCATCAATATCCACAAAAAGTGTTATAAAATGAGATTTATACTTATTCCAATCCTCTAAAGTTCCCCAATCTAAATAATTTTTAACTTTTGAGCCTATAAAGGTATGTCCGTCGCATATCATTTTATAAATAATATGTGAAATATAAAGCTCTTTTTCGTTTGATAAAATTTTATAGTATTTTACAAAATCTTTGGCACTTTCAAAACCATATCCCCCAACATTAAAAAATGGTGAGATAATTCTTTTTTCTACTATATTTGTAAGAATATTATTTTCATTTATACTCACATAACTTTTGTTTTTTACATTTGCTAATTCAAGTTCATTTAAATCTCCAATTGATATAAAATTACCTTTTTTCACTAGTTCTTTGAAAAAATTATCACTATCTTTGATATAAATTCCTCCATCCAAACCTATATGTTTAATCCCTTCATAAATGGTTTGCGGTTGAGAATTTGTCTGTCTTTTTAAACAGACAAATTCGAGCTTTTTATCGATATTTAAACTACGAAATTGTTTAAATAAAACCTCTTTTAAATTAAAATTTTCAAAATGTCTGTCAAGAGAAATGAGATAGATTTTTTCAAAATCTTTCAAATTCAAACCACGAATAGCTTCTGTAATCATTAAATTTCCATTTGGGTGTGTTAAAAGCCATTTTGGTTTAAGATTAGGAAATCTTGAGCTTTTTCCTGCTACTGGTAAAATTAAATTCATCTTTGTCCTCCAAATATTTTTTCTGCATATTTACAACATTCTTCTAAACCCTGTTTTATATTGTATTTTGGTTTCCAGCCTAAACTTTTAGCTATTGAATTTGAGCCTAATGCATATTTATTGACTTCGTCCTCTAAAATGCTATTTTTTAATATCATTTTTCCCTCATAAAGTGCTGGATATTTTTTCCAAAAATCTTTTGCTTCATTGTAAAGAGGTTTGATATTTGAATTTAAATATTGAGCTATAATTTCATAAATCTCTGCCACACTTACAACTTCTCCTGTGCAAACATTTAAAGTTTTATTATGAACATTATCATTACTCATAACAAGCTCACATAAAGAAATAACATCATCGATATAAACATAATCTCTTTTCTGATTTCCATCTGAATAAAGTATAGGTCGATTCCCCCCCCCCATTTGCAAAAGTTCTTTCAAAATATAACCTATCAATGGAGGATGTTTTCTTTTCATATCCTGATGAGGTCCATAAACATTAAAAAATCTTAAAATCACACTATTTAAACCATAAGTTTTAAAAAAACTATAACAAAGCATTTCGGCTTGTTTTTTTGAATTTGAATAAATAAGATAAGGATTAGTAAAATCACTCTCTTGACAAGGAAAATTTCTATTAGCTTCATAAATTGCTGAAGTGCTTGAAAAAATGACTTTTTTAACTCCATTAATCCGAGCGGCATTTAAAACATTTGCAGTTCCTGCAACATTAACATCAATAGCTTCATAAGGATCACTTTGACAATCCGGTAAAGCTGCAATTCCAGCAAAATGAAACACTATATCAACATCTTGCATATAGGAGCTAAGTTCTTTACTTCTTATATCAAGTCCTATAAACTCACCAAAAACTTCTCCATCAATGACTAAATTATCAAGCCGACCATAAGAAAAATTATCGATTAAAATCACCTCATATCCCTTTTTGCTTAGATAATAACCAAGAGAAGAGCCGATAAATCCAGCTCCACCTGTAATCAATATTTTCATTGTTCCTCCTCATTTTTAAGTTTTAAAATTTCTTTGATTAAATAAGACATTATTTTTTTATTTTTTACATAAGGCATTATTCTAAAGAGATTGATTTTTTGAAAAAATGTATAATATGATTTATAAAAATCAAATGTTTTGAAATATTGTTCCACTTTTTTATCTAAAATATCTAAGATTATATTGATTTTAGTTTTGTCATAGGAATTTTTATATAAATTTAAACTCCATTTATGCTTTGTATCCTGTCTAAGCTTAACTATATCTTGCAAAGGAGTTTCTATAAAACTATCTAAAAAATCGATTAAAACAATTTTATTTTCTAAGAAAAGCACATTAGATAAAGTTAAATCCCCATGGCATCGCCCTAAAGGTAAAATTAATATTTTTTCTAATTGAGATATGTCTTGTTCTAAATTTTCAAAAATATGATTAAGATGAAAATTATAGAATTTATTTTTAATGAGATTTTCTTTGATATTTAAATATTTTTGCTCGAAAAGTTCTCTTTTTACTTCACAAAGTTTTGATTTTTGAATATTTGTATAACAAAAATGGATTAAAAGATTAAATTTTTCTAATATAGAATCAAATCTATAACATTCAAAAAAAGTTATAAATTCTTTTGCAACGACAAAGTCCATTGCAAAGCCACAAATTTTTTCCTTAGAAATACCTTTATCTAACTCAAATCCCCCCCCCTAACCTCTCTGTATTAAAATTCTCATACAAAACTTTAGGTATAATTAAAGCTCTATGGTGTTTATATAACTCATAAAATTCTTTTTGTTTTTCACATTGTTTTTTAAGTCTTGGCAAATAATTTGGCTGCGAGCTTTTAAATATAAGTTTATCATTTATAATTTTTAAGCTACAACCGGAATGTCCTTGTATATAAAAATCCAAAATAAACACCCTTTAACACATTAAAATATGGTGTCCCCGGCGAGATTCGAACTCACGACCTCAAAATTAGGAATTTTGTGCTCTATCCTGCTGAGCTACGAGGACAGCAAAAGGCAGAAAATCTGCCTTAAAGCTTAACCATTTCTTTTTTTGATAATCTCTTCAGAAACATTTTTAGGCACTTCATCATAATGATCAAATTCCATAGAATAAGTTGCTCTTCCTTGAGTTTGACTTCTAAGATCGGTTGAATAACCAAACATTTCAGCCAAAGGACAAAAGGCTGTGATGATTTTATTTCCCCCTCTTTCGTCCATAGAATTAACCTGCCCTCTTCTCTTGTTTAAATCGCCTATAACATCGCCCATATAATCTTCTGGAGTTTCAACTTCAACTTTCATCATAGGCTCAAGTATAACAGCTCCCGCTTTTCTAGCACCTTCTTTAAAGCCCATAGAAGCAGCAAGTTTAAAAGCCATTTCCGAAGAATCCACTTCATGATAACTTCCATCATAAACAGTAACTTTAACATCTTCAACAGGATAACCTGCTAACACACCATTTTGTAAAGCTTCTTGCACACCTTTATCCACTGCTGGAATGTATTCTTTAGGGATGACACCACCTTTAATATCATTCACAAATTCATAACCACTTCCGGGTTCTAAAGGTTCAAGACGTAAAAAGACATGTCCGTATTGTCCGCGACCTCCGGATTGTTTAGCGTATTTGTATTCTTGTTCAACAGCTTTTCTAATGGTTTCACGATACGCAACTTGAGGTTGTCCAACTTCAGCTTCAACTTTAAATTCTCTTAACATTCTATCCACAATAATTTCTAAGTGAAGTTCCCCCATACCTGAAATGATAGTCTGTCCGCTTTCTTCATCTGTGCTAACCCTAAAAGATGGGTCTTCTTGAGCAAGTTTATTAAGAGCGATAGACATTTTTTCTTGATCAGCCTTAGTTTTTGGTTCAACCGCAACAGAGATAACAGGATCTGGAAAATCCATTCTCTCCAAAATCACCTTATCTTTTTCACTGGCTAAAGTATCTCCTGTTAAGGTATCCTTAAGCCCTACCACAGCACCGATTTCTCCTGCATAAAGCACTTTAATATCTTCTCTTTTATTTGAGTGCATTTTAAGAAGACGCCCGATTCTTTCTTTTTTATCTTTAGTAGAATTATAAGCATAAGAACCACTTTCTAAGCTTCCTCTATAGACACGTACAAAGGTGAGCTGTCCTACAAAAGGGTCTGTCATAATCTTAAATGCAAGTGCTGCAAATTCCCCATCATCGGTTGATTTTACAGAAACTTCTTTTCCATCTTCGTATTCACCTTTGATATTTGCAACTTCATCAGGAGCGGGCAAATACGCTACCACTGCATCAAGTAAAGGCTGAACTCCTTTGTTCTTAAAAGCTGTCCCACAGAGCATAGGCACCATAGAAAGATTCAAACAACCTGCTTTAATTCCCGTTTTAATCTCTTCAACGCTAAGCTCCTCTCCTCCCAAATATTTTTCCATAAGCTCATCAGAAGTTTCAGAAACTGCTTCTATCATTTTTGTGCGGTATTCTTCAGCTTTTTCTTTGAGTTCAGCGGGAATTTCTTTTTCCACATAATCAGTCGGTTTTGTATCATCCTCCCAAACCAAAGCTTTCATTGTAACTAAATCAATCACACCTTTAAAATTATCCTCCGCACCGATAGGAATTTGAATTGGAACGGCATTAGCCTTTAAGCGATTACGAATTTGTTCTTCAACGCTATAAAAATTTGCTCCCACTCTGTCCATTTTATTGACAAAAACTATTCTTGGAACACCATATTTATTTGCTTGTCTCCAAACGGTCTCGGATTGAGGTTGCACCCCACCCACAGAACAAAATACTGCCACCGCTCCATCCAAAACACGCATAGATCTTTCAACTTCAATCGTAAAATCAACGTGTCCGGGAGTGTCTATAAGATTGATTTGATGATTTTTCCAAAAACAAGTGGTTGCAGCGGAAGTGATAGTGATTCCTCTTTCTTTTTCTTGTTCCATCCAGTCCATAGTTGCTGCACCATCATGGACTTCACCAATCTTATGACTCATTCCTGTAAAAAATAAAATTCTTTCACTCGTTGTTGTTTTTCCTGCATCAATATGAGCAGCAATACCGATATTTCTAACCCTTTTCAAAGGAGTCGTTCTTGACATTTTTTTCTCCTTATTTTACCAGCGATAATGTGCAAAAGCTTTATTTGCTTCAGCCATTTTATAAGTGTCTTCTTTCTTTTTAAAAGACGCACCTTTGGAATTTGCAGCATCTAAAAGTTCTGCAGCAAGTTTTTCTATCATCGTCCTTTCACTTCTTTTTCTTGCAAAAGAAATAATCCATCGAATCGCTAAAGCCTGCTGTCTTATAGGACGTACTTCAACAGGCACTTGATAGGTTGCTCCGCCGACGCGACGCGATTTAACCTCTAAAATAGGCTTAACATTTTCAATAGCCTCATTGAAAATATCTATACCTTTCTTTTCACCACCTTTTTTATCAATAGTTTCTAAAGCTCCATACATAATCTTTGTTGCGGTGCTTTTTTTGCCATCATACATTAAAGAATTGATAAATTTTGTAATGATTTTATTACCATAAATTGGATCAGGTAAAACCTCTCTTACTAAAGCTCTTCTTCTTCTCATTTTTATTCCTTATTTTAATTTTGTCATCTTAGTTTTGTTGATTTTATCGTTCCGGTGGTCTAGGGGGTTCTGGTGGTCTATGTCTAGGTGGTCTTGGTGGTTCTAGTGGTCTAGGTTCTAAAGATATAGATACATTACCATTTTCATCAATAAAATAAATGCGTTGAAGATATAAATCTTTTCCCTCTGTTACAATGTGCCACATATTGCCCGTTTGCGTATCTAATAAATATTGTTCAGTTGAAGATGGATTCACTTGCCCAAACACAAATCTACCCCTTTCGCTTCTTAAAGAATGCTCTATAGAAAAAGCGAAACTGACGATAAAAAATACTAAAAACACAATTTTCTTCATTTTTTTCCTTCAAATTTAAAATTTTACTCAAGCTCAATCAAAACAATGGATTTGCCTGTATCAAAAAACTTATTTTGTCGCACCTGCTTTAGGTTTTTTAGCTCCATATTTAGAACGAGAAACCGTTCTTTTTGCAACTCCTGCAGTATCAAGAGCACCGCGTACAATATGATATTTCACGCCCGGTAAATCCTTAACTCTACCTCCGCGTACTAAAACAATGCTGTGTTCTTGAAGGTTATGACCTTCACCTCCAATATAGCTAATGACTTCAAAACCACTTGTAAGTCTTACTTTAGCAACTTTTCTCAAAGCGGAATTTGGTTTTTTAGGTGTTGTTGTATAAACCCTCGTGCAAACTCCTCTTCTTTGCGGACAATTCTTAAGAGCTGGAGATTTAGACTTTTCTAAAACTTTTTTACGCTCTTTTCTAACCAATTGATTTATGGTTGGCACATTCATTCCTTTCTTTAAAATATAATAAAGCTTAAACTTTATCTAAATTTTGCTTATATTTTAGTTAAAATTAACAAATCAATTCAAAATTCATTTATCATTGTTCTTTAATTTTAAATTTTTGCTCACTATAAAGCCCTGTTCCGACAGGAATTATACGACCTAAAATCACATTTTCTTTTAAATCTTCAAGATAATCAAATTTACCTGCTATACTCGCTTCGGTTAGAACTTTCGTTGTTTCTTGGAATGATGCTGCAGAAATCACACTATCACTTCCAATGGCAGCTCGAGTAACACCTAATAATACAGGCTCTGCAATGGCAGGTTCTCCTCCCATACGAAGAATTCTTTCATTTTCTTCGATAAATTTACGTCTTGAGATTAAATCTCCTTCAATAAATTTAGTATTTCCGCTATCGACAACCCTAACTTGTCTTAACATTTGAGAAACAATCACTTCTATATGTTTATCAGAAATAACAACCCCTTGTCCTCTATAAACTTGCTGAATTTCAGAAATAAGATAATGATGCAAGGCTTTTTCCCCTAAAATTTTAAGCACATCATGACTTGAAACAACGCCATCAGTAAGCTTTTCACCAGCGTGAATGAATTCACCATCTCTAACTTGAATGTGCTTTGATTTATCAATCAAATACTCCACACTTGCACCATCTTCAGCTTGTATAATAATCCTTTCTTTAGAACGTAAAGGCTTATCAAAATGCACCACTCCATCGATTTCGGCAATGACTGCGGCATTTTTTGGTTTTCTTGCTTCAAATAATTCAGAAACTCTTGGCAGACCACCTGTAATGTCTTTAGATTTTGCAACCGCCTTCGGAGTTTTTGCTAAAATATCTGCTTGTTCAACTTTGCTGCCATCTTGGACAAAAATAACCGTTTTTGGCTCCAATTGATACCGAACAACTTTATCGTCTTTACCGGCTACAAGCAAGGTCGGTCTTACTCCGCTTGGCAAATATTCATTAATCACCAAAGAACGTCTTCCAGTGGCTTCATCAATTTGTTCATCTGCACTATAACCTGCTTCAATATCCTCAAAACTCACAACACCCGAAATTTCAGCGATAATGGTATTATTATAAGCATCCCATTCTCCAATGATGGTTTTTTCTTTTTTAGATGCACTTGCAATGATTGTATTTGGATCATCAATATAAGTGCTATCATTGAATTCTATCTTAGATTCTCGCGGAATATAATGCCTTTTAGCCTCTCTATCATTCTCATCAGCAATCACAACAAAGAAACCTTTTTCCTTGACAATATCGCCTTTTTTGATATTTCTCACTCTATCAAGTCCATCGCCTTTTAAAATATAAAATTTCAAAGTGCCTTTCTCACCTGCTTTGATATTTTGCACAACCGGGTCCCCATCTTTGACTAAAATTTCACTTGCAAATGGGATACGATTAGGGATATTCCAACCTTCCTTAATCACCTCTACTATACTTTCATTTTCATTGACTTCACTTCCATTTTGATAAGGCAAATAAAATTTTCCATCAATACTTCCACTCACACCTGCGAGCTCATTTGGTTTAGCCAAATCATATTTTCTTAAGATAAATTTGCTTTCTTGCTCTTTATTTCTAATGCAAACAATAATATCCTCATGAATGCTTTCTACGCTGATAACACCTTTAAATGGGGCTTTAATCTTTGGTTCAACAAGCAAAATGGCTGCGTTTCTACGATTTGCGACTATATTCTTGCCCTCTTTATTTTTATAGGTCTTAAGATTGTAAAATCTTATGAAACCTTCTTTTTGAGCACTGACTTGTCTGTCTTGTAAATCTGTACTTGCCGCACCTCCGCTGTGAAAGGTTCTAAGCGTGAGTTGAGTACCGGGCTCACCAATGGATTGTGCTGAAATGATACCCACAGCCTCACCCGGTCTTACAAGTTTTCCCTCGCTAAGATTGATACCATAGCATTTAGCACAAATTCCTTTTTTCGCCTTACAAATGATAGGAGTGCGTATATTAACACTTTTGACTCCACTTTCAGTTAAAATCCTTGCTTTTTCTTCATCAATCAAAGTTCCTTCAGTAAAAATAACCGAATTTGTGATAGGATCAATCACATCTTCAGCTAAAATTCTGCCCAAAATTCTTTCTTCTAAGGTTTCAATAATGGAGCTATCGGCAGTGATTTCATTAATCTCTACGCCCTCATGTGTCCCACAATCTTCAATCGTAATTTTTACATTTTGAGCCACATCGATGAGCTTTCTTGTCAAATAACCTGCATTAGCCGTTTTAAGAGCAGTGTCAGCCAAACCTTTTCTGGCTCCGTGAGTTGAGATAAAATACTCAAGCACATTTAAACCCTCACGAAAATTTGAGATGATAGGAGTCTCAATAATTGAACCATCAGGCTTTGTCATAAGCCCTCTCATCGCTGCAAGTTGAGAAATTTGTGCTGCACTCCCTCTTGCACCAGAATCAGCCATCATATAAATAGAATTAAAGCCTTCCTTGTCCTTTTCAATCAAATTCATCATTCCCTTTGAAAGAATGTTATTTGTGCTTTTCCAAATGTCTATAATTTTATTATATCTTTCGATTGAAGTGATTAAACCAAGATTATAAGAATTTTGAATTTCTCTGACTTGTTTTTTCGCACTATCAATGGCTTTTTGTTTGTCATTTGGGACAATAATATCTGCGATTGAAATAGAAATTCCAGCCTTAGTTGCGTATTCAAAACCTAAATTTTTAAGCTTATCTAAAAAACTTGCCGTGATTTGAAGTCCGCCTTGCTTATAGACATAATCCACCAAAGCAGCTATATCTTTTTTCTTAAGAATTTTATTCCAGCTGTGTTCAGGCACAAAATCAGGTAATATGGATTTAATGATTAAGCGTCCCGCAGTGGTTGTAATTTTGCGTCCATCGACTATTGTTTGTATGCTTGCATGGATATCTAAACATTTTGCTTCTAAAGCCATCATCACTTCATCAATGCCCGTGCAAATTTTATGTGCTCCCTTAGCTCCAATTTTTTCCAAAGAAAGATAATAAATTCCTAAAACCATATCTTGAGAAGGCACAGCAACAGATTTTCCACTTGCAGGCAATAAGATATTCATTGAAGAAAGCATTAAAACTTTGCATTCTGCAATAGCCTCTTGAGAAAGAGGAACATGAACTGCCATTTGGTCTCCGTCAAAATCCGCATTAAATGCTGCACAAACCAAAGGATGAAGTTGTATTGCCTTACCTTCAACCAAAACAGGATGAAAGGCTTGTATAGAAAGTTTATGCAAGGTTGGGGCACGGTTGAGCATAACAGGATGTCCCTTAACCACTTCTTCAAGGCATTCCCAAACTTCATTAGTTTTATTTTCTATCATTTTTTTAGCTTGTTTTACTGTGGTTGCATAACCCTTTTCTTCAAGCTTTGCTAAAAGATGTGGTTTGAAAAGCTCTAAAGCCATTTTTTTAGGCAAACCACATTGATCCATTCTAAGTTTTGGTCCCACAACAATAACACTACGACCTGAAAAATCCACTCTTTTACCGAGCAAATTTTGTCTGAAACGTCCTTGTTTTCCTTTAATGATTTCACTTAAGGATTTTAGAGGTCTTTTATTAGCACCTTTAACAGCATTAGCCCTACGTCCATTGTCAAATAAAGCATCGACAGCTTCTTGAAGCATTCTTTTTTCATTTCTTATAATAATCTCTGGAGCATCAAGTTCTATAAGTTTTTTAAGCCTTGTATTGCGATTAATAACCCTACGATATAAATCATTCACATCAGAAACCGCGAATTTTCCTCCATCTAAAGCAACCAAAGGACGCAAATCAGGCGGTAATACCGGTAAATTAGTTATCATCATCCATTCAGGACGATTTGGAACGGCTTCATCGCTGTTAATATCGGCATTTAAATTGCTATTAAGAAAATTTTCAACCACTCTAAGTCTTTTAATAATAGTCTTTTTCTTTGCTTCAGAGCTTGTGGCTTGCATTTCAGTTTTAAGCTGATTTAAAAGAGAAACAAGATCTAAATTTGCAAGCAAATCACGAACAACTTCACCGCCCATTCTGGCTTTAAAACCGCTATTTTCATAACGTTGTATCAAGCTTTGATATTGCTCTTCGTTTAAAACATCGCAAAATTCAACTTTTTTAGTATTTTCATTATCATAATACGCATCTCCGGGGCTTTCAACAATATAAGCTTCATAATAAAGCACTCTCTCTAAGTCTTTCATCTTCACACCCAAAAGTGTGCCAATACGACTTGGTAAAGAATTAACATACCAAATATGTGCTACAGGTGTTACAAGCTCAATATGCCCCATTCTTGAGCGACGTACCTTAGAATTTGCAACTTCAACTCCGCATTTTTCACATTTAACGCCTTTAAAACGCATTTTTTTATATTTTCCGCAAAGGCATTCATAATCGCGAATCGGTCCAAAAATTTTCGCACAAAATAATCCATCTCTTTCTGGTTTTAAGGTTCTATAATTGATTGTTTCAGGCTTTTTTACCTCTCCATAAGACCAAGATTTGATTTTTTCAGGACTTGCAAGTCTTAATTGAAAAGCCTCAAAATCTCTAGGTCTTGTTTCTTCTTTGATTTCTATGATTTTAAATTTACTCATTATCCTCGTCCTTATCAAAAATCTCAACATCTAAAGCAAGAGATTTAAGCTCATTGGTTAAAACAAAAAAAGTTTCTGGAATTCCCGTAGCTGGGACATTCTCTCCCTTAGTCAATGCCTTATAAGCACTAAATCTTCCCTCAACATCGTCTGATTTGATTGTCAGCATTTCTCTTAAAGTATGAGCCGCACCATAAGCTTCTAAAGCCCAAACTTCCATTTCTCCAAATCTTTGCCCACCAAATAAAGCTTTACCTCCGACGGGTTGTTGAGTTACAAGACTATAAGGTCCCGTGCTTCTTGCATGGACTTTTTCATCGACTAAGTGATGAAGTTTTAACATATACATACAACCTATATGGACTCTTTCAGCAATCTTTTCTCCCGTGCGTCCATCATAAAGCTCGGTTTTTCCGTCCATATCAATCTTAGCCATTTCGAAAAGTTTGCTAAATTCTTCTATATTAACACCTTCAAAAACAGGAGTGGCAAATTTCACTCCCTTACTCCAATCCCTTGCATAATTTAAAAGCTTTTCATCGTTTAAATTTTTAATGAATTCTTTTTCCTTTGCAAGTCTTGGAATGGAACAAATTTCAAGCATTTTTACTCTTAATTCTTTGATGAAATCTTTTTGTTTTGCATTAAAAATCTCTTGAATTTGTTCTCCTAGTCTTAATCCTACAAGTCCTAAATGGCTTTCTAAAATTTGCCCTATATTCATACGACTTGGGACGCCGAGAGGATTTAAGGCTATATCCACGCTCTTTCCGCCCGGAAGATAAGGCATATCCACTTCTGGAACTATGGTTGAAACTATGCCTTTGTTTCCGTGTCTTCCTGCCATTTTATCGCCCACTTTGAGCTTTCTTTTTGTTGCAATATAAACCTTAACGAGTTTAACAACCCCACTCGGTAAAATATCATCTTTTTCTAAAATTTCAAGCTTTTCATCGTGTTCAACCTTGAGTTTTTTCTTCTCATTTTGGAAATGATTTTTTAAATCTTCATATTGTTTTTGCACTTCTTTAGAATAAGCTTTAATGAAAGTTGTCAAGGTAAAACGATTGATTTTTTCAAGATCTTTTATATCAACCTTTTGCCCTTTTTTATAATCTTTGTTATTAATCTTTTGAGCCGAATTCAAAGGAGATTTTGCCAAAAGAGCACAAACTCTTAACATTTCTTCTCTATCCATCATCAAAAGCCTATCGTGATGTTCCTTTTCTAAAGACATTTTTTCTTTATCGTAAGCTTCTTTTGCCCTTTTATCTTTCTCATAGCCTTTTTTAGTGAAAATTTTAACATCAACAACCACTCCCTCTAAAGAAGCTGTGGCGTATAAAGATTTATTGACTACATGTCCGGCTTTCTCACCGAAAATCGCTCTTAAAAGTCTTTCTTCTGGAGTAGGTTTAACCTCACCTTTTGGAGAGACCTTGCCGACTAAAATCATACCCGGCTTTATATGAGTTCCTATTTTTGCGATACCACTTTCATCAAGATGAGCTATATCCTCTTCTTTAATATTTGGAATGTCTTTAGTGATTTCTTCTACCCCATCTTTTAATTCTCTCGCTTCAATCTCTTTTTCATAAATATGCACACTTGTAAAAACATCTTCGCGTATAATTCTTTCACTCACGACAATGGCATCTTCGTAATTATAACCATTCCAAGGCATAAAAGCTATAAGAGCATTTTTACCGATAGCTAATTCCCCTCCATCCATACTTGGACCATCAGCTATAATCTGCCCTGCTTCAACGACATCACCCTTTTTAACGATAGGATATTGAATGTAATTTGTATTTTGATTCGTTCTTAAATTCTTTTCCATAGTATAATGGTCTATAAAGGGACCTTTCTCATCCTCGCCTAGGATGAAAATACTTTTATTATCAACCTTTTCAACCACTCCACCGCGTTTAGCCTTAATGGCTTCCCAAGCATCTCTTGCAATAATCTTTTCCATTCCTGTCCCAACAATAGGAGCATTAGAGATTAACAAAGGCACAGCTTGACGTTGCATATTTGAACCCATTAAAGCCCTGTTAGCATCATCGTGCTCTAAAAAAGGAATGAGAGAAGCAGCCACTCCCACAACCATACCAGAACAAAGATCGATTAATTGCACTTCTTCTCTTTTAACCAGCATCGTTTCGCCATCTTGTCTTGCTTCGACAAATTCTTCTATTATATTGCCTTTAGCATCAATTTTTGTTGAAGCTGGAGCTATGAAAAGTCCCTCTTCTTGCGTAGCGGTCAAATACACCACTTCATTGCTTATTTTACCATTAATCACTTTTTTATAAGGTGCTTCAACAAAGCCTAAATCATTGACTTTTGCATAAGTTGAAAGAGTATTAATCAAACCTATATTTTGCCCTTCTGGCGTTTCAACCGGACAAATTCTTCCATAATGAGTTGCATGGACATCTCTTACTTCAAACCCTGCTCTTTCCTTGACTAATCCTCCTTCACCAAGTGCAGACAAACGACGTTTATGAGTCACCTCGCTCAAAGGATTGGTTTGGTCCATAAATTGAGAAAGCTGTCCGCCTGTAAAAAATTCAATGATAGTTGTTGTAATCATCTTTGGATTAATCAAATCATAAGGCATAACCTTATCAAGCTCTGTATTTAAAGAAGTGAATTTATCTTTAATCGCCTTTTGCATTTTCACAAGTCCTAAATGAAGCTCATTTGCTAAAAGCTCTCCTATGGCTCTGACACGACGATTGCCTAAATGGTCTCTATCATCAATATGCCCTTTGCCATTTTTAACCTTAATGAGATATTTTGCGGTTTTAATAATGTCCTCATTGGTTAAAACGGTCAAGTATTCAGGCACATCTAAACCAAGTTTATGATTCATTTTCATACGACCTACTTTAGTTAAATCATATCTTTCCGGATTGAAAAACAAATCATTCACAAAAGCTCGTGCAGCGTCTTTTACCACAGGTTCTCCCGGACGCATCACCTTGTAAATTCTAATTGCAGCTAAATCATTTTCATCTTCTATGTTTTCACTTTGTTTAAGTAATTTTAAAGTTTCATTATCTTGAGCAAAAGAATTGATAATCGCTGTATCAACGCCATTTGCTAAGTCATTTGCAATCTCAAAGCTCTTTTGCTCTTTAATTTTTGCTAATTTACTTTCATCGATTAAAGTAAAAGAATCAAATAAAAGCTCTCCGCTTTGTTTATCGATGATAGGACTTGCTAAATAACGATTGATAAGCACTTCAACAGGATATTCTATCCATTTTAAACCATCTTTTAAAAGCTGCTCTGCTTTTTTTCTTGTCAGTCTTTTACCCGCTTGATGGACAACCTCACCTTTTTCATCTTTAATATCATATTCTATTCTATCCATAAAATCATTAGGATTGAATTCAGTTAAAAATTTATCTTTCTTTACAATTATAGTTTGAATAGGATAAAAAAGTTTGATAATATCTTGTTTTTTATATCCTAAAGCCCTAAAAAGCATAGTAACAGGAATTTTTCTTCTTTTGTTAATCCTTACATAAAGCACATCTTTTGCATCGTATTCAAAATACAGCCAAGAACCTCTATCAGGGATAATTTGTGCTGTATAAACAAGTTTATTTGCAATGGTAGAACTCGCTTCTTCTTTAAAAATCACACCCGGACTTCTGTGTAATTGATTCACTACAACTCTTTCAACGCCGTTGATAATGAATGAAATTCTATCCGTCATTAATGGAATTTCTCTTATATAAATTTCTTGCTCTTTAATATCTTTTATACCTACTTTTTCACCGGTTTTATCATCTCTTTCATGTAAAGTGAGTCGAATTTTCATTTTTAAATTTACTGAATAAGTCAAACCCCTTTCCATACATTCTCTTATAGTATATTTTGGCTTACCTATCTCACTACTGACATACTCCAAACTTAAACGATTTTGCGGGTCATGAATAGGAAATATAGATTTAAATACTCTTTCTATACCGCTTTCGCTACCATTGTTATTGAAATTTAAAAAATAATCAAAACTTGCTTTTTGTAATTGGAGAAGATTAGGAATTTCTATTTGTTTTGAAACATTTGAGAAATCTACTCTTAAACGATTTCCTAATTTATTATCTAACATATTGCATATACCTCGTGGTAAATTTTGTAAATTTAAAAAAGAAGACCTAAAAACTTAGGCAAAAAGAAGATTTGAAATTTCAAACCTTCTCAAACATTTATAAAACAACTTATTTAAGCTCAACCTTAGCACCAGCTCCTTCAAGTTGTTTCTTAGCTTCTTCAGCATCAGCTTTAGCCATACCTTCTTTTAGAGTAGAAGGGGTTTGCTCTACCGCATCTTTTGCTTCTTTAAGTCCAAGTCCTGTTAAAGAGCGGACAATTTTAATGACTTCAATTTTCTTAGCACCACTATCTGTTAAAACCAAATCAAATTCTGTTTTTTCTTCAGCTGCGGCAACAGCACCTCCTCCGCCTCCACCTGCTACAACAACAGGAGCTGCAGAAACACCGAATTTTTCCTCAAATTCTTTTACTAGTTCTGATAATTCAAGAACACTTAAATTTGAAATATACTCTAATACATCTTCTTTAGTAATTGCCATTTTTTATCCTTTTATTCTGATTCTTTTTTATTTTTGAGTGCATTTAAACCTATTGTAAAATTTGTAATAGGTGCATTCCAAACTTGCAAAAGCATAGCAAGCAACTCATTACGCGAAGGCATCTTAGCAAGAGCTCTAACCTTAGCAATATCTGCGATTTCATTTTCTATGAAGGCGGTTTTAATTTGGAAAAATTCATTATTCTCTTCAAATTTAGCAGCCACTTTTGAAACATTAAGATAATCTTCACCCCAAAGATAAACATTCGTATCTTTAAGTTCTAAACCTTTTTTATCGGAATTCTCAAGTGCAATACGAGCTAAAGTATTTTTAATGATTTGAACTTTAACATTGTTTTCTCTCGCATTATTTCTTAACTCTTCAAGTTTTTTCGTGCTTAGACCTTTATAGTTACAAACCACGATAGCTTCACTCGCTCTAAAACCTTCTTCAAGTTTTGCAACGATTTGAATCTTTTCACTTTTGGTCATACTTTCTCCTTTCCGATTTGAGATTTCAAGCAGAGCGGAATCATCCAATTAAGCTTACGCCTCGACTATCTCCAATCTAAAATAAACATCTCAAAGAAAAAAATTCACTCAAATGTCTATTTTAAGAGCTGCGTTTGCAACTCTTATTTCATATCTAAAAGTTCTTGAGTTTCAAGCTTTAAAGAAGGACTCATTGTTAAAGATAGGGCTGCATTTTTAATATATCTGCCTTTTGCAGCTGCAGGTTTATGCTTATTGATTGCTTTTACAAAACTTGAAATATTTTCCCAAAGCTGCTCTTTAGAAAAGCTTACTTTTCCAAGCCCCGCATGGATATTGCCTTGTTTATCAACGCGAAAATTAACCTGTCCGCTCTTAGCATTATTTACCGCTAAAGCCACATCCATAGTTACAGTGCCGGTTTTTGGATTTGGCATTAGACCTTTTGGTCCTAAAATGCGTCCTACTTTTCCTACAAGTCCCATTAAATTTGGAGTAGCAATTAACACATCAAAATGAATATTGCCTTTTTGAATTTCTTCAACCAAATCATCACTTCCAACAATATCTGCTCCCGCATTTTTAGCCTCATCTGCCTTAGCATCTTTTGCAATCACAGCTACGCGAACTTTTTTGCCTGTCCCCGCAGGTAACACGACAGAACCTCTAACCATTTGGTCTGCATGTCTTGGATCAACATTGAGTTTAAGAGCAAGTTCAACCGTTTCATCAAATTTAGCAGAAGCTAAAGTTTTTACAACTTCAATTGCTTCATTTAAAGCATAATTTTTACTTGAGTCAATCTTTTGAGATAATTCTTTTAATCTTTTTGTTATTTTAGCCATTTTTTTCTCCGCATTTTAAAGTGCTACCACTTTTACCTAAGTGGTAAAGGAATATCAATCGACAATTTCAACACCCATAGATCGAGCTGAACCAGCAATAATCTTTGCTGCTTGTTCTTTGTCTTTAGTGTTTAAGTCTGCAAGTTTTTTTTCAACTATATCTAAAACTTGACTACGCGTTAATTTACCCACTTTATTTTTAAGGGGATTATCCGCACCTTTACTGATACCTGCTGCTTTTTTGATTAAATCTGTAGCAGGGGGTTGCTTTGTAATAAAAGTAAAACTTTTATCCGCATAAACAGTGATGACAACAGGAATATTAAAACCTGCCATATCTTTTGTTCTCTCATTAAAAGCTTTACAAAATTCCATAATATTAACACCCTGCTGTCCTAAAGCCGGACCGACAGGAGGTGATGGATTCGCCTTTGTGGCTGCAATTTGCAATTTAATTTCTCCTACAACTTTTTTAGCCATAACAAATCTCCTTTAAATATTTAAATCAATTTTCAAATAATTTTCTCAACTTGAGAATATAAAATTTCTACCGGCGTTGAGCGTCCAAAAATAGAAACATTAAGCTTTAACAAACCGCGTACCATGTCGTATTCTTCTACCATACCTGTAAAATTTGCAAAAGGTCCTTCGATGATTCTGACATTTTCTCCTGTTTCAAAAGAAATTTTAGGTTTAGGTGCAGATTTATTATGAGCTTTTTCTAGGATTAAATTAATATCTTTTTCACTCAAAGGAGTAGGCTTTTTAGACTCTCCAATAAAACGACCAACCTTTGGAAGAGATTGAATGCGATGCCAGAGTTCTGTATTTAAATCAAGATTTGCAAAAACATAACCTGAATACAAACTTCTTTCACTAATTTTTTCTTTTCCATTCTTAAATTCAATCACATCTTCAGTTGGAACAACGATTTCTTTAAGTCTTTCTTCAATCCCATTGTCTTTAACCAAATTTTCAATTGCTCTTTTTACAGCCATCTCACTTCCAGCATAAGTTTGAATTGCATACCACTTATAAGTATTCATTAAATCTTCCTTATACAACCAAAGAAACAATGGAGGACATAATCCAATCAACCAATGCTAAAAATAAAGAAATCACAGTAACCACTATAAAAACAGCAAGATAAGCATTTCTTACCTGTTCTTTTAAAGGAAAAATTACTTTCCCTAATTCGACTTTTGACAATTTAAAATAAGTTATTAATTTTTCCATTTTTCAACCTCAAATTGTGGCAGGGCAAGAGGGATTCGAACCCCCAACCATCGGATTTGGAATCCGGTGCTCTACCGTTGGAGCTATTGCCCTAAGGCACAAGCTTAACTTTTTAATTTAACTTCTTTATGAAGCGTATGCTTCTTAAGTCTTGGGCAATATTTTTTTAATTCTAGCTTTTCAGTTGTATTTTTACTATTTTTATAAGTGCTGTAATTAATATCACCACATTCTTCACATTTTAAACCAATCTTCACTCTCATTGATTTTTCCTTAAAAAAATTAAGCCAAGTTCAACTTGGCTCTTTTTAAATTTTATTTAATAATCTTAGAAACAACACCAGAACCAACGGTTTTGCCACCTTCACGAATCGCAAAACGAGTCCCTTCCTCAAGAGCTACTGGAGCTATAAGGCTTACTGTGATTCTAACATTTTCACCCGGCATAACCATTTCTGTGCCTTCAGCAAGTTTGATAGAACCTGTAACATCGGTTGTTCTAACATAAAATTGCGGTCTATAATTGTTAAAAAATGGAGTATGGCGTCCTCCCTCATCTTTATTTAAAATATAAACTTCTGCTTCAAAATCTGTATGAGGGGTAATTGATTTTGGTTTAGCAAGAACCATACCACGAATAACTTCTTCTTTTTTAGTTCCGCGAAGTAAAACGCCGACATTATCTCCAGCCTCACCTTGATCCATTTCTTTTCTAAACATTTCAACACCGGTAACAGTTGTAGTTTGAGTATCTCTAATCCCTACAATTTCAATGGTATCTCCTACTTTAACCACACCTTTTTCAATTCTACCTGTAACAACAGTTCCACGACCTGAAATCGAAAAAACATCTTCAATAGGCATTAAAAAATCTTTTTCAGTATCACGTACCGGAGTTGGAATATAACTATCGACTGCAGCCATAAGGTCTAAAACTTTTGCAGACCATTCTCCATCTTGTCCAGCTTTAGCTTCCTCCAAAGCTTTAAGTGCAGAACCCGCAATAATAGGAGTATCATCACCGGGAAAATCATAAGAACTTAATAATTCTCTAATCTCCATTTCAACGAGCTCTAAAAGTTCAGCATCATCAACCATATCAGCCTTATTCATAAAAACAACGATATAAGGGACGCCAACTTGACGCGAAAGAAGAATATGCTCTCTTGTTTGAGGCATAGGACCATCTGCAGCAGAAACAACAAGAATAGCCCCATCCATTTGAGCTGCACCTGTAATCATATTTTTAACATAATCAGCGTGTCCCGGGCAATCCACATGTGCGTAATGGCGATTGTCTGTTTCATACTCAATATGAGAAGTAGCAATCGTAATACCACGTTCTTTTTCCTCTGGAGCATTATCGATATTATCATAATCTTTAAGCTCTGCTAAACCTTTTCTTGATAAAACAGCAGAAATCGCAGCTGTCAAAGTAGTTTTTCCGTGGTCAACGTGACCGATAGTGCCGATATTCACATGTGGCTTGTTACGAGAAAATTTTTCTTTAGCCATTTTAATCCTCCGTATAAAAATTTAAATTTAAGCAAAGCAAGTCTATATCTATAAAAATAATTTTTTCAAATTTATGGAGCTCATAGCGGGAATTGAACCCGCGACCTCTCCCTTACCAAGGGAGTGCTCTACCTCTGAGCCATACGAGCGCTCAGAAAAATTATAAACAAACACAGACAACTTAGAGAGACTTGTAAGAATACAGCTCCCAGTTCTAAAATTTGGAGCGGGAAACGGGACTCGAACCCGCGACCCTCAGCTTGGAAGGCTGATGCTCTAGCCAACTGAGCTATTCCCGCAATGGTGGTGAGTCGTGGATTCGAACCACGGAAGGCGAAAGCCAGCAGATTTACAGTCTGCCCTCGTTGGCCACTTGAGTAACTCACCTAAAATTACTTTTATCTGGTCAAACACTGCTAAACTATGGAGCTGGTTAAGGGACTTGAACCCCCGACCTGCTGCTTACAAGGCAGCTGCTCTACCAACTGAGCTAAACCAGCATTTACAAATAAAACTATTATTATATCTTAAAAAAAAGCCTTTGTCAAGAAAACTGAACTAATTTTAGACAATATTTTTTAAATTCTGCATTTATATCATTTGCATTTTTTATAAATCTTAAATTTTGAAAATAATTTTTAGATATTTTTTTAAAACAAATGCAAAGTTTATAAATTATTATCATTATTACATAAAAATTATTATTTAATTTTCTTCATCTAATTTAAACTTGTATTCAAAAATTTTCTTATTAAAGATTAATAAATTTAATTTAAATTATCTTATAAAACAAATTATTTATTGTTATAAGTTTTTTAAGAAACAATCCTTTAGCAAAATTATTTTTTAAATTTATTTAAAACTTGTAACAATTTAATAATTGTGGTTTTTGTTTATACTTTTTCTTTAATTTTTGCTCTTTCTTTATTTCTTTTTAATATTTATCTTAAATAATAAAATTAAAAATTTAAATTCTTAATTATAATTTTAGTTGTCTTTATTATTTAGCAAAATTTTAATAATCTATTGATTAAGATTGTGATTGATTTTTATAATTAACCATATTTTTATTTATCATATTATTATTAAAAAATTTAATGTAAAATTTACTCAAAAGCTTAAAAAAGCTCAATTTATTTTTAAATTTTAGTAAAAATTTAGCTTATTATTAATAAAATCAAAGACTAAATTCCGTAATTTAAATGTTTAAAAAATTACGACAACTTTACTTTAAAAGAATTTAAAATTTTAAAAGGAGCAAAAGATGAAAGACAAAAAAATTATAATTTTTGATTCTACTTTAAGAGATGGAGAGCAAGCTTTACAGCAATCTTTAAGCCTCAATCAAAAACTGCAAATCGCTCTTGCTCTTGAAAATTTAGGTGTTGATGTCATAGAAGCGGGTTTTCCTGTTTCTTCACCGGGTGATTTTAATTCTGTTCAAAGCATAGCAAAAAATGTTAAAAATTCTATAGTCTGTGCTTTAAGTCGCGTTGTGGATAAAGACATAGATGCTTGTTATGAAGCTTTAAAGGTTGCCCAGCATTTTAGAATTCATACTTTTATAGCAACTTCTGATTTGCATATGAAAGATAAATTAAAAAAAGATTTTAATGAAGTTTTAATTATGGCACAAAACGCTATAAAAAGAGCAAGAAATTACACTGATGATGTGGAATTTTCTTGTGAAGATGCTGGAAGAACGCCTATTGATAATCTTTGTAAAATTGTTGAAGAGGCTATAAAAGCGGGAGCTAAGACGATTAATATCCCTGATACTGTAGGTTATACTTTACCTTATGAATTTGGAGAAATCATTAAAAATTTATTCAACCGCGTACCAAATATTGATAAAGCCATAATTTCTGTGCATTGTCATAATGATTTAGGTATGGCAACAGGAAACAGCCTTAGTGCAATAATGCAAGGAGCCAGACAAATCGAATGTGCAATGAATGGACTTGGCGAGAGAGCTGGAAATTGTGCTCTTGAAGAAGTGGTTATGGCGATTAAGACAAGGACGCAATTTTTAGATGGGCTTTATACAGATATTATCCACGAAAATATTGCCAAAACTTCAAAGCTTGTTGCAGCAATTTGCAATGAACCTGTGCCTTCACATAAAGCTATAGTAGGAAGTAATGCTTTTTCACATAGTTCGGGCATTCATCAAGATGGTGTGCTTAAAAACCGAGAAACTTATGAGATAATGACTCCGCAAAGTATAGGCATTAACGATAATAGAATGCTAATGACAGCAAGAAGCGGACGCCATATGATTAAAATTTGTCTTGATAATCTTGGTTATGCTGCAAATACCTATAATTTAGATGATGTTTATGCAAGATTTTTAAAACTTGCAGATAAAAAGGGACAGGTGTATGATTATGATTTAGAAGCCTTAATGTTTTTAAGTCAAGATAAAGAAGAACAAATGGGTTTTGTGCTCGAAAATCTTAATGTCATCAGTGGTGCTAAAGGGGTTATCCCTACTGCTTCGGTCAAAATGAGTATTGATGGAGAATTAAAAACAGAATCAAGCACAGGAAATGGACCTGTGGAAGCTGTGTTTAATTGCATTACAAGATTAACACAGATTGAATGTTTGCTTAAAAATTATAATATCAGTGCAAAAGGTTCAGGAGTTGATGCACAAGGACAAGTTGATGTTGATGTTGAATTTAAAGGCAGAAGATTCCACGGAAAAGGCTTATCTACTGATGTTATAGAGGCTTCAGCAGAAGCTTTTATAAGTGTTTTTAATGCAATCCATAGATATTTACTCATAGAAGATGTCAAAAGGAATGCAGGATGAATTCCTATAAAATAGCTGTTCTAGCAGGAGATGGTATAGGACCTTTGGTGATGAAAGAAGCCCTTAAAATTTTGGCTTTCATCGCTAAAAAATATAATTTTGAATTTGAATTTAAAGAAGCAAAAATAGGAGGAGCGTCTATTGATGCCTATGGGGTGGCTTTGAGTGATGAAACCTTAAAGCTCTGTGAAAATTCAGATGCCATCTTATTTGGTTCAGTTGGTGGTCCTAAATGGGATAATTTACCTATAGAACAAAGACCAGAAAGGGCTTCGTTGCTTCCTTTAAGAAAGCATTTTAATTTATTTGCAAATTTTCGTCCGGCAAAAATTTATGCAGGTTTGGAGCATTTATCGCCCTTAAAAGATGAAATTATTGCTAAAGGGGTGGATATTTTATGCGTAAGAGAACTTACGAGTGGAATTTATTTTGGAAAGCCAAGAGGTATTGAAAAGCAAAATGACGAATTTTATGCTTTTGATACAGAATTTTATAAAGAAAGTGAGATTAAAAGAATTGCTCGTGTAGCCTTTGAAAGTGCGAGAATGAGGAAAAAAAATCTTGTTTCAGTGGATAAGGCGAATGTTTTACAAAGCTCAATTTTATGGCGTAAAATTGTAGATGAACTTTCAAAGGAATACAAAGATGTAAGCCTCACTCATATGTATGTGGATAATGCGGCTATGCAACTGGTTAAAAACCCTTCTCAATTTGATGTAATGCTTTGCTCAAATCTTTTTGGTGATATACTCTCTGATGAAATGGCGATGATTACAGGTTCTATGGGTATGCTTTCTTCAGCAAGTTTAAATGAGAAGAAATTTGGGCTTTATGAACCTGCTGGTGGTTCTGCTCCGGATATTGCACATTTAAATATCGCTAATCCTATTGCACAAATTTTAAGTGCGGCTTTAATGTTAAGGTATTCTTTAGATGAAGTCAAAGCAGCCGATGAAATCGATAATGCAGTCTGCAAAGCCCTAGAAAAAGGGAATTACACAAAGGATTTAAATGCAAATTCTTATTTAAACACTGATGAAATGGGCGATGCAATTTTAAAAATTTTGGAGCAAAATTATGGGTAAAACTTTATATGAAAAGGTTTATGAGAGTCATATTGTTTTTGAAGCAAATAATGAAATTCCAACCCTTTATATCGACAGACATCTTATACATGAAGTAACGAGTCCTCAAGCTTTTAGCGGACTTAAACTTAGCGGACGCAAGATGGCAAGAGCAGATTTAACCTTAGCAACGATTGATCATGATGTATCCACGCAGAGTTCAAATTTAGAAGCCTGTTCAGCTATGGCAAAAGAACAAATTACAACTTTAATGCAAAATACCAAAGAATTTGGAGTTAAACTCTTTGGTTTAGGAGATAAAAATCAAGGTATAGTGCATATCATAGGACCTCAACTTGGCTGGACCTTGCCGGGTACAACTTTAGTTTGTGGAGATTCTCATACGGCTACACACGGAGCTTTTGGAGCTTTAGCTTTTGGCATTGGCACTTCGGAAGTTGAACATGTAATGGCAACTCAAACACTTAAACAAGCTAAACTTAAAACAATGAAAATCGAATGCAAAGGCAAACTTCAAAAAGGAGTTTATGCTAAAGATTTGATTCTTTATATCATAGGAAAGCTTGGTACAGCTGGAGGGACAGGGTATTGCATTGAATTTTGTGGCGAAGCCATTAAAGCCTTATCAATGGAAAGTCGCATGACTCTTTCAAACATGAGCATAGAACTTGGTGCAAAAGTTGGTATGATAGCTCCCGATGAAGTAACTTTTGAATACATTAAAAATAAAGAATTTGCACCCAAAGGCGAAGAATTTGAAAGACAAGTTAAGCTTTGGCAAAATTTAAAAAGTGACAAAGATGCAAAATTTGATAAAATTATAGAAATTGATGCGGATAAAATCGAACCTCAAATCACATATGGGACAAATCCGGCTCAAGTCATTGCAATCAATCAAAACATCCCAAGAGAGCAAGATTTTGATAATGCAGTGGATAAAAAATCTTTAAAAGATGCTTTAGCTTATGTAGGACTTAAAGAAGGACAAAAAATTGCAGGAGTGGAGATTGATATTGTTTTTATAGGTTCTTGCACAAATGGACGCATTGAAGATTTTAGAATTGCAGCGGAAATTTTAAAGGGTAAAAAGATTCATCCTGAAATCAAAGCCTTAGCTGTGCCGGGCTCTATGTGGGTTAGAGAGCAAGCACAAAGAGAAGGTTTGGACAAAATTTTTCTTGAAGCAGGTTTTGAATGGAGGCTTCCGGGTTGTTCAATGTGTCTTGCAATGAATGATGATAAAGCTGAATCAGGGCAAAGAGTTGCTTCAACTTCAAATCGTAACTTCATCGGAAGGCAAGGTAAGGGTTCTATTACACATTTAATGTCCCCTGCTTCAGCAGCAGCAGCAGCTATTGAGGGAAAAATTTGCGACCTTAGAAAATATTTAGGAGTTTAAATGGAAAAATTTATCACACATAAAGGTATAGCCTGTCCTTTAGAATACGCAAATATCGATACAGACCAAATCATTCCAAAGCAATTTTTACTTTCAGTTTCAAAACAAGGTTTTGGAAAGCATTTATTTCACGATTTGCGTTATTTAGACGATAAAGAAAGCGTGTTAAATCCAAAATTTAAACTCAATCAAACAGAATTTCAAGGAGCTTCTATTTTGGTTGCAAGAGATAATTTTGGCTGTGGTTCTTCAAGAGAACATGCACCTTGGGCCTTAATGGATTTTGGTATCAAAGTTGTCATTGCACCATCTTTTGCAGATATTTTTAAAAACAATGCTTTAGGAAATGGCTTACTTGTTGTGATTTTAAAAGAGGAAGAAGTGGAGTGGCTTATCACAAAGCTTAATCAAAACCCAGATAAAAACATAGAAATTTCACTCAAAGATAACAAAGTCTTGGCTTTTGATAAAGAATTTAGTTTTTTCATTGATGATTTTCATAAAAATTGTTTGCTCAATGGACTCGATAAAATCGATTTAACTCTAAAGCATGAAGAAGAAATAAAAAAGTACGAAGCACAGAGTAAAGTGTATTTGGTATAATTTTTTTGTTTTATAAATTAAATAATGCAGCTTATCTTAGTAAAACAAAGAGATATATTATCAAAAAATTTAACTTTAAAAACTAAAAATTAGCTTGTAAATCTTTGAGCAGACCTTATTTAATTAACAATGAATAGACTAAGAATTCATCAAATAAGATTTGAGAAAAAGTGTGGCAATGAAAGAAAAAATAAGAATTGTAGAACAAAATTTTAGAGTTTGAAAATTATATTAAAATACAAAAGAATATATCAAACAATGCAAAAAAAACAATTAAAACTAAATGTTTAATATTTTACAAGAAAAAGAAACCCGCAAAAATAAAAAGCAATGTGGGCAATATCAAAGTGGATAAAGATTTTGTAAAAAAAGAAGTTCGTAAGCACTTAGATAATCCAAATCTAAGAGAAATGGTGAACACACAAGAATTATTATCCTTTCCTAAAGTAGCAAAAAATGTAAAAGCTGAATTCATTGAGGGGACTAAGAATTATACTTGGAAAATTAAAGCTAATGATGAAAGTTTATTGGTCTATGGTAGCAGAGAATATATAAGTAAAGATAATCAAAAAACAAACAGGCTTTTAACAGCACATTCAAAAACAGAATAAAATAAAAGAATAGTAGAAAGGATAAAGCTATCTCTTATTATCATTCCATATTTAACGACTTCAATTTTCGCAAATATACCAACGATTAGATATAAACATAGTGATTGATAAAACCTAAAGTAAAATTGCAACAAGGTCATTATACATCATTATAGTGATTTAATGAAAACTAATTTAGGTAAATATTGACACTAAAATAATCAAGCATTAAAAATAATTGAAATAAAATTAAAAATTTATTGAATGCAAATATAGAATTGTAAAAATTTTATAGATATTATAAAACCGCAGATAAATCAACAAAATACAATAAAAAGCTCAAATTCATTCCTTTAAAAAACCACCTTACAAGTTCAATATCTGGGTATTTAAATCCTTTTAACTTTTTAATAATCATTAAATCTCCTTTGTATTTATCTTAAAAAGTATTTTTGCAAATTCCAAATCCTGTGGTGTATCGATATCGCAAACTAGATTTTTAGGCAATAAAAACACACTAGAATAAGGTTTAAACATAAAATCTTCTTCAAGCCAAGCCTTAGTTTTACCAAAATAAAAAGCTCCAGCATCGTGATAAGCCCGAATTAAGTCTTGAGAGCGTGAAAAATATTTGCTTTCATCAAACATTTTCACCCTTTCATTTTCTAAATAAAATGCTCTTTGGATGGGGTATTCAAATTCACTTGCTGCAAATAAAAATTTCATTTCAGAAGCTATAAATTTTTCATAAGCTTTTTTTAAAATTTGTGCATCAATGAGCGGTGCAGTAGCATAAAGACAGCACACATTTTCATAATTTTGCCCTAATTTTTCAAGTCTAAAAACCGCATCTTTAATCACACTCGTACTTGAAGCATAATCATTACTTAATTCTTTAGCTCTTACAAAAGGTGCTTTTGCACCATATTTTAGGGATATTTCAATGATTTTTTCATCATCACTTGATACAATTACCTCATCAAAAACATTTGAATTTAAAGCGTTTTCAATACTATAAGCAATCAAAGGCTTACCGCAAAAATCAACAATATTTTTATGTGGAATCCTTTTAGAACCTCCACGAGCAGGGATAATGCAAAGATTTTTCATATCAAAGCCCTTTTAAAAAAACTCTACTCTATCTAAAAATTTATAAATTTGGACTTAAAATTTAGCATTCAACCCTTATTTTAAGACTTTTAAAATCAATCTCAAAACTCAAAGCACTAATTACAATTCCTACACCAAAGCTAAATAAAGCAATATTATTAGGGTCATCTTCTCCACATTTTATCAGAATTTTAAAATTCTAAAAACTCAAAAATTTCTTTAATAAAGAGCCAAATAAAAAAATAATTAATATGCAATAAGCAAAGTCTTGTCGATTATAGACCTTATTAGAGTCTAAATTAAGCGTTTGCCGCAATTTTTTATAAAAAAAGATATTTGAAGACTGAAATAAAATAAATATCAATCTCTAGTGCATTGAATGCACAAAATTCGCTGAAAAACTTAGAAAAATCTGTAAAAATATCATATAAAAATAGCTTATTATTAAGTCTAATAATTTCCAAACCCTTTTTATAAACACTAAGTGGCAAAGTTTCTTGCAAGGTTTTATTTATAAAATAATTCTTATGTAAAGAAACCAGACTTCGTGTCATTATAAATTAGAATCGCAACCTGTGATTAATAAAATCGCAGCAAGTCCTAATCCGCTCTTGCTAAAAATCCCGACAATTCTCGGATCGGAAATTTTTTTAAGATATTTTTGCATTCTTTTCTCCTTAAAACAAAATTTTCCGCACAATGTAGCCTATAGAAACTTAAGAAAAACTTCTATAGGCAAAAATCAAAATTCTTTAAAGGTGAAAAAACTTTTGATTTGAGGAAAATCAAGCTCTAAGCACATGGCATTAAAGGTAATTCCCGTGCCAAAGGACGCAAGAAGGACTTTTTGTCTCTTAAGAGGAGTTTTGAGATGAATGTTTTGAGGCAAATACCCCCCCCCGCAGAATTGGAATCCAGATTTGCACAGAGTGCAAGGTCTATGGGGAGTTTGTTTATCGTAGTGTCCCCAAAATTTTCTAATGTTTCATCTGTGCTGGGGAGATTGAGATGGAGATTTTGCATAAGCTTTTCTTTGACAAACACATTGGGACTTTGGAAGAAAAATTGGCCAATCGCCTCTCTTTTAAGTTTGTGAGAGGTCAAAAATTCCTCAAAAAACAGGGGGAAATTTTCACTCACAAAAGTAAGAATTAAAGAGGCATTAACTTCAATAAAATCATTGGCATTTGCATTAAAAGCCCTAAGTGGCTTCGTCTCCTCGCAAGCAAGGGCGGGAAAAATCTTTTGAGAAAATGCGGCTTTGTTTGGGTTGCTTGACTTTTCTAAAAGCACACAACTTGCGGAATCAGAATTGTTTAAATAGGTGATTTTATCTGTGGGAGGAATCTTTTTGCTCTTAGTATTAGTACAGATGAGGGCGATTTTTGAAATGTCCTTATGGTTAAGAAACAAAAAGGCTTGACTCAAAGCACTCAAAAAACTCGGGCAAAATCCGACAATATCCACGCACAATGTGTGTGAGCTTAACTGCAAGTTTTTTGCAACTAAAGAACTCATAGCAGGAGCTAAAAAATCAGGAGAAAAGCTACAGATAAGCAACATATCAAGCTCATCTTTGTGCAAAATATTCTCTCTTAAAAGCGTCCCTAACGCCTCACACGCTAAGTCGCTTGAAAATGTGTTTTCATCTGCACTAAAATGCCTTTTGATTCCGCTATTTGTCCGCAAAAGCTCAAGTTTTTGCGGAGTGATTTTACACATTTGCATTTCATTTTCTTGATGGGGATTGAGCGGAAAAACAATGCTTATGGCTCTTATATCATGTGCTTCAAGGACTAGATTCATGGCTTATTCCTTAGAGCGTTTTTTATGATTGTATTTTTAGAATCAATGATTTGTACCATAAAATCCACTATTTTATCAAAATCATAGCTCTTAATGTCTTTAAGGGTGTAATTTTCTTTATAATTCTCCCAATCAATCGGTGAAAAAAGCGTCTTTTTGTGCGGAAAATATCTCTCTCTTACCCATTCAAGTGCAGGGGCATAATATTCTTCATAGGCTCTTGCTAAGTCTTTAGGAGCATTGAATCTAAGTCTGTCTTCATTAGAACCTTCAAAAATCTTTCTTGAAAAATAGAGTATAGAATTAAAATTTGGCTCATTTTGTGCCTTTTGATTAAGCCTTTTCATAATCTCCATTCCTAGAAGTGAGAAACTCTCATTTTTTGTCTTAGCTGGTTTGAAGGATTCATCCCAAGCAATTCCTAAGTGATGCAAAAAATCACTTATCATATTTCCCCCAACATAATCTTCACGTAAAAGTCGCACGATGAGATTGTTTGTGCCAAAATAGCTTGTAACATTCTCACAAATGCCTCTATAATCAAAAATCCATTTTCTTGGATGCTTATCGGGAGTAAAATCCGCAGAATAAAAGCCCATATTGTTTTTGATATCTTGTGAGCAATGTGAATTAAAATAGCTTGTTATTTCCCTAAAATACACGATACATTTGATTTCATCAAAGCCCAAATTTTCCATAATTGACTTTAGAATCTCAAAATGCCTCTTGCTAGAAAAATCCCATACCACACCCTCTGCAGAAAAAATAAAAATCTTATCTTTGTGTTCCTCCCTTTCTTTTTCAAATGTCCTCACCGCTTCTTTAAGACGTATGTTTTGCAAATCATTGAGGACATTTTTGCTTAAATGTGTTTTATTGACAAGCTCTAAAACCATATCCACCAAAGCCCAATGTCTATTCGCTACCCTTAAGCTCTTAGCATAGCAATAACCCTTTTGCAAAAGCAATTCTTGATTTTGCATTAAAAAACCTTGTTTTTCTTGATTGCCCGTGTTTGTGGTGCCAATATGCAAAAAAGCTTTCATTAGGCTTGTCCATAGGCTTTTTTGAGCATAGCAGAGATTTTGGTGAAGTTCTCAAAATTCTCACTCACTATAAATTCCGCTGACAGAGGAGCCTTGTAGAATCTCTCTATCTCTGCGACTAATGCCATAATGTCAATGCTATCAATGATATCATCACTGACGAGATTTTGCATGCTCTCATTAATGTCTGTTCTTCCGATATTAATGAAAAGTTGTTTGATGGTTTGCATTTTTACTCCTTTTTATGTTTAAGTTGATTTGTTGATTTAATACTAAATGAATGCAATTTACATCACATTCATAAAACAAAATTTCAAATTCACCTCCTAAAAGTTTTATTTTTGCCTTTCGTTTGCCCTCCATAGCTCTTAAGAAACGATGGATTTTTGGAGCATTCCAAGAAAGCTTTAAATAGCCATTATTAGGTAATTTTCTATTAAATACCCCCCCCCCGAGAACAGCCTCATTTAACGCACACTTTTGTGGGATGCTTTGATTTGAGATGAGATTGCTTAGTCCCTCCTCAAAGGATTCAATAGCAAGTTCGTGCTGTTTTCTAAGGAGATTAATGCCCGAAATATTTTCATCAAGCAGAATTTCTTTTTGTATTAAAATATCACCTGTATCAATGCTCTCTTCAACCTTATGCCAAGTGATTCCACTCTTTTTGTCATTTTTAAAAATACTCCAAATATGAGCGTTTAAACCCCTATGCTTTGGAAGCAAAGAATTATGATAATTAATGATTTGGTTATTTTTGACACATTCTTTTTTAAAGATATAAAAATTATTTGCAGAGATGATGAGTGCATTTTTGATTTGTGAAAAGAATCTGTCAAGCTCTTTTGTGTCTTGTTCTGTGATTTCAAAAACTTGTTGAGAAAAAAACTGCGTGGCAATTTTTGCACAAACCTTAGCCACTCTGCCTTTGCCTATGATATAGATTTTTTCAAAGCTCATTTAAAGCCTTTCTGTCAATCTTGCCATTTGCATTGAGTTTAAAGCTCTCTACTTTTATGAATCTCTTAGGAAACATATAGCTTGGAAGTTTGTCTTTAAGATAGGCTTTAAAGTCAAGCTCACAAGTGCTTTCATAAAAGCAAATGATTTCTTCTTTGAAAATGCAAGCACTATTTTTGACATTCTCACAAGCATTAATCACGGATTCTATCTCGCCAAGCTCTATGCGATGCCCTTGAACTTTGATTTGAGAATCCACTCTGCCATAGCATAATAACTCACCAAATTCGTTATATGCGACAATATCACCTGTTTTATAGAGTAAATCCAAATAATTTTTATGCAAAGGATTTTGCAAGAAAGCCGCTCTTGTCTTTTCTCTATCGTTGTAATAGCCTAAAGACAAGCTGCATCCACGTACAAAAAGCTCTCCTTTTTTATGGGGAGTTTCTTTGGTTATGAGTTTGAGCTTTTCATCAAAGACCAAAAGTTCTGTATTTTTACACGCTTTTCCAATCGGCAAGAGCTCTTCATCGCTAAAAGCTCTATCTACAATATAAAAGCAACACACATCTGTAATTTCAGTTGGTCCATAGAGATTTGCAAACAAAGCATGGGGCAAAAGCTTTCTCCAATAGTTTAATTGTTTATTGGGCATAATCTCTCCACAAAACAAGACTTTTTTCAAAGATTCTAAATTAAAATGATCTAAAGCCTTTGTGTTTGCAAAATAAATCAACACAGAAGGCACCCAAAAAATCATAGAAACTTTATGTTTGCAAAGGTATTCTAATATCTTATGCGGAAAGGCAAAGAGTGCATTAGGCAAAATATGCAAACAAGCCCCAGATTTTATGCTTGAAAAAATATCTAAGATGGAATTGTCAAAATAAAAGGGGGCTTGATTTGCTAGAATCTCGTTTTCATTGAGTTTAAAGCACTCACAAACCCAAAATGTATAATCAATCACGCTTTTATGTGCGATACTTACGCCCTTTGGAATCCCTGTGCTTCCGCTTGTGAAAAATACATAGAGCAAATTTGTATCAATATGCCTCTCTTTTATGTCTCTTAGCACACAAATATCAATGCTGTAACTCTCAAAGTCTTCTGCAAAAAGTGTTGGTAAATTCAAATCAAAATTTAAATCCTTAGAAGTGATGAGAAGTTGAGGCTGTAGGACTTCTAAGATTTTTTTGATTCTCTCTTTGGGGGTTTTTTCATCAAGCAAAGTATAAAAATTTCCGCTCTTTGCAACGCCAAAAAACGCTACAAGTGTAGCAATGCCCTTAGGCAACAAAATCAGAATCGGACTTTGATAAAGCTTGAATTTGGCAATCTCACTTGCGAGTTTTTGACTTAGAATATTAAAATCTCCATAGCTTATGCTCTTTTCATTTTCAACAAAAGCCGTCTTTGTGCCAAATCTTCGTGCAGTATTTTCTAAAAAGTCATCAATGTGAGTTATCATTTTTATCCTTTTTTAATTTAATCTAAAAGTAAGGCATTTTCGTCTTTTTTGAGAGCTTTTAAACAGACTTCAAAATACTCTTTTGCACGAATAAGCACAAGATGTGCACCACCAAATTCAAGACTTTTGAAATTATGGCTCTCTTTGAGAATTTTGATTTGCTTCTCTAGGCTCACGGTGGAATTCCTATCCAAATGCCGCACAAAATACAAAATGCTTTTTTCAAACTTCTGCCCATGCTCATCAATGAGGATTCCGCGAAATTCTTTGAAATACCGATAGCTCACACGAGCTTGTTCCTCTATGAAATGCGTGAAGGTATAGCCCAAATGCTCTGTGCCAAAAAGCACGATTTTCCCATTGTTTTTATACAGACTTTCATAGACACAATTTTCACCAAAACAGCTTTGATTCTCGCTCAAAAATTCCTTGCTTTTTGCTCCCCAAAGTGCAAAGGAAAAAATCGGATCATTTGTCCTTAACACTCCCTTTTGCCTCCTAAAATACTCTGTGAGGATTCCCATTGTGCTTTTAGAATGCACTTTGTCATAGGCTTGATTCTTGCAAAAGCTATAGGTGAAAGTTGGCATAATGAGTGTGCCTTGAGTGCCTAAAACCTCTAAAAATCCCTCAAGCAAAATCCTTAGAAATTCCTCCTTACTCACTAGAGGAATGCCTAATTTAAAAATCTCCGTATGCACACAAATGCAATCATTCTTTTTGATTCCTAAATCCCTTAGAATCCCTATAAAATCATCTTTGGTGTAACTGCGATCTTTATGTTTTAAAAAAACTTGCATAACGTTTCCTTATTGAATCTTTTTTATCAAATCAAATGTGAGCAATTTTTCAATGCATTCTTGCAGTTCATAGCCTTGCACACCCAAAATATCAGCGATTTCAAGCACATCTTTTTGTCCATCACAATAGGCAAGAAAATCCGTGATTAAGGGTCTTTTGTTTTCTAAATTTAAAGTCGGATAGAGTCCGCGTTTGCCCAAATTTGGCTCACCAAAAGTTGTACTTTGATAGATTTCATTGATTTCTAGATTCAAAATTAATTCTTTGCATGCTTGAAGTCCTCCGGCTAATCCCTTAGGCGTTACAAAATTCAAATCATCTTTTGAGGTGTGATATTCTTTGAATTCCCCATACTTGCTTCTGCAAATCCCCACAATGTCTAAATTCACTAAAGGAGCGTTGTATTGTCTCTCATCACTTCCCCTGTGAAGAAAGCTGTATTCTTTGAAGTTTGCTTTGTTTTTGAGCGTATGCAGGGCAACTCTATCGCTTAGAGAGATAGTGCTTGGAGTGTGTATGAGAGAATAAGCACACTCATCGCCTATGCAAGAGAGTACGAATCCCGCCTTGACGTGAGCCTTAAGCGTTTTGAGATTCTTACTTAAATAGACAAGAGAGCCTATAGTTTCTGGTATCAAGACGAAGCGATAATTGTATTTGCGACTCTTTTGTTCTAAGAGCCATTTGGCTAAAAACACAGCCACGATAGGACCGCTTAACTCATTATTTGCCATAGAGGGATGGCAGAGATAGCTTGAGATGAGAATCTCATCGTTTGTCTTTTGCGTTGCAGGGATGATGAAGTCAGCATAGTTCAAAACGCCCTTTTTATCGTGCGTTGAATCTATAAAAACCTTGTAAATTCCACTTTTGAGCTTCAACCTCTCATTATGAGAGAGGCAAAACCCCCAACGTTGCTTGTAATAACTCGTATAATAGGGAATCACATCGGGCATGTCGCTACGTGAATAGAGATGCTCTTGCAACTCTTCAAGGCTTATTTCTTGATCAACCGCTTGAGAATAACCTAATAAATGGAGATTGTGCTTTTTGAAATCGCAGATTTTTTTGCCATTTGGTGTAATGATATAGGCATCTTTAACATTCCACTCACTTGGCACAGTCCAGTCAAAGACTTTGCTTCCACTCTTAATAGAGTGAATTCTAATAATACCCCCCCCCCCGCAGAGGGCATTATCTAGGATTTTCAAGCTTTTTCTGAAGCCCTCACCACTGATACTTCTGCAGATAGGAAAGAGTTTTTGTGCAAGATTGTGCATCATTTGACCTAAAGTATCTTGTTGAAAATTTTCCATCTTTATTTAGCTCCACTAAATGCTACAACATTATCCATGTTTAGGTCCTAAATTTTCTAAAATTTCAAAAAGCTTATCACGTACAAATTGAGCTTGCTGTAAAGACATTTCTTGATGACAAGGCAAACTTAATTCTGCTTTATAAAATTTATCTGCATTTTCAAGCTGAATTTCACCTAAAAGTTCTTTATAAAAACTGAAGGCATAAACGGGTTTATAATGCACTTGCACTCCTATTTGAGCATCAATGAAAGCTTGAAAAATTTCTTCTTTTTGGCAATAAAATTGCGGAAAAAATAAAATAGGATACAAATGTCTTGAACTTTTTTTATAATCTTTAATTTTTATAGTCGCAAAATAAGGATTTTGAGCAAATTCTTTTTCATAAAATTGTGCAATAATTTCTCGTTTTTCTATGTTCGTATCAAGTTTTTTAAGTTGATTAATCCCCAAAGCACAAGCAACATCACTCAAGCGATAATTATATCCTAAAGAAAGCATATCACTATCCCAAAGCCTTTTTTTAATGATTCCATGGCTTCTTAAAAGCTTGATTTGTTCAATTTTTTCTTTATCATTGCTTACCACTGCTCCACCTTCAAAGGTGGTAATAGGTTTAACCGGATGAAAAGAAAAAATATTTAAATCCCCTTTGCTTCCAACTTTTTCTCCCTTGTATAAAGCTCCCAAAGCATGGCTTGCATCATCAAGTAAGGGGATATTATAAGTTTGAGCCAGAGCTGAAATTTTATCGCACTCAACACTATTTCCTGCAAAATCAACCACACAAATCGCCCCAATATCCTTACTATCTTTTTTAAGCCTATTTTCAAGTTTTTCTGGGTCTATATTGCCATCGTCTTTAATGTCGATAAATTCTACCTTTGCACCCGCCATCAAAGCTGCATTTGCTGTTGCTACGAAAGTCATTGGAGTGGTAAGAACAATTTTCTCATTCACATTTAAGACTCTATAAGCTAAATGTAAGGCTGAAGTAGCAGAATTGACAACACAAGCATATTTAACACCCACATATTCACAGAGTGCGTTTTCAAATTCCTCTATTTTTTTGCCACCGGTTAAAAAATCTTGTTTTAAAGCGGTGCTGACAACCTCTATATCGCTTCTATCGATATTTTGATGAGAATAACTAAGCATTTTAATCAACCTGTGTGTGATTGATGATTTTCAAAATTTCAGCTTCACTCACCCATTGAGAATTGTTATCCGAGCTGTAAGAAAAACCATCTTTAACTTTTTTGCCTTTTTCACCCAAAGCATTAAGACTAAAATCACTATCTTCATCTATAAATCGTATGCTAGGAGCAATCACATAGTATTTTTCAAATTCAAAAGTTAAGCGACTATCATCACTTGAAATCATTATTTCGTGAAGTTTTTCACCCGCCCTTATGCCCACGATTTTTTTACCTAAATTAGGAGCTAAAGCATGGGCTAAATCAACGATTTTCATTGAAGGAATTTTAGGGATAAAAATCTCTCCTCCGTGCATTTTTTCAAAACTACTCAATACAAATTTAACCCCATCTTCTAAAGAAATCCAAAACCTTGTCATTCTTTCATCAGTAATAGGAAGCTCCCTAACACCCTCTGCAATGAGTTTTTTAAACAAAGGTATAACAGAACCTCTTGAACCTATAACATTTCCATATCTTGCAACGCTAAAACGTGTTTGAAATTTACCTGCGATATTATTTGCAGCCACAAAAATTTTATCACTTGCAAGTTTGGTTGCTCCGTAAAGATTGATAGGATTGCATGCTTTATCTGTTGAAAGAGCTACACATTTTTGCACTCCATTTTTAAAACATGCCTCAATGACATTTTGTGCTCCATTAATATTAGTTTTAATGCATTCCATAGGATTATATTCGGCTATAGGAACTTGTTTTAAGGCAGCAGCATGAATGACAAAATCCACATCACGCATCGCTGTATTAAGTCTATCTAAATCCCTCACATCTCCGATAAAATATCTCATACATTTATCATTAAAAACATTTGCCATTTCGGATTGCTTTAATTCATCACGTGAGTAGATAATGATACGATTTGGCTTATAATTTTGAAGTAAAATTCTCGTATAAGTTTTACCAAAAGAACCTGTTCCACCTGTAATGAGTATGTTTTTGTGATTAAACATAAATTTCCTTATATTCAAATGTAAATTGCTTATGAAATCCTACTTTAAAGTATTCTAATAAAAATTTTCTTAAAATTATATATAATTATATAATTTTCATTCAAAAAATTTAAAATATCTTAAAATCTCAATGCTTTTTAAGATAAAATTCTGCTAAAATATCATTTAAAGTAGATTAAATAAGTAAAAGTAAGGTTGTTTGTCCCTTAAAAGGTGAGAAAAGACATTCATATCAATGAACTAATTTGCATAAATTTTAACAAAGTTAATCAACTAAGATTGACACACAAAATAAAGCTTAGTTTTTTATATGCAAGTGTATCAATCATCACAATAATGAAAGAGAATAAAAAAAGAAAAACGCATTTGTCTCTATGCTTAGATGAAAAATTTTGCTGAAATAATCTTAAAAAATACAACAATTTTAATTTTATAAAATAAATTTGTCATGAATTTATGTATCGTTTTTGAATTTTAATGCATTTTTTGGTTGCGAAGGGGAGATTTGAACTCCCGACCTTCGGGTTATGAGCCCGACGAGCTAACCACTGCTCTACTTCGCGACAAATTTTGTGGATGGGGTAAAGGGATTCGAACCCCTGAATGACAGGACCAAAACCTGTTGCCTTACCGCTTGGCTATACCCCAATGTTTTTGATTTAAGATTGTGATTATAGTCAAAATTAAAGCATTTGTCAAGAAAATAAGGTTATAATTTTTTAAAAATTTTAAGGAAAATAATGAAATTAGTTAGTGTAAAACAAGCAATTAAAGATTTAAAAAATGGCAAAATGCTTGTAATGGTTGATGCGGAAGATAGAGAAAATGAAGGGGATTTAATCTTTCCTGCACAATTTAGCTCACAAGAAAAAGTTAATTTTATGATTAAAGAGGCTCGAGGTGTTGTTTGCGTTGCTTTGAGTGAAAAAATTGCCCTCAAATTTAAACTTCCCTTAATGGTGCCTAAAAATACTTCAAATCACGAAACCGCTTTTACAATCACAGTTGATGCAAAAGAAGCTACAACAGGAGTGAGTGCGTATGAAAGAGATATGACGATTAAAATTTTTGCCGATGAAAATGCGAATGAAAATAGCTTTGTCCGACCCGGACACATTAATCCTCTCATCGCTAGAAAAGGTGGAGTTTTGGAACGCACGGGGCATACTGAAGGGAGTGTGGATTTATGCCAACTTGCAGGATTAAAAGAAGCTTGTGTGATTTGTGAAATCGTTAAAGATGATGGAAATATGGCAAGAAGAGCGGATTTAGAAAAATTTTGTCAAAAACACGAGCTGAATATGATAGCTGTTTCTGATATTATCGAGTATAGACTTAAAAACGAAAGTCTGATTAAACTTCTTGAAGAACTTCCCTCTTCTTTAGCAGGTTTTAAAGCACAAAAATTTATCTTTAAAGACCATAATAATATCCAGCATATTGCGTTTTGTTTTGGAAAATTAAAAGAAAAAGAAAATGTTAAATTTCATATTAGCGGAAGTGATTTTGAACTTTTAACCTCTCAAAAATTTTCAAAACTTTTGGAACAAATTCAATTTTTACACGATAAGGGTGGGATTATTATCTTTATGCAAGGAGAAAAATCTCACGCAGCACAATTTAAAAGTTATGGTATCGGGGCACAAATTTTAAAATATTTTAAAATTAAAGAGATTAAACTCTTATCTCAAAGCTGCGATAAAGATTTTATAGCACTTAAAGGTTTTGGACTTGACATTACAAGTTGTGGTTTTTAATCGTTGCACTTCAGGCATAAAAAACAATGTCGCACGAAATTTATAAGGTTTAAAATTTATTAAAAATTTTATTATAATTAATCATTTAAAATTATAAAAATGTTTAGAATAAATTTTGACTTGATGAATAAAAATCTTTGTAGAGATAAATAAGATTCGTAAGAAAGCTAAATATAAAACGTCTTAACACAAAAAATTTGCAAGGGTGTTAAAACTTAGAATTTATTAAGCAAGAAAAAATATTTGAGCGTATTTGAGAATTCTTATTTTTTGATGACTTAAGAAAATGTAAAAATTGTTAATGTAAAAGCTAAAAATTGATTTAAAGATAATAACGACGAAAATTATATTGAGGAATGGTTTAAAATTTGAAAAACAAAATATTTTCTAAGAAGATGTGATGCACATAAACTACTATTTTAGCAAAAGTGTTAAAAAAATGGAACACACTTTCTAATTTTTAAAATAAATGTTTTCAGCACAGCCCATAATATCAGCTATTGCTGTGGCTGTTAAATCGATTACTTCTAATATGTCTTTAAAATATCTTGATTTATAAATCCGCATACCGCTAGTTTTAGTTCAAGCATATGTTTTTATCCCGGGCTTAATTTATCTCCAACACAGCGTAAAAAACTTTCCACACCCTTTTTATCCGCCATATAAACCTCCTTATTAGAGCTTTATTGTGTAAGTTTTATTTTTAAACACCTCTTGCATAGAAAGAAATAAAATTGTAATTAAAAGAAATAAAACACTAAGACTACTCTATAAAAGATAATAATCATAAAAAAAATTTTACGCAGATAATATTAAATTATGTGTTAAAAAATTTAATCAATACAAATCAAAAAAATTCTCAACCTCTTTTAAAGCATTATCGTTTTTAATACTGAATTTAATCTCTATCCTACGACTTAATTCTTTATCCTCACTCCCATTTTTAAGCACAGGGTTTGAAAAAGAACGGCCGCTTGCCATTAAAAATTTTTGAAGTCTTGGGTCTTTATAAAAAGTATAGATAAAATTCATCACCTCATAGGCTCTTTTTTGTGATAAATCAAGATTGTAAATATAAGAACCATCGCTATCTGTATGTCCTTCGATAATGATATTTTCTATATTTTTACTTATATTTTCATCATCAAGCACAGCAGTAAAATATTGAGTTAAAATATTTCTAAGATTTGCTTTGGCTTCATTTTTAAGCATATAAGAATTTTTATCAAAAAGCACTTCAGAAGGCAAAGAGATTGACCCTGTTTTTTCATTAATGCTGATATTGCTATCAAGTTTGGTCTTAAGTTCTTTACTTAAATTTTCTCGAATAAGATTTAAACCTTGCACTTTTTCTTTAGCTTCTTTAAAATTATTGCGTAATTTTTTAATTTCTTCATCTTTTTTTTCAAGCTGTCCTAACAAGATAAGAATTTGTTTGTCTTTGCTATCCAGATGAGAATTTAAATCTTTGCTTAATCTCTCATAATTTGTAATATTAGCCTCAAGTGCTGCTTTTTCAAGACTGATAAGATTTAAAGAATTTGAAGTCTGGTTTAAATCAAGTTTTAATTGACTCAAAGCTGAACTCAATTCAAATACGATAGATTCTTTATTTCTAAGCTCTTTTTTATTCTCTTCTAAATGCTCTTCTTGTTTGATTAAATTTTCTTTTATGACCTCTAAATCATTTTGAGAAAACACGTATTTTACGACGATAGCTCCTATTAAAAGAATAAAAACAAAAAGCAAACCCGCCATCAAGTCTGCATAAGCCACCCAAAAATTGCTGTCTTCTTTTACATCATTTTTCATTGATTTTCTTTAGTTTGAGAGTTTTCTTTGTCCTCGTTTTTTTCATTTTCTTTATTTTGGTCATTTAAATCGGTTTCATCTTGCATTTGTAATTTCGCATCAGTATTGTTTTGTGCATCTTGTTTGATTGCTTGACTTAAACCGCTATTTTCAAGCTTCATCAATGTTTGATTTGTTTCATCATCTAAGGCTTGAATTTCTTTTTTAAGTCCGTCCATCATTTCTATTTTATCATCGATATTTCTTTCTTCTTCATAAATTTCTTTAAATTGTTGCATTCCCTCAAAAAGACTCGTTTTAAAACCATTGAATATTTTTTCCTGATTTTCAAGCATAAATTTTTCGTAGAGTTCAAAATTCTTTTCAAATCTTTCAACCCTTTCATCAAAATTAATCAAAGTTTTATCAAAATGAGTGATTTTTTCAGTGCTGATATCTAGCAAACGATTGTATTGTTCGGACATTCTTGTATTAATATCTCTTAAATTTTGACTTAAGGTGCTAATAGCATTGAGCATTTCTCCATAAAGTTTGCCTAAATCTCTTTGATCTCTTTGAGCTTTGCTCAACTCTCCCATCGTTTGTTTAATATGCTCACTACTAATCCTAATAGCTTTTTCTTCAGTATTTAACATATCTTGAAACAGACCAAATTTACGTTCAATTGTTTTATCAAGTCCAGAAAAAAAATCATCACTGCTTACTTGTTGAAAAATCACGCCGATTTTATCAAAATGTTTTAAACTCTCATTTAAATATCTTTGATCAAGCTCTTCTTTAGTCCAAAAAAAACCGCTTGTAGCATTCTTTTGTCGATTTAAAAGTTTATTAATCTTACTTGTGCCGTATTTTTCAAAAAACATCCACCACAAAGCAAGAAAAATTCCATAAATAGAAACATAAAATGCTGTAGCAACTCCGCTTAAAAGCTCGGCAATTTCTTGCTCCAAAGCTTGTGTATCGCTTGAGTTAAAATTTGGCATAGATACAGCAATGCTTATAAAGGTTCCTAAAATTCCCATCATAGGAAAGATGGTTGCACCTATAGAAGCAAAATTTTCATTTCTTGCACCCTTGATATAGGCATAAGCAAAATCATCGAAATTTGCATTAGATTTTGTATCCTTACCGATTGTTAAAAAATTTTTCATTATATAACGTTTTAAGGCTTGTCTGAATTCATCTTTTTGTTGTTCAAAAATGCTATAAGCGTATTCTGCACTATGTCGTGAGAAAATCAAAGCTGCTAAAAAAATAATTCCTGTCATGATCACTGTGTGAATTTCAATCTTAAAATGAATGATTTTAAAATATCCAAGTAAAATAAAAACATAGAGTAAAGCTGGGATAAAAATAATTTTAAAATAAACTAAAGAACTCTTTCTTTCTTTACCTTCAGGTAAAACAAGCTCTAAAACTTCTTCAGATTTTATATCCATTGAATGACCTTAATAAATTGATTTTATTTTAAGATTTAAATCTTAAAATAAAATCAATCCAAAAACTAGCTCATTCAAGCTAGTTTTTAATTTCTATTAACGCAATTTAAATCTTCAAAAGCAATTTCAAGTCGCCTAATCATACTTTCTTCACCCGCTCTTAACCACACTCTTGGGTCGTAATATTTTTTATTAGGCTTATCTTCACCCTGCGGATTGCCAATTTGCCCTTGCAAATAGGCTCTATTTTCGAACTCATATCCTCGAACTCCGTCCCAAAATGCCCATTGAGTATCTGTATCGATATTCATCTTAATCACACCATAACTCACAGCCGCTCTTATATCGCTTAATTCGCTTCCACTTCCTCCATGAAAAACAAAATTAATAGGCTTATCTTTTGTCAGTTTAAATTTATCCTTGATATATTTTTGAGAATTTTTAAGAATTTCTGGACTTAATTTCACATTGCCGGGCTTATAGACTCCATGCACGTTACCAAAACTTGCCGCTATAGAAAATTTATCGCTGATTTTACTCAATCTTTCAAAGGCTAAAGCTACATCTTGCGGTTGAGTGTAAAGCTTAGAATTATCAATATCTGTATTATCCACTCCATCTTCTTCCCCACCTGTGCAACCAAGCTCAATTTCAAGACAAATTCCTAAAGAATCAAGTCTTTTAAGATATTCTTCGCAAGTGCTTAAATTTTCTTCTAAATTCTCCTCGCTTAAATCAAGCATATGAGAGCTAAAAAGAGCTTGAGAATGTTGAGTTTTAAATTCAGCATTCGCATCAATAAGTCCATCAATCCAAGAAAGCAGCTTTCTCGCGGCGTGATCTGTATGCAAAATCACAGGAACTCCATAAGCTTTAGCAAGCAAATGCACATGTTTTGCTCCGCTGATTGCTCCTAGAACATCGCCATTGGGGCAATTTTTTCCTGCATAAAATTTCGCCCCTCCATTAGAAAACTGGATGATTACAGGTGAATTGACCTTTTTAGCGGTTTCTAAAACTGCATTGATGGAATTTGTCCCTACAACATTAACTGCAGGGATAGCAAAGCTTTCTGTTTTAGCATATTCATAGACTTTATTAAGCTCATCACCACTAACAACACCAGCTTTAACTAAATTCAAAACACCCATTATTTGTATTCCACCTTAGAATTTTGAAACAAAGTTCTACCTTTTTCAGCCATAAGTTTTTGTAATTCTTCAAGCTTTAATCTATTTTCTATGCCTTTTTTAACTTCATCAAATTTAACTTGCTCTTTTGCTTGAGAATTTTCTTTTAAGATGATATGATAACCAAAATTTGTTTTTACAGGAATTTTTGTCATTTCTCCATTTTTAAGAGAAAACGCAGCGTCAGTAAAAGGTTTTACCATATTAGATTGATCAAACCAACCAAGCTCTCCTCCTTGAGTAGCAGAACCCGGATCGATCGATCTTTCCCTTGCAATTTCGGCAAATTTATCCTCTAAAGCCTTACCTTTTAAATTACTAAGTTGAGAGATAATATCTTTTGCCTCTTTTTCACTTTCAACTAAAATATGTCTGGCTTTAGCCCTCGCAGGTTTAACAAATTCATTTTTATTTTGCTCATAATAGGCTTTAACTTTTGAAGAATCAATTTTAATTGTGCTAAAAAGTTTTTCTTGATAAACCTTAAGCAAAACCGCATCTTTAACCTTTTCAAGCTCTTCTTTATAAAGGGAATCTTTTTCTAAATTTTGTTTTTTAGCATCTTCTAGAAATAATTGTTGTGCGATGTATTCATTGATTAAAGCCTTTTTTTGTTGCTCTGGAAGATTTTTAAAATCTTGCCCTCTAAGCACTGGTGCAAAAGCCTCATTGATTTCTGTATCACTGATATTTTTACCATTAAGAGTAGCCACTGTGGCTGCATTAAGGCTTACGCTCACAATCAAACTTGCCGCAATTAAAGAAATTTTTTTCATAGTTCTTCCTTTTGTAAAAAATATTTATTTAAGAGTTATTATATCTCAACTTAGTTTAAAGCTAATTAACTAAAATAAAAAAATGAAAAGAAATTTACAAATCAAAGAACTTTTTTTAAAACATTTTGATAGAGCTAAAACCGAGCTTAAATTCAATAATCTTTACGAACTTATCGTTTGCGTCATGCTTTCAGCTCAATGCACGGATAAAAGAGTTAATCTCATCACTCCTAAACTTTTTAAAGCTTATCCGGATATAAAATCTTTAGCAAATGCTAATTTATCAAGCTTAAAAACTTATATACAAAGTTGCTCATTTTTTAATAATAAAGCACAAAATCTCATCAAAATGGCTCAAGCCGTATGCAATGATTTTAACGAAGAAATTCCACTCGATGAAGAAAAACTAAAATCCTTAGCAGGTGTGGGACAAAAAACAGCCCATGTTGTATTAATCGAATGGTGCGGGGCAAATCTTATGGCTGTGGATACTCATGTCTTTCGTGTTTCTCATCGTTTGGGATTAAGTAAGGCTAAGACAGCTCAAGCCACTGAAGAGGATTTGATAAAAATTTTTAAAGATGAGTTGAATCATTTACATCAAGCTATGGTATTGTTTGGACGCTACACTTGTAAAGCTAAAAAACCTTTATGCAAAGAATGTTTTTTAAGCCATCTCTGTCAAAGCAAGGATAAAGAAATTGAGCTTGATTAAAATGATTCTTAAAAAGCTTAATTTTACAAAAAATCGTTTTGAAAAATTCAACAGATTTATTTTCTATGATAATGAATTTAGGTTTTTTAAGCAAAGAATCGCAAATTAAGCTTTTTTGTCATTAAGATTTCATTTTGATAAAAAATTTTAATCAAAGCTTTAAATCAATTTTATGCATCAAGTTTTTCAAATAAAGTGCCGCCAATTTGTTTATTTTCAAGCAAAAAAGTCCTTGCAACTTTGAGATCAAAACCACTGCATAAAAACATTTTTTTATTTTTACCGAGTAAAAACCGAGCTGCTTTAAGCTTTGTAATTATGCCGCCTGTTCCGTGTTCGCTTCCACCTTTTGCTTCATCTTTGAGCCATTTTTTTTTGACTTTTTCTATTTTATCAAATCTTTTAACGTTTTTAAAAGAATGAGGATTTTTATCATAAAAACCATCAATATCGCTTAAAATAACTAATAAATCTGCATTGCAATAATATGTTACCAAAGATGATAAACTATCATTGTCTCCAAAAAAATACTCTTCTGTCGCAGTAACATCGTTTTCATTGATAATAGGCAAAATTTTATAATCAAGCATTGCTTCAATAACATTTTTAACATTTTGCTTTGATTTTTTAAATTTAAAATCCTTAGGAGTGAGCAAAATTTGTCCGCTAAGTTTGCCGTATTTTGCTAAATATTCATTATAACTTGCAATCAAATAAGGCTGTCCCACAGCTGCTAAAACCTGTTTGTTAATCAACAAAGTTCTATCTAAACTTAATTTCGTATTTCCGGTAGAAGTTGCAGCTGAAGTTACGACAATCACTTCATATTTATCCATAATTTGAGCTAAAAATTCCACCAAATTTTTAAGTCTTTCATGGCTTAAAGTGTGCTTTTCACTGATAATATGAGAACCGATTTTAATGACAATTCTTTGCATTTTTACTCATTAATTTTTATAATATTTTGGCAAAATTCTAGCTAAAATTTTTATAAGTTTGCTTAAGATTTCGCTCTCTTCTATATCTAAAACAAACCATTCTTTAGCTCCTTTAAAAGGACGCGAAAGCTCATTATCTTTTAAAAGAATTTTTAATTCTTCAAAGGGCTTGACATATACTATATCATTACAAATTAAAAAAGCGGGTTGCCGATTAAGATAAATAAAATATTCTCCAAACATTTTTCTAAAACTAAAATTAAAATTAAAAGAATTCTGTTGAAGTTGTTCCATAACAAAATCTTTAAATTCTACGCTACTCGCCAATTTTTTAACCCTTAAAAACTAAATTTTTCAAATTTTATCTAAAATTTCTTAAAAATTTTAAAAATTTAGTTTTTATTTATACATATAAATTATAAGCCTGCTTTTCTCTAAAAAAACTTTCAATATATTATAAAATTTTCTCAATATTTTATTATCAATCAATTTATTATCAATCAATAAAATTGATTGATAAGCTCTTTGTTATTTTTTTAATTTTTAGCCCCCCCCCAAAAAAAATCACAAACCCACAAGCAAAAATTCTCAATTGATTTTTCACTCATTAAGATTAAAATTCTTTAAACATTGAGTCTCATTTGTGAATTTTCTTTCTCAATCAACAACACTTTTTTAAGAATTTAATCATCAATTTAATGATTATCTTATGAAATGATTATTTTATGAAATCATCATCTTAATCTTTTATATCAATTCTAAAATGATAAAAAAGATTTTTATCATTTTAAAAATACATTCTTTTATATTTATAATGATTTAAAAAACAACATTCTTTACATTCAAATCATTTTTTATTTTAATTTTTATTATTTAATATCATATCTTTTTTCAATGCTTAGAATTTAAGATTAATATTGATATTTTATTTTCATAAGAACTAAGAAAGCTTATTATAAGATTTAGAATATAAAAATATTTTAAATATCTTTTTAAATATCTTTGTTATTTTTAAATAAATATATAGAATAAAACGAGTTTCTTTTATGGCTTCTTAACAGATTTTAAGATGAAAAGCAGAGACAATGCTAAGAATTAAATCAACAAAAATAAATATTATTTTTAGAAAATATCTTGTTAGGGTTTTAATTTTGCATAAATCACTCCTGCAAGAATGCATATTGCAAAAATACCTAAGAAATATAGAGCTAACATATCATCATCACAGAAGTAAAAAAAATCAAACATTCTTATCATCTTAAGCTCTTTCTTCACATTATCAACAAGAAACTCAATGCCTTATAAAAGATTATTCATTGAAACAATGAGTCAAAGATTAAAATGATTATGTTTTAAAAGTGTCTTATTCACACAATGCATCTTTTAATCATTTTTTGATGATTTCTTGCTAAGAATGTGTTTGTTTAAAAAGCTGTGTTTTATAATGCATTCATAAAACAATGGATTATAATAAAATAAGTTTTAATTCAAAAACACTAATAAATTCTTACCATAATTTTATTAAATCTGTATTAATGAAATTTGTATTAATGAAATGTTTATTGAAGTCTGTGTTTTACACTAATAATGATAAGGCTTAGCCTTTACATCAATCTTTAAAATCCAAACAAGGACTATTGAGTTTTATTTTAAAGTGATAGTTGTGAGACTCATCACTTAAGTACTCTAGAAAGGAGGTGATCCAACCGCAGGTTCTCCTACGGTTACCTTGTTACGACTTCACCCCAGTCGCTGATTCCACTGTGGAGAGTAGCCGATTTAGCATCCCCTCTTCGAGTGAAATCAACTCCCATGGTGTGACGGGCGGTGAGTACAAGACCCGGGAACGTATTCACCGCAACATGGCTGATTTGCGATTACTAGCGATTCCGGCTTTATGCTCTCGAGTTGCAGAGAACAATCCGAACTGGGACATATTTTATAGATTTGCTCCACCTCGCGGTATTGCGTCTCATTGTATATGCCATTGTAGCACGTGTGTCGCCCTGGGCATAAGGGCCATGATGACTTGACGTCGTCCACACCTTCCTCCTCCTTACGAAGGCAGTCTATTTAGAGTGCTCAGCCGAGCTGTTAGCAACTAAATACGTGGGTTGCGCTCGTTGCGGGACTTAACCCAACATCTCACGACACGAGCTGACGACAGCCGTGCAGCACCTGTCTCTAAGTTCTAGCAAGCTAGCACCCCCATATCTCTATAGGGTTCTTAGGATATCAAGCCCAGGTAAGGTTCTTCGCGTATCCTCGAATTAAACCACATGCTCCACCGCTTGTGCGGGTCCCCGTCTATTCCTTTGAGTTTTAATCTTGCGACCGTACTCCCCAGGCGGTATGCTTAATGCGTTAGCTGCATTACTGAAATGACTAGCACTCCAACAACTAGCATACATCGTTTAGGGCGTGGACTACCAGGGTATCTAATCCTGTTTGCTCCCCACGCTTTCGCGCCTTAGCGTCAGTTAAGTTCCAGCAGATCGCCTTCGCAATGGGTATTCTTGGTGATATCTACGGATTTTACCCCTACACCACCAATTCCATCTGCCTCTCCCCCACTCTAGACTATCAGTTTCTCAAGCAGTTTAATGGTTAAGCCATTAGATTTCACAAAAGACTTGATAATCCGCCTACGCGCCCTTTACGCCCAGTGATTCCGAGTAACGCTTGCACCCTCCGTATTACCGCGGCTGCTGGCACGGAGTTAGCCGGTGCTTATTCCTTAGGTACCGTCAAAGTTCTTCCCTAAGAAAAGGAGTTTACGCTCCGAAAAGTGTCATCCTCCACGCGGCGTTGCTGCGTCAGGCTTTCGCCCATTGCGCAATATTCCCTACTGCTGCCTCCCGTAGGAGTCTGGACCGTGTCTCAGTTCCAGTGTGACTGATCATCCTCTCAGACCAGTTAAGCGTCATAGCCTTGGTAAGCCTTTACCCCACCAACTAGCTGATACTATATAGCCTCATCCTACACCGAAAAACTTTCCCTATTAAACTTAGGTTCAATAGGAGTATAGGGTATTAGCACTCATTTCTAAGTGTTATTCCCTAGTGTAGGGCAGATTAACTATACCTTACTCACCCGTGCGCCACTAATCCACTTCTAGCAAGCTAGAAGCTTCATCGTTCGACTTGCATGTATTAGGCACGCCGCCAGCGTTCACTCTGAGCCAGGATCAAACTCTCCATAAAATTTGGATTGTTTAATCTTTTTTCTCAAAATTTAAGAAAAAAATATAAAAGCTTAAAAGCTTTTTGACTCAATCGATCACTTGTTTAGATTTCAAAGATTGACTATAAGAATGAAATAACAATATCTCAATTTAAAGAACACAAGCAAAAAATCTTTTTAAAATCCTTTGCAAAAACTTTTTAAATTTAAGTGTGATTTTAATACAAGTCTAAGCTTAAGAATTTTAATTCTTTTAAAAACTCTCCCTTAGAATCAAATATTTTAATCCCTTGCTTAAAATTAAAAAAAGAAATAAAATTATAGCTAAAGAAACTTAAAGAGATATTAATTAATGAGGTTTTAAATTCTTTGCAGGGTTTTTGCATTTTTTGGGATTAAGATGAAGAACTGAAAAGGGAGGATTAAGGAATTTATGGTTATTTTTTGAATAAAAATTTTATTTTTTTTAAAAAAAGTTTTTTGATATGAAGTAAAATATTAAAAAATATAAAGCAATATTAAATTTTTAAATTAAAATTAAATGGTATTTTTTATCATAGTATTTGATGTAAAGGTTGAGGGGGATAAGGGAAAAAATTTGATTTGATAAAAAAGATTGAAATTTCTTTAACAATTTACTCATTGAGCAATTTTACAACTTGTTTTGAAAGCATCTTTTTCTCCTTTTAATAGTGAAATTATTTACTTAATAATACAAAAAATTTAAAAAAATAAAATAAATTTAAAAAAATCTTATATCCCATCATTTTCAATTCAATCTTGTTTTCAAAACTGATTAAAAAATTTATCAATACAACCATGATTCGAAATTGACAAAGTTTTTTAGAAAATTTTTTAAAATTTTCATTCAATAAAGTATCCAAAAAGTTTCCAAATTTTTTTAAACTTGCATTATTTTTTAAAAATTCGAGGAGAAAATATGAAAAAACTCATCAGTGCAGCAGTATTATTAACATCTTTACTTTATGCACAGGATTTAAAAATAGCAGGTTCAAGCACGGTTTATCCTTTTAGCACTTTTGTGGCTGAAGAATATGCTTTAATCAAAAAGGTTAAAACACCTATAGTAGAGAGCTTAGGAACGGGTGGGGGATTTAAAGTGTTTTGCGAAAATATTAGCGATGTTGCGAATGCTTCAAGAATGATGAAAGAATCAGAATTTCAAGCATGCAAACAAGCAGGAGTAACCGATATAATGGGCATTATGATAGGTTATGATGGTATAGTTTTAGCACAAAATAAAATCAATCCTCATTTAAACATCACCCTAAAAGATTTATTCTTAGCTTTAGCTAAAGAAGTGCCACAAGATGGTAAGCTTGTTCCAAATCCCTATACGCATTGGAATCAAATCAATAAGGACCTACCAAATCGTAAGATTACCATTTACGGACCTCCATCAAGCTCTGGAACAAGAGATACCTTAGAAGAGCTTGTTATGCTTAATACCTCTAAAACCTTTAAAGAATATGAAAAACCTTATAAAGATATAAGAGCTGACGCAGCTTATATACCAAGTGGAGAAAATGATAATTTAATCATTTCAAAGCTTTCAGTGGATAAAGATGCTTTTGGTCTTTTTGGATATGGCTTTTTAGTTAATAATCAAGATAAGATTAATGCAACAAAGATTGATGATATTGAGCCAAATGAGAGCAATATTTCAAATGGAAGTTACAAACTTGCTAGAAGTTTGTTTATCTATATCAATACAAAGAAAAATCCAAAGGTTTTTGATTTTGCAAAAATTTATTTAAGCGATGAGCTTGCAAAAAGTGGAGGAGAACTTGAAAAAATAGGTCTCGTGCCTTTAAGTGATGAGGATTTAAAAACTATGCAAAAACATATAGAAAATAAAACTTTACTCAATGAACAACTTATTAAGGCTGGAAAAATATTTTAATGGTAAAAGAAAAAATCATTCATTTTATTCTTTATTTGTGTGCTTTAGTGAGCGTAGTAGTGAGTTTTGCTATTATGCTCACAATTTTAATTGAGGCTTTGAAATTTTTTCAAAGAGAAAGCGTTTTTACTTTTTTATTTTCATCTCAATGGACAGCCGATGTTGCGTTTGTAGGAGCCGATGGTGAAAGTAAAGAGGGTCAATTTGGTGCTTTAGCTCTTTTTTGGGGGACTTTTTACATCTCACTCATTGCTATGATAACAGCTTTGCCTTTAGGGATAGCGTGTGCAATTTATTTGAGTGTTTTTGCAGGTAAAAAATCTAAAAATTATTTAAGGCCTGTCCTTGAAATTATAGCAGCTATTCCAACTGTGGTTTTTGGTTTTTTTGCCGCGATTGTTATAGCCCCTTTTATAGTATGGTTTTTCAGTCTTTTCGGTATAGAAGCAAGTTTTCAAAGTGCTTTGGGGGCGGGATTTATTATGGGTATTATGATAGTGCCTATTGTTGCTTCTTTGTCTTCTGATTGCATTGAAAGCGTAAGCACAAAAAGAATCAATGCTGCACTTGCTTTGGGTATGACAAAAAAAGAACTCGTTTTTGCTGTGATTTTACCTGAAAGTTTAAGTGGCATTATCGCAGCTTGTCTTTTAGGGCTTTCCCGTGCTTTAGGAGAAACGATGATTGTTGTTATGGCTGCAAGTTTAAGACCTAATTTAACTATGAATTTTTTAGAAGATATGACAACTGTTACCGTTAAAATTGTTGAAGCTTTAAGCGGAGATCAAGCTTTTGATAGCTCTTTAACTTTGAGTGCTTTTTCTCTGGGTTTTGTGCTTTTTATTTTAACTTTGATGATCAATATATTGAGTGTTTATCTCATCAATCGTTTTCATAAAAGGAAAAATTTATGACTTTATTTAAAAAAAGACAAAAAGCTTCAAAGAATTTTAAAAGATTTTGCAAATTTGCACTTTTGAGTAATTTAGTCTTTCTTTGTATTTTTTTAGGCAGTGTATTTTTCTTAGGAATTGGAGCTTTTAAGCAAAGTTATATTTTGGTTGAAAATGGTGAAAATTCTTATTATGAGCTTTTATCACGTGCAGAGCAAAGAAAGATAAGATCCGGACAAATCAAAGAAACTTCTTGGTTTCTAGCAAATTCCGAAGTTGATGCTTATATGAAAGAAAATTACAATCGATTGGACGATAAGCAAAAGGCTTTGGTGGATTTGTTGAAGCAAGAAAAAAGGATTGAGCTTAGATTTAATACAACTTTCTTTTTAAATGGAGATTCTAAATCTCCTGAAAACGCTGGAATTCTAGCGGCTATGATAGGAAGCTTACAATGCATGCTTGTATGTATGCTAGTATGTATGAGTGTAGGTATAGGTGCAGCGATTTATTTAGAAGAATTAGCTCCAAAAAATTTTATAACCCATTTGATTGTGGTGTGTATCAATAATCTCGCAAGTGTTCCTAGTATCTTGTTTGGACTTTTAGGGCTTGGAGTGTTTATAGCTTTGTTTGGTATGCCCCGCTCTTCTGCTCTTGTTGGAGGAGTGACTTTGGCTTTGATGAGTCTTCCACTCATTATAGTTTCAACTCAAGCCGCTTTAAAGAGTGTTGATGAGAATATAAAAAATGCAGCCTACGCACTTGGTATGACAAAATTCCAAATGATAAGAGCCGTCAGCCTTCCTTTAGCAATGCCTATGATACTGACAGGTTCTATACTTGCTTTAGCTCAAGCCATTGGAGAAACAGCTCCTTTGATGATTGTTGGTATGTTGGCTTTTATACCCGATGTGGCACAAAATATTTTTGAACCTACTAGCGTTTTAAGTACTCAAATTTATTCTTGGTCCTCTATGCCAGAGAGGGCTTTTTTAGAAAAGACAGCAGCGGGTATTATAGTGCTTTTATTTATGGTCTTGTTTTTAAATTTAAGTGCTATATTTTTAAGAAAATATTTTCAAGGAAGAATAAAATGATTGCAAAAACTACAAATTTAAATTTATTTTATGGAAAAAAACAGGCTTTATTTGATATTAATATGGAAATTTCTAAAAATAAAATCACCGCACTCATCGGTGCTTCAGGTTGTGGAAAATCAACATTTTTAAGATGCTTTAATCGCATGAATGACAAAATTGCTAAAATTTATGGACTCGTTGAGGTTGATGAAGAAGATGTTAAAATTCAAAATGAAACAGCTCTTAGAAAAAAGGTTGGTATGGTTTTTCAGCAACCTAATGTTTTTGTTAAAAGCATTTATGAGAATATTTCTTATGCGCCAAGACTTCATGCCATGGTTAAAAATAAACAAGAAGAGGAAAATTTGGTTGTAGATTGTCTTGAAAAAGTTGGGCTTTTTAAAGAGGTTAAGGACAAACTTAAACAAAATGCTTTAGCACTTTCAGGCGGACAACAGCAAAGGCTTTGTATTGCAAGGGCTTTAGCGATTAAGCCGACTCTTTTATTGTTAGATGAACCGACTTCGGCACTTGATCCCATTTCTTCTGGAATTATTGAGGAACTTTTAAAGGAATTAAGCCTTAATCTTTCTATGATTATGGTCACTCATAATATGCAACAAGCCAGACGCATAGCCGATTATACCGCATTTTTTCATCTGGGTGAGCTTGTGGAATTTGGACAAAGTCAAACTTTTTTTACAAATGCACAAAAAGAAAAAACCAGAGCTTATTTGAGCGGAGCTTTTGGGTGAAATTCTTTTAATCAAAATTCATTTCAATGCGATTTTTATATTTAATGTTATTTTTCTTTTGCAAAATTTTAAATCAGTTTTGCAAAAGACTAAAAATTATGATGAAATTCAAGCTCAATGATAGATTTTTAAATTTTTGCTTCATTTTTAGCAAATGAGTCAATTTTTAATATAAAAGTTGTATTTTATTTTAAATTTTTAATACCTAAAAATTTAACATCTTACAAAGCAAAATTTGAAGTTATCCTTAATGTTTTTAAAATTCTCAAAGATGATTTAAGCTTCTTTGCCATCAAGTATGGGCACAAAAAGACATTCTTCTAAAATTTCTTTTTGCAAATTCATACCATTTTTAATCAATCTTGTGATAAACTGCTTTCCATTATGCACTATAGGTGCAATTAAAATTCCACCATCACTAAGCTGGTCAATTAAAATTTCAGGAATTTGAGTCGTATAAGCTGAAAATAAAATTCTATCATAGGGAGCGTATTTTTTCCAACCATTTTGCCCATCATCAAAACGTACATTAATATTGCTAAATCCTAATTCTCTAAAAATTTGTGCCGCATTTTTCGCAAGTTTTTCTATACGCTCTATTGTAAAAACGCGTCGTATAATACGGCTTAAAATTGCAGCTTGGTATCCGCTTCCACAGCCTATTTCTAAAACACTATCTGCATCTTTGCAATTTAAAGCCATAGTCATTTTAGCAACCGTTAAAGGTGAGCTAATCCATTGAGAATTCGCTAAAGGTAACGCATCAAGACGATAAGAATGAGCCTTAAGAGGAGAGAAAATTTCTCGAGGAACTTCACAAAAAGCATTAAAAAGCTCTTCATTGATAAAAATTCTATGGGCAATTTCTTCTGCCATAGCTTCGCAACGTTTTTTCTCAAAAGAATTCATTTTTTCTCCTTAAATTGTAATTGTATCTAAAAAAAATAAATTATTTTAGATATACTATATTAAAAAGGAGAAAAAATGTTGATTGCATTTAAAGGTAAAAATCCTAAAATAGGACAAAATGTTTTCATTGCACAAGGAGCTAAAATCATCGGAGAAGTAGAAATCGGTGATGAAAGCAGTGTTTGGTTTAATTGCGTTTTAAGGGCTGATGTGAATTTCATTAAAATCGGCAAAAGAACTAATATACAAGATTTAACCACAATCCATGTTTGGCACAGAGAATTCAATGAAGATGGCTCACTCAAAGACGCAGGTTTTCCAACTTCTATAGGCGATGATGTTACTATAGGACACAATTGTGTTATCCATGCTTGCACGATTAAAGATAGGGTTTTGATTGGTATGAATGCGGTTGTAATGGATGATGCACTCATAGAAGAGGATAGCATAGTGGGTGCAGGAAGTGTAGTAACTAAGGGTAAAAAATTTCCGCCTCGCTCTTTGATTCTTGGCAATCCTGCCAAATTTGTGCGAGAATTAAAAGAAGAAGAATTAGCCTTTTTGAAAATTTCAGCTCAAAATTATGTGCATTTTAAAGATGATTTTCTTTGAGAGAATTTTTGATTTTTTCAAGTTTGTTTGAGAGTTTAATCGCGTATTTTTGTTTAGCTTTTAAAAGCTTAGGATTGAGTTTTGAAATTTGTTCTTTAGCATAATTTTGAATTTCACTTAAAGTTTTAGGCTTTTGAGTGCGTTTTCCTTCTTTAAAAACGAGACTCAAAAGCTCTTTACTCTCTAGTTTTGAGCTTAATTTTAAATTCTCATTATAAATACAAAGCTTGTCATAAAGGGCTTCATGTGAATTTTTATCATAAATTCTATAAAGTTTTTTGAAATGGGGATTGATGATTTTTTCAGGATCCTCGCTGATTTTAATTTTAGGTTTGATGATACCATTTTCTTCAATGGCAACAAGTTTATAGACACAGCCAAAAATTGGATTGTTTGAAGCGGTAATGAGCTTTTCGCCCACCCCAAAGCTGTCAATAGGTGCTTTAAGTAAGGTTTTAATGCTTGTTTCATCTAAGGAATTTGAAACAATGATTTTACATTTTTTAAAACCTGCTAAATCAAGTTTTTTTCTAATTTTTCTACTCAATTGTGCTAAATTTCCAGAATCAAGCCTCACAGCCCCCTCTTTAATCCCAAAATGTTTAAAAGCCCTCATAGCATTTTCAAGTCCTAAATCAATATTGTAAGTATCAATGAGTAAAGTAGGATTTTGTGGATAAATTTTTAGATATTCACAAAAAGCGGTGTATTCATCTTCAAACATTTGCACCCAAGAATGTGCCATAGTTCCACACAGGCTTATATCATAAAGTTTTCCTGCCAAAGTGCAAGAACTTGCTTTGCAACCACCGATAATCGCAGCCCTCGCACCATCTAAAGCCGCACCCACTCCGTGAGCTCTTCTCGCACCAAATTCAAAAACATCGCGTCCCTTTGCAGCCCTTACAATACGATTTGCCTTTGTTGCGATTAAACTTTGATGATTGATGCTTAAGAGTAAAAAAGTTTCTAAAAGTTGTGCTTCTATCGCGGTTGCTTTAATACAAAGTAAGGGTTCATTAGGAAAAATAACCTCTCCCTCGTTGAGTGCATAAATTTCTCCACTGAATTTAAATTCACTTAAAAATTGCAAAAATTCTTCACTAAAAAAATTTTGCTTTCTTAAAAAATCAATATCCTCTTTATCAAAATGTAAATTTTCTATAAAAGTTAAAATATTTTCAAGCCCTGCAAAAATTGCAAATTCCCCATCATCAGGAATTCTACGAAAAAAAATATCAAAATAGCAAATTTGATCTTTTTTTCCATTTTTAAAATATCCATGAGCCATAGTAAGCTCATAAAAATCGCAAAGTAAGGCTAAATTTTGTTTAAAAATCATCAAAACTTATACTACCTTTAGAATAATTTGTCACTTTACTTTCAAAAAAATTACTTTTTTGGTCATTGAATTTAGAAAAATCATCAACCCATTTGATAGGGTGTTTGGCATTATAAAGACGATCAAGATTAATCGCACTAAGTCTTTGATCAACCAAATAATGGATATATTCCTCAATAATATCATCGGTAAAACCCATAATTTGATTTTGCGTAATGTATTTACCCCATTTGATTTCTAATTCTCCAGCCCTATGAAACATTTCATAAATTTTATTGATATTGTCATTATGAAACAAATCCGCTCTTTCTTTACGCACAGAATTAATCATATGTTGAAACAAAAGCAAATGCGTGATTTCATCTCTTTGAATGAAGCGAATCATTTGAGCTGAACCCAGCATTTTACCAGCTCTTGCAAGGGCGTAGATTGCCGTAAAACCACTATAAAAATACACACCCTCTAAAATTTGATTTGCCACCATAGCAAGCAAAAGCTTATTATCATCCACATCATCAGCAAGCTCTTCATAAATGCTTGAAATAAAATCATTCTTTTCTCTTAAAGTCTCATCATGTTTTTCCATTTCATAAATCAAATCCGTATTATCACAAACCGCTTCGACCATTACAGCATAGGATTTAGAATGATTAGCCTCCTCATAGGCTTGTCTTGCTAAAACGGCATTGATTTCAGGTGCTGTGATATAAGGATTGATATTATCAGCAAGATTATTTGTTTGAAAACTATCCATTGAAATGAGTTGAGACCAAACAAGATCATACATCCTTTTTTCACCTGCTGTAAGATTACAGCGATAATCCAAAGCGTCTTTAGTTGTATCCACCTCTTTTGGAAACCAAGTATTTGCCTCCATAAGGTCCCAAAGTTTCAAAGCCCAAGTGTATTTAGCCTTTGTAAAATTTAAAATTCCATGGGGATTTCCTGAGAAAATTTTTCTGTTTGTTAAAGTTTCATTTGAATTCGGATTGTAAATTCTTTTTCTTTGCATTTGAACCTTTCTTTTAAACTTTTGTAACTATGCAACTCTGCGTTAAAACATCATGCAAACTTAGGGCATCTTTTCTTAGAAAACTGACAAAAAAACCGATGAGCAATCCAAAGCTCACAATAAATATTATATATCTTAAAATAATTTTAAGAAAACTTAATTTCCCACCTGTATTCACATCAATCAAATACAAATCATACGCTCTAAGACCCGGACTCTGTGCCTTTTTAACCAAAAACAAAGCTTGGATAAAACCAAAAAGAAAAGTGCAAAAGCTTGTTACGAAAGAATTGTTTAAAAAAGCTTCCTTAGAACCAAGTATGAAATAAAATAGATACAAAATCGGCACATAAATTAAAAAAACATCTACAAGCAAAGCCCTAAATCTTAACCATCTTGAGGCAATTTTTGCTTTAGTTTTCATTAATTTGTGCGACTTCCGGGTTTTACAGCCTTGCTGCCTTCTTTACAAAAAGGGCAATGCTCTTCATCATAGATTTCAAAATCAAAATTTCCTAAGGCAAATAGAGGTAAATTTTCGGGGAGTTTAGCATTGACTTTAGAATTTGTATTAAGATTCTTAACTGCACAAAAACCGCGATTTGCTAAAGCTGCAAAACCTACAACCACTGCACCTAAATCCTCTAAAACTTTGGCACTTTCTAAGGCACTTCCACCTGTGGTGATAATATCTTCACAAATTATGAATTTTTCTTTATCTTTGACCTCAAAACCTCTTCTTAAAGTCATTTTTCCATTGACTCTTTCAGTGAAAATAAATCTTTTTTTACACGCTCTTGCGAGTTCATATCCTGCAAGTATGCCCCCTAAAGCAGGAGAGCAAATGCTATCAAAATCAAGCCCATATTGTTCTATTACTAAGCTCAATTCTTTACAAAGCTTGTCGGCAAGTTGAGGATTTTCTAAAACCTTTGCACTTTGTAAATAAAATCCGGAGTGTTTGCCCGAGCTTAACAAAAAATGTCCGCTTAAATACGCCTTGCATTCTTTATAAATTGATTCTAGATTCATTCTTAAACCTTTAAAAGCTCACTTTCTTTATTTTTGACACTTTCGTCAATTTTTGTAATATAATTATCCGTAAGTTTTTGCACTTCATCGTAGGCTTTTTTGGCTTCATCTTCTGAAAGAGCTTTGTCTTTTTCAAGTTTTTTTATCGAATCATTTGCATCTTTTCTTATATTTCTTATAGAAATTTTAGCTTTTTCACCCATAGCTTTAGCTTGTTTGACATTTTCTTCTCTTTGTTCTCTTGTCATAGGAGGGAAAAAAAGTTTTACACTTTCCCCATCGTTGTTAGGATTAACTCCGATATTAGCTGCTGCGATAGCACTTTCTATCGTTTTGAGCATTGTTTTTTCCCAAGGAGTGATGCTAAGAGTTGAAGCATCATTTGCAAGTATGGTTGCAACTTGATTTAAAGGAGTTTGAGAACCATAATAATCTATAAGGATATGGTCTAAAATATGGATATTCACCTTGCCTGTTCTTAAGGTTGTAAATTCCTTTTTCAAGGCTTCAAGACTCTTTTCATTTTGACTTTTTTGTTTATTAAAAATTTCATTCAACATCGTTTTCCTTTAATTTGTAGCATTTGTATCATTTGAAAGTTGTGGAGCACTAGGAGCAGGTGAAGGAATATTGGCATTATTTGGGACGCTTGGAGGAATGCTTGTATTGCTTTCAACAATTTTTTCAGCCAAAGAATCTTTACTTGCTGTATTATAAAGATAGCCTAAAGCTATTGTATTTGTGATGAGTAATAAACCCATAACAAAAGTAAATTTAGCTAAAAATCCTGCCGGACCCTTAGCACCAAAAAGACTTTCATTGCTTCCACTATAAGCTCCAAGTCCTATACTTGAGCTTTTTTGCAACAAAATGGCAATGCAAATAATCACAACAATAATAAATTGCAAGATAATCAAAAGAGTAATCATAATTCTTCCTAGATTTTTAGAATTAAAATGAAAATATTAGCAAATTTTAGCTTGAAAAGATTTGAATTTTAAAAAATTTCTATGGGAAGTCCCATAGAAATTTATCGATTAACACTTCTTAAAATATTAAGAAGAGAGATAAAAAGATTAATAAAGTCAAGATAAAGAGCCACAGCACCTTCGACAGGGGTTTCATAATTTCCGCGAATAATATTTTGTGTGTCATAAAGAATATAAAACGAAAATAAAATTGCAGCAACACCTGAAATAAACAAGCTCAAAGGACTACTTTGAATGAAAAGATTGAGTAACGAAGCAACCACCACGACAATTAAAACAATAAAAAGAGCTTTTCCCATAGTTGTAAAATCTCTTTTGGTATTCATTGCAAAAATGCTTAATGCACCAAAAGCAACTGTAGTTAAAGTAAAGGCTTGTGCTACAATCACTCCACCTTCTGGTAAAGAAAGAGTAAGTATAATTGTTGGTGCAAGGGTTAGCCCCGAACAAAAAGTAAAAGCAAAGAGTAGGACTAAATTCAGCGGTGCCTCTCTTTTTTTATACATTAAAGCAAAGAGCAATCCGATTTCAACGGCAAAAAGTATCCAAAAAGTTGCCATAGATTGAAAAAATAATCCAGCTAAAACAAAAACTCCTACATAAGCCCCCACACTTGCAGCAAGTAAAGATGCAGCAAAAAGCTGATAAGTTTGCTTGATAAAATTGCTAAGCTCACTTGAAGGGTGTGAAGTTGCAAATTCTCTTGATTTAGAATAATCTCTATCATAAAGACTCATAATTTTCTCCCTTAATTATATTTGTTTAGATTTTAAAAACTTATCATAAAAAGTTTAACAAGAAGTAAAAAAAATAAAATATTTAAAAAATTTAAGTTTTACCAAATCTTTGTTATAATGATTTTTTTAAAAAATATATAGGATTGATGATGCAAGATTTAATCAACGGGGCTATTAAATTTATGCAAGAAGATTTTAAAGAGCATAAAGAGCTTTTTGCAAGTTTGAAAAATAAACAAAGCCCCCATACTCTTTTTATAGGTTGTTCGGATTCTAGAGTGATTCCAAATTTGATTACAAATACAGGTCCGGGCGATCTTTTTGTAATACGCAATGTAGCAAATATCATTCCTCCTTATCATATAGGGAGTGATTATTTGGCGACAACTTCAGCAATAGAATATGCTGTAAATGCTTTAAAGGTAAAAAATATAGTCGTTTGCGGACATAGTAATTGTGGAGGTTGTAATGCTCTTTATGCAGAAGAAAAAGAATTAGAATCTGCTCCAAATTTTAAAAAATGGCTGAGCATTTTAGATTCTATTAAAAAAAGCGTTTTACTTTTTGCAAAAGAGGATTTAGCTATGCGTTCATGGCTTACTGAAAAGCTTAATTTACTCAATTCCTTGCAAAATCTTTTAACTTATCCGGGAATCAAAGAAGCTTTAGAAGAAGGCAAAATGGAAATTCATGCTTGGTATTATATTATAGAAACGGGCGAAATTTACGAATGCGATATTAAAACACAAAATTTTAGCTTAATTCAAAATAGGAGAGAACAATGAGAAAAATTCTTTGGATTTTAATGTTTTTGATTTTAAGTGCTTTTGCCAAAGAGTCTGAAATTTTAGATGAAAATCAAATTTTAGATGAAAATCAAAGTGCGATTATGAATGAAGAAACAAAAGAAGATGTCTATAATTTAGTGCGTCAATATATTAATTTAAATAATGAGCTTGAACAATATAAAAATAAAGAAAAAAATGCAAGTAAAGAAATATTAAATGATTTTCAAAAAAAGAAAAATCAAATTCTTGAAAAAATTCCTTTACACATTACTGAACAAAATATTGATGAAGATAGAGTTAAAAATTTTTTTAAGATTAAAAGAGAATTAGAAAATTTACAAAATAAAAATAAAAAAAATGATTTTACCTATGCAAAAACTACGCTTGATTTGACACATTTAAGGGCAATTGAGAGTTTTTATTCTTCTTTGCTTGATATTGAAAAGCTTTTTAAGAACAATACAGATAGCACAACCTTAGTAAAAACCATAGATTCTGCTATGGAAAAATTAGAAAAAAATACAAATTATGACATAAAAGAGCAAAAAGACAGGATTAAAAATTCTGAAGAATTAGAAGAAATTAACATTAAAGAAAGAGAAGTTGAGTTGATTATCAATTCCTATAATGAAATTTTTAAATACCTTAAAAACAATGCAAATTTGCTTCAAAGCAATTATTTTTTTAGTGTTTTTAAACTTCAAATTTGGATTGATAAAATCAATGAATTTGTAAATATAAATTTTTTTAATGTCGGCAAAACGATTGTTTCGATTTTGGTGATTATTTTCTTTGCTTCTTTTAGGAAATTTTTCTCTTACTTGCTTTATTTTTTCCTTGTTGAAGTTATTTATCGCAATAAAGACAAATTCGATCCTAATGCGATTAAGAGTATATTTGTTGAAAAGATTAAAAAACCTATAGGATATTTATTGATTATTTATGCTGCAAGCATTTGCGTTTCTATCGCATTTTATCCAGCTCCTACTCCGCTTAAAATCTCAAATCTGTTTTATATTATTTATGCAATTTTTATCACTTGGACTCTGCTTGTAATTTTGGATAGTTATGGAGTGGTTTTTGTTTCAAAATTTGCAGAAAAGAGTGGAAAAAGAGAAATCATCAATTTGGCGATAAAAATTTTATATTTTGTTGTGATTATCATCGCTGCACTTTTTGTCTTATCTCAACTTGGTTTTAATATTTCAGCCATTATTGCTTCGCTAGGAATAGGCGGTTTAGCAGTGGCTTTAGCGGCTAAAGACATCATTGCGAATTTCTTTGCTTCAGTCTTGCTTTTATTTGATGATAGTTTTAATCAGGGAGATTGGATTAAAGTGGCAGGAATTGAGGGCAATGTCGTTGAAACAGGACTTAGAAAAACAAGCATAAGGACCTTTGATAATTCTTTGGTTTTTTTACCAAATTCCGCGATTATGGCTGCAAACATTGAAAATTTAAGCAGAAGACAAATGGGACGCAGAATGAAAACCTATGTCGGAGTAACCTATGATGCAAATGCACAGCAACTTGAGTCTTGCGTTAAGGATTTGAAAGAATTTATTGACACCTGCCCTTTAATTGCCCATGAAGATGATGGAGCCTTAAAATATGGAGATTATAGGACGAAATATCGTCAAAATTTGGTTTCAATCGATGATTTAGAGGGCTATAAAAAATCTTCTTATATCACTTTAAGTGATTTTGGCGAAAGTTCTATCAATATCGAGCTTGATTTTTATATCAAAAGTATTTCAGGAAAAGATTTTAGAGAGGCAAGGCATCAAATTTTACTTGAAGTGATGAGGATTGTTGAAAAAAATGGATTGTCTTTTGCCTTTCCAAGTCGTAGCATTTATTTGGAAAATTTTCCGCCAAAACTTGAAGATTTAGGAGTTAAAAAATGAAATTTCTCAATTTTCTTTTAAATAATGAACCTTGTTTAGGGGTTTTAAATGCTAAAGAAGAAGTGGTTTGTCTTAAGGATTTAGGAATTGATGCAAGGGATATGAATGATTTCATTTTAAATTATGAAAAATATCGTTTTAAACTTGAAAATTTAGAAAAAATTCCAAGTTTAAAAATTCCAAAAGAAGAGATTTTAGCTCCTATCATCACGCCCTTACAAGATATTATTTGTTTGGGGATTAATTTTTTAGATCATGCTAAAGAATCCGCACGATTTAAAGGTGAGAAATTTGAAGAAAGACAATCTCCTGTATATTTTAGCAAACGCGTCAATGCAACAACCGCTCCTTATGCAAATCTTTATTTGCACGAAGAAGTTACAAAAGAGCTTGATTATGAATGCGAACTCGCTTTTGTTTTAGGCAAAGAAGCTTATAAAATCAAGGCTTTAGATGCAAAGGCTTATATCTTTGGATATACCATCATTAACGATATTTCAGCAAGAGATCTTCAAAAACAGCATAAACAATTTTATCGTGCAAAAAGTTTAGAAGGCAGCACGATAATGGGACCTTATTTGGTGAGTGCTGATGAGATTGCTTACCCGCCAAAACTTGCTTTGCAAAGCTATGTCAATGGCGAACTCAGACAAAATTCAAATACAGAATTTTTCATTTTCAATATCGCTTATGTTTTAGAAGAACTTAGTGCTGGAATGCGTTTAAAGGCTGGAAGTATCATTTCTATGGGAACACCGAGTGGAGTAGGAATGGGGCTAAATCCTCCTCAATTTTTAAAAGAAAATGATGAGGTGTGCTGTGTGATTGAAAATTTAGGCAAACTCTGCAATAAAATCGTCAAAAAATAAGCCATTAAATTTTTAGTCATAAAAATTTTTTTAAGTATAATGCTATAAAAAGCATAAATATATTTAAGAATTTAATATTTTATTAATTTCAATCGTGAGATTTTTGCTTTTTAAACTTCATAAAAATTAAATATAATTTTAATATAAATACTTATATAAAATAAGCATAATAAAAAATATTTTATATTAAGATTTAAAATAATATCATAAATACTTAATTTTTATAAAAAGCCATTAAATTTTTTAGATTTAAGATTTATATTAGATTTTAAATAAATTTTTTTAATTAACCTAAAAGTATTAAAATATTTTTTTGGAGGATTAAAATGTTGAGATTTTTTTTTATTCTAGTTTTTTTAAATATGGTTTTTGCCCAAAATTTTTATGAACATGAGCAAAATTCTAAAGATATAAATGCTACGCAAGAATCTTCACAAAAGCGTATCAAAATTCCAACACATTGAAGTTTTGTTTTGGAAATTTTAAAATTAGCTCAATACAAGCAAACCTATCGTTACAACAGCGATTCCTTGCTTTTAAGTGATTTTGCTTTAAATTGCGGAGTGAAAAATGAGCTTTTAGATATCGGTGCTGGTTGTGGGATTGTAGGAATTTTGCTTAAATTCTTCACCCCAAATTTAACTTTAAATTTGCTTGAGATTCAAGAAAAAAATATAGCTTTGATTGAAAAAAATTTAAAGCAAAATCATATCCAAGCACAGGTTTTCCACGCAGATTTTCGTGTTTTTTCAAGCAAGAAAAAATTTGATTTTTTAGTTTCAAATCCTCCATTTTACAGAGATGGAGCAAAAATGGGCATCAATGAACATGAAAATATAAGCAAATTTCAGCGTTTTTTACCTCTTGATGAGCTGATTGCCAAGGCTAATTCACTCTTAAAACCAAGAGGGGTGTTTTATTTTGCTTATGAAGCCTTAGCTTTACCTAAGATTTGTTTTATTTTAGAAAATAAAAAGCTCAAACTGACTAAAATTCGCTTTGTTTATAGTGCAAAGGGACAAAAAGCAAGGCTTGTTTTGATACAGGCTCGAAAGGGAGTGAAGAGTTCTTGTGAAATTTTACCCCCTTTGTTGATGCAAAAAAATTTAAATTTAAGCGATGAAATGCAAAGGATTTGCTCTAGGTTTAGGATAAAAAGTTATGATTTCTAAAGAAGGTTTTGATTTTTCTTTTGATGAAAAAGCTTGTGAAAAATGTGGCGGAAAATGTTGCACAGGCGAGAGCGGCAATATATTTGTAAGTAAAGAAGAATTAAAAATTTTAAGGCAATATTTAGGATTAGATGAACAAGAATTTGCGTTAAAATTTTTAAAAAAAGTGGGTTTTAAAATGAGTTTTAAAGAGGTGAAATTCGAAGATGGCTATGCTTGTATCTTTTTTGACCAAGTGAAAAGAAATTGTAAAATTTATGAGTACAGACCGAGTCAATGTCGAACTTTTCCCTTTTGGAAATATTATAAAAACCACAAAGAGGAATTAGAAAAAGAATGTATAGGAATTTGTTATTTATAGTTGTTTTCATATTTTTAAATGCTTGTGCAAATAAGCAAAATATCGTCGTTGTTTATAAGGATTATACAGAACAAAAAAGCAAGGAATTTGATTCAAGAGTGATGAAGGCTTTCACCTATAGTCATTTTAATCAATACAAAGAAGCTAGAGATGAATTTTTAGCCCTTTTTAAAGATTATAATGTTACAAATTTTTTAGAAAACGCCTATTTGCTCACCTTAGTCAATCAGCTTGATAAAGCCGATGAGCTCAACGAACTCGCTAGAGCTTATCTCAATCAAAGTGATAGTCTTAAACGTCTTAGCATACTTTATGATTTACAAAATTTAAATCTTAAAAGAGCTGAAAAATATGTCAAAGAACTTTTGGCTAAAAAAAATAATGACCCAAGAGATTTTGAAATTTATGGAGATATTTTGGTTGCTAAAAATGATTTAAGAAATGCTATAAAATACTATGAGCTTGCGTATAAACATTTTCAAAGTGAGGATCTTTTACTCAAGATTGTAGGAATTTATGCGAATTTAAATCAGGTAAAAAATATTAAAATTTTACTTGAAAATTTCAAAAAATCTAATGGTTGCACCCTAAAAACTTGCATTTTACTCGCTCAAATTTATAGCAATGAAAAAAATATTAAAGCTTTAAAAGAGCTTTATCTTAATCTTTATCAATTAAGTCATAATAAAGATTTTATCCTTGCTATAATCGAACTTTTAATTTCTCAAAATCACAAACAAGAAGCTTTGGAATTTGCCTTAAAATACGATGTGAAAGATAATGTTAAAATTTTTTTATATGAAAATTTAAAACAATTCGATGAGGCAAAAAAATTAAGTCTTAAAATTTATGAACGTGATGGAAATAAAGAATATTTATTGCGTACAGCCATTCTTGAATTTGAAGAAGCAAATTTTAAAAAACAAATCACTGCGGAAAAAATCGCTCAAATTGTAAAAAAATTTGAAGAGGGTATAGATGAAGATGCGGATGCTTTGTATTTAAATTATTATGGGTATTTGTTGATTGATTATGATTTAGACATTAAAAAGGGTATGAAATTTGTAGAACTTGCTTTAGAAAAAGAACCGAATAATTTTTATTATATTGATTCTTTAGCGTGGGGGTATTATAAATTAGGAAAATGCAAGGAGGCTTGGGAGCTTTTGCAAAAAACCTTTGATGATAAAGAATTTGTAGAATCAGAAGAGAGTAAAAAACACATTAAAGCTATAAGAGGTTGTTTGAAAGATGATTTTAGATGAAATTTTAAAAAAAACCAAAACCGCTTTGGAAAAAAGAAAAAAAGATTTGCCTTATGATATGCTAGGAAGGTCTTTGGCTGCAAGTCCTTTTTTTCCAAAAAACATTCATAAAGCCCTTAAAAAAGAAGACGGTGAGATTAAAATCATTGCTGAAGTTAAAAAAGCAAGTCCTAGCAAGGGTGTGATTAGAACAGAATTTGACCCCTTAAGCATTGCGTTAAATTATGAAAAAAATGGAGCTGCAGCTATTTCTGTATTAACCGAGCCTCTTTTTTTTCAAGGAAGTCTTGAAAATTTAAGCATGATACGCAGATATACGCAGATTCCGCTTTTAAGAAAGGATTTTATTTTTGATGAATATCAAATTTTAGAAGCCTTGATTTATGGAGCAGATTTTATTCTTTTGATTGCGAAAATTCTAAGTATGAAAGAGCTTAAAAATTTACTCGAATTTGCAAGGCATTTAGGTCTTGAAGCTTTGGTTGAAATCCACGATAGAGAAGATTTAAGCAAGGCTATTTTTGCTGGGGCGGATATTATTGGGATTAATCATAGGGATTTAAATGATTTTTCTATGCATATGGATCTTTGTGAAAAACTCATTCCGCAAATTCCAAATTCAAAAATTATCGTTGCAGAAAGTGGTTTGAATGATAAGGCATTCATAAAGCACTTGCAACATTTAGGGGTTGATGCCTTTTTAATTGGAGAGTATTTTATGCGTCAAGATGATGCAGGTAAGGCTTTAAAAGAAGTTATAAAAGGCTGAAGATGCAGTATTTATACGCACCTTGGAGGGAGGAATATTTGGGACAAAAGAAAGATACCTGCCCTTTTTGTGATTGTGCAAATAGGCTTAAGAGTGATGAAGAATTGAAAGTGATTTTTAGAGCAAAGCATTGTTTTGGGGTGATGAATCATTATCCTTATACGCCCGGACATTTTATGGTTATACCCTATATCCATGAAGAAAATATTGAAAATTTAAGCCAGGAAACTTGGCAAGAAATGAGTGATTTTGTCAGAAAAAGTGTGAAAATTCTTAAGAGCGAGTTGGGTGCTAGAGGTGTTAATATCGGTATGAATTTAGGTAAAGAGGCTGGAGCTGGAATAGCACCACATTGCCATTATCATCTTGTTCCGCGTTGGGCAGGGGATACAAATTTCATCACAAGTATTGGACAAGTGCGGGTTTGTGGAAATGATATAGAAAAGATTTATCAAAAATTTCTTACAGCTTTTGCAAAACTTATCTAAAATGAGCTGGTTTTATCAATCATAACACAGATTAAAATGGTTTAAATTTAGAACTTAAAAAATAGCAGATAAATCGAATAACAATATAAATTTATTTAAGATTTTATAGGTTTAATTCTTAGCTCTAAACTGAATTTTTGCAAGAATTCTTTAAAAATTTTAATAATTTCTTTTTTAAAATTCTTTCTTTAAGTATGATTTTTTTTAATTTTGGCTTAAATTAATGGGTTAGAATGTCTAAATTCTTCTATAGATTATAAAAATTTATATAGTAATCTTTAATTTCTTAAATTTGTTTAAAAATTTAATTGATTTTTAATACTACTATATACACCATCTCTTAAAATGATTTTTAAAAATATGAAGAAAAAACTCAAAGAACTCAATGAAAAAATTCAAAAAGAACAAAGAGGAATTTATAATGTGAGTTTCAATGAAAAACAATCCACTCCTACCAATGCAGATTTAGAAGCCATAGAAAATGCTGTGATTGATTATATTGTTCATTATATAAAAGGTTGGCACAATGTTAAAAAAATTAAATATTATTTTTTATAATTATTTTAAAATCTAATGATTTATCTTACGTTTTTTATAAATTCTTATTTTAAAAATTTTTTAATTTTTTATTTGTAAAAATTAAATTCTTATTTGGATTAAATAATCAAAATTTTAGATGTAAAAATGGTATAAAAATTGATATTTTAATCATTTAGATCAATTTTTAAAAATTATTTTTTAAAAAAAATCAAATATGATAATAAATTTCAAAATATTTTTATTTTTTTATATTATAATAATAATTATCAAAAAATATAAAAAAGGAAAAATATGTCAGTTTTAGTTATCGGTGCAGATGAAATCACTCCTATAAAGGCGGTTTTGTATGATTTAGGTGCTAAAAAAATTGAACACTGGGATGCAAGAAATGAAAATCGTGTCAATCGCAAACCCATACCAAATGATACAGAATGTATTGTAATGCTTACAAGTTTTTTAAATCACAATACGATGAAAAAAATAAAAAGCGAGGCTAAAAAAAGAAAAATTCCTTTAGTTTGTGCTAAAAGAAGCGTCAGTTGTGTGTATTGTGAGTATTGTAAAATTTTTAATCTCGATAGAGAATTTTCTTGCTCCAAGGCTTTATGATGTTTTTTGGTTTTTCAAATGGCAAGGAATTGATTCCAAAAATTTATCAAGGCTCTGCAAGAAAGGAGCTCAATCTCATTTTTTTATATCAATACAATGCAAATGTAGAGGATGATTTAAAAATTCCTTTTCATTATGCGAAAAAGGCTGAAAATCTACAAGATATTTTCAAACTTTTTTTAAAAGATTTACTTTGTGTGGATTTTAATAAAGCTAGAAAAATTTGCATTCAAAGTAATGTTTATATTGAAAATTTTGATATAAAAAAGAATAAAATTTTTAAAACAAATTCCATGAATTTTATGCAACTTAAAAAAAATTTAAAAATATATTTTTATGGAATATGTTTTAAAACTCAAGACCTATTTGTGGGTTATGTTTATGATAAAATTTCTAAGCAAAATCCTGACAAATCATTGTTTTTTAAGGATAATTTTATTATTATTGAGCAGAAAATAGCTCTTTTAGTGTATAGTAAAAAAATCGATATAAACAAATTGGAAAATTGCAGTGAAATTGAAGAAGCATTGAATTTAATTCGCAAAAATTCCTTTTTAGTTTTTTATATAATTTATCCAAAAAATGATAATTTTAATCATTTCATAGAAATCAAACATTTTTTATGTGATTTAAGTAAAACTATGCTAAAATTAGTTCCGTATTCAATATCAAATAAACTTATAAGGAGAATTTAATGTCAGTAGCAGTGATTTATGGCAGTGCTATGGGAAATACTGAAGGTGCAGCAGGTTTGATTGCTTCAAAGCTTGGAATCAGTGATGTTTTAAACATTGCTAATATCGATGCAGATAAGATGAATTCTTATGATAAACTTATCTGTGGAACTTCAACTTGGGGAAGTGGCGATTTGCAAGATGATTGGGAAGGCTTTGATTTTAAAGGCTTAAATCTTAGTGGAAAAACCGTTGCTGTTTTTGGAATGGGCGATAGTGAGAGTTATTCTGATACTTATTGTGGCGGTATGGGAAAACTCGCTCAAAATTTAAAAGATGCGGGTGCAAATTTGGTTGGTGCCGTTTCAACAGAAGGCTATACTTTTGAATCAAGCGACGCGGTTGTTGATGGAAAATTCGTTGGTCTTGCCTTAGATAATGACAATCAAGAAGATCAAACTGAAGCAAGAATTGATGCATGGATTGCTGAAATTAAACCTCATTTTGCTTAAAAATTTATCCCTGTTAGTTCTTTGTAACAGGGATTATAATTTCTTTAAGAAATTTTTGATACAATAGCTATTTTATCAAGTCTTAGTTAAGAAAACTTCTATTTTTCGATAAGAAAATTAATTTGGTTTCAAATGCAATTATTAAAATTATCCTTAGATATTATCCTTTTATCAAGGGTTTTAAGTGAGAGTGTTTCATATTTTTTAGAAGGATTATTATGAAAGAGGAGTATTATGGATAAAAAAAGCGATAGTTGGATTGTTGCGGCAAGACCCGATGGTTTTGGTCAAAGATTTTGTTCGATATTGGTAGGACTTTATTTAGCAAAAAAATTACAATTTAATTTTGGTTTTGTCTGGGAAAATTCTATTGATATTAAGGCAGATTTAAGCTCAAAAAATGATAAAAATAAGAATTTTTTAGGTGTTGCTATGGACAAAGCAGAGCTAATCTTTGGTGAAAATTTTATCAAAAATTATCTTTTAAATCCTAGTATTGATTCTTGGGTTGATTCTTATTCTCATCCACTTACTTATGGAATGAGAATTATGAAAAAGGCTAAAACTTTTAAGCAATTAAAACAAAAAAGCAGATTTGATAGAAAATGGGGATATTATGCTTGTCCTTATTTGCCGAGTGATTTTCTTGTTGATTGTGAAAGAAAAGAGTGCTTAGAAGAGCTTGGAAATATTTATAAAAGCATTCCCTTTTCAAAAGAATTTACAGACATACAAAAGAGAGTCCATGATATTTCTCTATCCTTAAATCATAATTTTATAGCTTTACATATCAGGGGGGGGGAAGTCGTCTTTTCTCATTCTATAAGACAGGCTATGCATTCTCCGATATCAAAAGAAAGATTTTTTCCTTACGAAATAGCTTTAGAACTCGCTCAAATGGAATTAAAAGCGAACAATCATATCATCATTTTTGGGCAGGACATACAAGCCAATCACATCCTCGCAAATCATCTAAAATCCTTTAAAGAATTTTCTCACTTAAATGTTAAAACTTGCGAAGAATTTTTCGATAAAAAACTCAATGATATACAAAGGGCATTTTTTGAATTAAATCTTATGGCTAGGGCTTTTAAGGTATATTCTACTAAAAATTCTGGCTTTGCAGGATTGATTCGTATGATAAGTGGAGATGATAGAATTATTTCTTACGATAAAATCTTTTCTAGTGAAAAACAATTTGAAATTATCAAAGAGAATATACAAAGGCTTAAATTCCATAATCTACAAATTGCTGCATCGTATTTTAAGCTTTTTGATTTAAGTAAAAATCTCAAAAAACCTATTCAAGAAAGCTTAGAATATCTTTTAAAAGCTTTAGAGTTTGATAAAGAAAATATGGCATATCGAATATTTATTATGAAAGAATTTTTCAATCAAAATAAATATAAAGAAATTGATTCTATGTTAAAAAACATTCTTCAAACTCAAGCTAAGGAATTTTTGCAAACTATGTTAAATCCTATTTTTGGGGAGTTTGAGTGTTATTTTTATGATTATGTATATTTTGATGATGAAAATTTTCCTTATATTGTTTTTATGGGTTCTAAAATTTGTGAATTTTTTAGATTTTCTCAAAGAAAAAAATATTTAAGACTTTGCTATCTTAAAAATGAACAAGAAAGGAAAAATCTTTTAAATTTAGAAAAAATGAGTATTCCTAAATATTTTTTTAGGTCTTATAAATCAAATGTTAGACTTGCTTTACGACTCCATAGGAAAATTTACAAATCACAAAATATTACAAAAAAAGAGTATTTCAATCAAATTCCTTTAATCTTGATGAAAGCTTTAAAAGATAGTTTTAGGCAAAAATATTTAATTTATAAATTATTTATTTTAGATATAATCAAAAAATAAAATTTTTAAATTTAAGGAGAAAGAATGGTTTGTGCCCTATGTCAAAAAGAAAACCAAATACAAAATTTATGGGTTCATGAAAATGTTTTTGCTAGTTCAGGTAAATTGAGTGAAAAGCCTTATTTAAATACAGATGAGTTATGGGGGGGGGGGTATTGCAAGGGTAATGCAAAAATCACTCTAACTCAATGTAAAAACTGCGGTTATGTCTTTAATGCAAGTTTTGATTTAGAGCAAATTAACAATGAATATTCTTCCCAAACTTATATCTCTCGCAAAATTGTTTCTAAGGAAATGAGCGAAAACATTCAATCGATTAAAAATAAAATCCTAAAATACCTCGATAAAAATTCTCATTGCTTGGAAATTGCACCCGGAAGCGGTGATATGGTTTTAGCTTTGATTGATGAGGTTGAGTCTTTTACTACAATTGACCCTTCTTTGGTTTCGTTAGAATTAAAAGACGCTAAGAATTTAAAACACATACAAGGCTTTTTTGATTATGAATTTGTCAAAAACAAACTTGAACACGAAATTAATTTTGTTTTATTTAGGCATCTTTTAGAACATATCAATACACCCTATGATTTTTTAAATGATGTGATAAAACTTCTTGCAAATGAAGGCATTATTTATGTTGAAGTCCCTAATCTTGATGAATTTATAGAACATAACAGATTTTACGAAGTTTTTAATGATCATTGTGGCTATTATCAAAAAAATGTTTTGATTAACGTTTTAAATGATTTAGGTTGTGAGCTTATCGATGAAATTTTTTTATATGAAAAACAGCATATGGGTTTATTCTTTAGAAAAAATAATTTCAAAACAGATAAAAAACTTGAATTTAAACATTATGATTCACACATTGCAAAGAATTTTAATCAAGCAATAAAAAGTCTTAATCTTAAATTTCAAAATTATCAAAATATAGCTCTATATGGTGCCGGAGCACACGGGAATTCTTTACTCAATTTTTTAAGCCAAAATTGCTTGTTAAAAATCAAAAAATGTTTTGATTTGGATATAAGAAAACAAGGACAATATCTTCAAAATTCTAATATAAAAATTTCTAAACCACAACCACAAGAATTTAAATCGCTCGATTTGATTTTATTAGCGGTGCCATTATATGAACAAGAAGTTATAAATCTTCTAAGAGAAAAGGGATATAAAGGAGATTTTATTAAGTCAAAAAACATGAAAATTTTATGATTTTACCCGCTTGAGCTCTATCAAGTCGGGCTAAATTTTTTAATTTTTCTTTATGCATTTTAAGAATTTTTTCATTTCTTAAAAGCTAAGCTTAGCTTTTTTAGCTGTTATCTTTAACATCTTTTGCGTTTTGGAGACTCTATTCATAATAGATTTTAGCCATTTTTTCCTTAAAAATTAAAATGGATTAATGTGTTAAAAAATAAATCAAGGGAGAATTTATTCATAAAATCATTTGTATCAAAAGACTCAATCAATTTTGTGCTAGGGAGATTGAGGATTGATTTTTTAATTCATAAGATTTTAGTTTATAGAGATAAATTTTTAGAAAAATAATGTTTTTTTCTAAAAATTATTCAATGTAAATTGATTATTTTAAGAGTATTTTGCAAGTTCTTTTGCTCTCTTAAAATCTACTTTTCCAGAGCCCAAAAGAGGAATTTTTTCAACTTGAATGTATTGACTTGGTTTAAAAAGTGCAGGTATATTTGAATCTTTAATGGCTTGGATGATTCCTTGAAAATGCTCATTTTGACACTCTATCAATAAAACAATCTTTTCACCTTTTTTATCATCTTCTAAAGACAAAGCACAAAATTTCACAATTTCTGTATTAAGAACTTTTGCAAGCTCTTCTTCTAAAGCTCCTAAAGAAATCATTTCTCCGCCGATTTTAGCAAAACGAGAATATCGGTCGATAATGTATAAAAAACCATCTTCATCTAAACGTCCTTTATCGCCTGTGTTATACCAACGAATCCCATCAATCTCTTTAATCACTTCATCGGTTTTTTCTTTATCATTAAGATAGCCCACCATAACTTGATGTCCGCCAATGAGTATCAATCCCTCTTCTCCATGTTTTAAGCTTTCATAAGTGTTTGGATTAACAATTCTAATTGCAGTTCCCGGTAAAGGCATTCCTACGCTTCCTTCCTTATTTGCACGATGTAAAATCCAATAATCCGGGTCAAATTTATTAGGCAAATTCACACTTGCAACAGGAGTGGTTTCGGTTGCTCCATATCCTTCAAGGATGCTTTTTTTAAATTTCATTTCAAAAGCACTTCGCACTTCTTGTTTGAGTTTTTCAGCCCCACAAACTATGATTCTTAAACTTTCAAACATTAATGCGTCAAGTTTTTTATTTCTTGCGTAAATTCCAAGAAAGGTTGAAGTTCCACACATTATAGTCACATTATTTTTTAGGATGGTTTTTGCAACGCCTATGGCATCAGTTGGGTCAGCAAAAGTTACGCTTTTTATTGATTCTAAAAGTGGCAAAAAGGTTGTAACGGTTAATCCAAAGGCATGAAAAGGTGGCAAAGAAGATAAGATAGTATCATTGTCTTTTGCACACAAAAGATCTGAAATTTGAGCTATATTGCTTAAAATATTGCGGTTATTAAGCATTATACCCTTAGGAGTTCCCTCACTTCCGCTACTAAAGAGTATAGCAGCTATGGCAAGATTGTTTTTAGAAGGTGAAAAAATGGCTTTGAGTATAAAACTTGGCAAGAGACTCACCAAAATCATATAAATTATAATTTTAGCCTTTTCTTTTTTAAAAATATCAACTAAATCTTCGACAAAAAACACCTTGATATTTTCTGCAAAATGATAATCAACCCCCTTATTTTTAAGTCTTTCTAAGAATGTTTTAGAAGTATAAATTTGCTTGATGTTAGCACTTTGAATTGCTGCTTGGATGTTTTTTTCTCCTGCTGTAAAATTAAGATTAACGACAACTTTATTTGCAAACAAAGTGGCGAGGTTGCAAAGAGAAGAAGCAAAGGATGCAGGAAGTAGAATGCCAACACTCTCTTCTTTAGGAGCATAAGAACCTCTTTGAATTTGGATATTGAATCGTTGCGAATTGTCCTTGATGATTGTGCTTAAGATTAGGCTTAAACTAAGCATTTTTCTATAGCTTATTGCTCCAGAAACCGGATCGATTAAGGCAATATGAGAAAGCTTTCTTTTGGCACTGCTTATAAAAGAGCGGGTTAGGGTTTGCATAGCTTCGCATTGAGATTTCCACGCCATAAAGGATAGTTCAAAGACCTTAGCCTTTACCTCTTCTTTTTTTGCATTAAGTGGCATAGCTTTACCAAAAGCGATTGCAATATTTCTTTTACTCAATCTCCTATGACGTGAAGAAAATTCTTCATCACTTCTTGAAAACGCACTTCCCCAAAGCCCACGAATATAAAAGGGTAAAATCACTCCTTCATTTGATTCAAGTTGAGAACAAATAAACTCAAAATCTCCTTTAAATTCATTCAATTGTCCATGCCTTGAAATCACTCCTTCAGGAAAAAGACAAACAAGCTCACCTTTTTTAATCGCTTGAGCAATCAATTCAAAGCTTGTTTTATTTGTCGTTGCTGAAATAAAAAACACTCCAAATTTATCCAGAAAAAATTTAATATACCATTTAGAATAAATACTTTTTTCCATAGCAAAATGGACATGTCTAGGAATTGCCATTTGAATGATTGCCCAATCAATAAAAGAAATATGATTTCCTAAAAGCAAAGCACCACCTTTTTCAGGGATGTTTTCAAAACCCTCCACAAGAAGCTTATAACGTTGAAAAAATGCAAGTTGCACCAGAATACGTATTAAAGAAAAAGGCAATTTTAAAAGGATATAAATCGCACCGACAAAGACAATAAAACTAGCAAGATAAAAAAGATAAATGACATTAAGCTCAAAATAAGAAAAAAATGATACGAAAACTAAAAAGCTCAACATGCATAAATTTTGGACAAAATGACTTGCTGCTAAAATTTTTCCCAATTCTGATTCTTTAGCATGATATTGTATGAGTGCGTTTAAAGGAATGATAAAAAAGGCACCGCAAAGACCAAAAAAGAAGAAAAGCACACCATAATTGATTAAATTTGTCAAACAAGGCATGAGCAAAGAGCTGAATAAAATTCCTAAAATTCCAAGCGGGATAAAACCAAGCTCAATATAATTTTTAGAAAGTTTTCCCACAATCAAAGAACCGCTAATCATACCTAATCCCGAAATTCCCATACAAAGTTGCACAAAAAAGACGTTATCTTCAAATAAGATATTTTTAGCATAAACAGGAAAAGCCACAAGATAAAGCTGTGAAAGCGACCAAAATAACGCAATTGCTACAATACAAAGTCTGATGATTTTATTTTGAAAAATCAATTTTAAATTATTTGATAAAAGTTTGCCTTTAAGATAATCTTTGGTGTGAAATTTTATTTCTTTATTTTCTTGTTTTAATTTTGGCAAACGATGCGTTAAAAAAAGCTCTAAAAGAGCAAAAACTACGAGTAAAATTCCAAGTGGTGCAATTTTTTGAAGAAGCTCATCGCTTAAATTTGCATTATAAAGCAGGTTAAAACCTAAAGAAAAAACACATATTCCGGTTAAAATTCCAGCAATGCTTACGGCATTGATGATTCCATTTCCTAAAGTTAGCAAGTTTTTACCCACAAGCTCCTTAATAAAGCCATATTTTGAAGGTGAATAGAGTGCGGATTGAATTGCTAAAATGAAAGTCATTATAAAGGCGATATGAAAAGCACCGGTATAATAAGAAATACAAAGAATTGAAGTTAAAAAGACATTGAAATAGGCTGAAAATTTCATAATAAGATTTTTAGGAAAACGATCAGCGAGAAAACCTGAAGGAGAGAGCATTAAAATGAAGGGTAAAAGAATGAGAGCGTTGATTAAAGTACTTAAAAAAAATTGTTCGCTTCCATTGTAAATTTTATAGATTGTATTTTGAATGATGATTTTATGTCCTAAATCCACCAAAGCATTGATAAAAGCTACAGATAAAAACGGAATCATTCCAAAAATTTGAATCAAAGATTTTTGCTTCATCAATCAATCCTTTGAAATATTAATTACACATTGAATCTAAAATGAATCACATCTCCATCTTTGACCTCATAGTCTTTGCCCTCTAAACGCAGTTTTCCTGCTTCTTTAGCTCCGCTCTCTCCTTCATAAGCGATAAAATCTTCATAACTTATCACTTCAGCCTTGATGAATCCTTTTTCAAAATCATTGTGAATCACACTTGCAGCCTTTGGAGCCTTATCACCTTTGCGTATAGTCCAAGAACGTACCTCAAGCACTCCTGCTGTAAAATAATTAATGAGTCCAAGCTTATGAAAGGCTGTGCGTATGATTTGATGAAGTCCGCTCTCTTTAGCCCCCAAAGAGCTTAAAAATTCACTAATTTCCTCCTCACTCAAACCAATCAACTCCTCTTCAATCTTAGCACAAATTTTTATCACTTCTTGATTGTGTTTTGTGGCATATTCTTTAAGCTGTTTAACAAAAGCATTGTCTTTTGAAAGCCCTTTTTCATCGACATTTGCACCATAAATCACTTCTTTAGCAGAAAGCAGTCTTAATTCTTTGATTAAATTTTTGTAATGTTCACTCTCTCTACCCTCAAAGCTGTTTGCAGATAAACCTTGATTTAAATGCTCTAGCAAGGAATTTGCAAGCTCCAAACTCTCTTTAGCACCCTTTTGATTTGCCTTTGCTTCTTTGTTGAGTTTTTCTATCTTTTTGCTTAGCTGTTCAATATCTGCTAAAATCAGCTCTGTATTGATAATCTCAATATCTCTTATAGGATTTATGCCACCTTCAGTATGCGTGATATTTTCATCATCAAAGCATCTCACTATATGTAAAATCACTTCAGTCTCACGAATATTTGAAAGAAATTTATTGCCAAGCCCCTCCCCTTTACTTGCACCTCTAACAAGTCCTGCAATATCTACAAATTCAATCAAAGAATGCAAGATTTTTTGAGGTTTGACAATTTTAGCAAGTTCAAAAAGTCTAGAATCCGGCACTTCAACCAACGCTTTATTAGGCTCTATAGTGCAAAAGGGATAATTAGCACTTTGAGCGTTTTGAGCCTTAGTTAAGGCATTAAAAGTTGTGGATTTTCCAACATTTGGTAATCCTACTATGCCAACACGAAGATTCACTGAACTTTCCTTAAAAGATGCATAAGGAAATTCACGCACATTCTAACCCCAGCTCCCCCAGCACCAAAACTTGTATAACCCCAAGCTTTTTCAGTGTAAGCCGGTCCTGCTATATCAAGATGAAGCCATTTGTCTTTGTATTCTTTGCGTATGAATTTATCAAGAAAAATTCCTGCCGTAATGGCTCCACCATAGCGACTTGAAGCTGTATTGCTAATATCTGCAATATTTGATTTAACAAGCTCTTTTAAATGGGGATTAAAATGCAATATAGTTGTGTATTCTCCGCTTTTTTTGCTGCTAAGATAAAATTCGTTTTGCAATTCCTCGTTATTTCCCATAATGCCGGTTGTAAATTCTCCAAGCCCCACAACACAAGCACCAGTTAAGGTTGCCATATCAATGAGTAAATCAGGCTTTAAATCTTGTGCAAAAGAAAGGCAATCCGCCAGCACGAGTCTGCCTTCAGCATCTGTATTACGCACTTCTATGCTCACACCCTCGCGAGAGATTAACACATCATCAGGCTTATACGCATCGCCTCCTATCATATTTTCCGTTGCACCTAAAACGCAATGAACTTCAAGTTCTAAATTGAGCTCACAAACTGCTTTGATAATACCCATTGCAGCAGCAGCACCGCTTTTGTCCGCTTTCATTGTAAGCATATAATCTGAAGGTTTTAAGCTAAGTCCTCCGCTATCATAGGTCAATCCTTTTCCTACAAAGATAATGCGTTTTTTTGCGTTTTTAGGCTTATAACTTAAATGAATCAAACGTGGCGGATAGATTGAAGCACGATTTACAGCTAAAAAAGCATTCATTTTTTCTTTAGCAAGGAAGTTCTCATCATAAATTTTACAAAGTATGTTTTTATTTTCTTTGGCTAATTTTTGTGCATCTTTTGCCATTTTTAAAGGGGTGTATTCTTGAGGAATTTCATTGACTATGTCTTTAGCAAAATTCGTTGCACCAGCTAGAATTTCTCCTCGTTTAAGACCGAGATTAACTTTGTCTGAATCAAATTTTTTGCCATTGATTTCATCTTTTGAAATGATGATTTTTTCAAGACTTGATTTCTTTTTCTCGCTTTTATATTTATCAAATTTATACGCCCCAAAAAGTATGCCTTCAGCCAAACAAGCAAAACTTCTTGTAACGCACTCTCCTATAATAGAAGGGGTTTTAATGCTTTTAATATTGAGTTTTTCAAGATTTTTATAGGCTGTGAAAAAAGCGAGTCTTATATCTTCATAAGAAAGGCTTTTAAGTTCTATAAAAAGCTTTTTATTTGCTAAATCTAGGCAAATTCCTTCACCTTTGTAATTGTTAAGTTTAAAAAAATTTGCCGATGAGGCGAATTTTTTAAGATTTTTATCTTGTATAAATACGAGTTCAAAATCAGCTTTGATTTTATTTAAACTTTGATGGCTAAATTCAAATTTCATTGTTGTTCCTTTTTATGTTTAAGTATAGCTTTTTCCATTTGTTTAAAAGAAAAGAGTAAAACCGATAACAAAGCCACGATGAGAATTGCAGCATAATACCAATGATGCTTTGCCCAAGCTAAAAATTCTTCAATTAAAGCACCAAAATACCAAGCTAAAAGTATGGTTATAGTAGCCCAAACCCAAGCACTGATAAGATTGATAAAGGCAAATTTTTTTGCACTATAACGCGTTATACCTATACTCATAGGAATTATAGTTCTAAAACCATACATATATCTTTGTATAAAGATAATAGGCCAACCAAAACGTTGCAAGAGTAAATGTGCTACGGCAAATTTACGTCTTTGTGTGTGAAGTTTTTTTTGTATTAATTTTTTATTATATCTGCCTATATAAAAATAAATTTGGTCTCCAACAAAGCCTCCAATCCCCGCTACAAAGATAGTTAAAGCTAAATTTAATTTTCCATCATGAGCTGCAAAACCTGCAAAAATGAGTCCAAGCTCACCTTCTAAGATACTCCAAAAGAAAAGTATGACATAACCCCATTTTTCTACGTGTTCATTCCATATGCCAATGATAAATTCTTCAAAAGAAAAATCTTTTGTGATTAACATATAAACCCCATAGGCTACGAGAAATATAATTGCTAGAAAAATACAAATTCTAAACATTTTTTTCATATTTCAACTTTCCTTTCTCAATCTTTTAAATTTCTAAAACACTATAAACAGAAGTCAGTTCTTTAAGTTTTAAATATCCTTTTAAATCTTTAAGATTAAGCAAGAAAAAAGCTTCAACACATTCTCCTCCCGCCTTTTTTATCAGCTCATAAGAGGCTAGAGCCGTTCCACCTGTAGCAATGAGGTCATCAACAAGTAAAACTTTAGCCTTTTTAATACCCCTAAAAGCATCTTTGTGAATTTCAATGCTGTCTGTTCCGTATTCTAACTCATATTTGCAACTAAGAGTCTCAAAAGGAAGTTTATTTGCTTTGCGAATGGGCACAAAGCATAGAAGCAAAGATAAAACCCCTGCTTTCTATCCCTGCAATAAAATCTAAATTTTTATCTTTATAATATGCTTGCAAATGTTTAAGCAAGAAATTTAACGCTTCTTTGTTATTGAGTAGAGTTGTGATGTCCTTAAATAATATCCCTTTTTTAGGAAAATCCGGAATATTTCGTATGCTTTCAAGCAGATATTTTTGCTCTTGTTGTGTCAGTTTTTTCATAATAATGCCTCGATTTTTGCTTCTAATTCTTTAATTCTTTGTCTTAATTTATCATTTTCTAAGCGATATTGAGAATTTCTTGTTCTTAGTGAGGTTAAATCGCTTTTAATTTTATTAAGCTCTTCTGTAAGTATGTCTATATTTCCTAGACTTCTTTGAAGTTGCACTTGTAATTTTCGGATGACAATTTCAGTATCATCAAGATTATTTTTGATAAAATCCTTAGAATTTTTCTCTTTAGAAAGTAAGGTTTTATAATAAAATAACATAACAATTAAGTAAATTGTTATACAAATGAGTATTGTCAAAATCAGCCAATTTCCAAACATTATAAACCCGCCTCAATTTTTTGAATTCTTTTTATATGTCTTCCTTCTTCAAAAGGAGTTTGGATAAAATTTTCAATAATATCTAATGCCAAATCCACTCCTATCAGTCTTGCCCCAAGGGCTAAAACATTAGCATCATTGTGTTTTCTTGCAAATTTTGCACTTAAACTTTCATGACATAAGGCACAACGAATTTTTTTGTGCTTGTTTGCAGTAATTGAAATTCCAATCCCTGTGCCACAGATTAAAATTCCAAAGCTTTTAGAGTCCATTTTACTTGCAAGTAAATGTGCATAATCGGGATAATCGCAGCTTTGTTTGCTATCTGTGCCAAGGTCTGTAAAAGAAATTTGCTTGTTTTTTAAAAATTCACAAATTTTTTCTTTAAGCTCAAATCCTGCATGATCACTTGCAATATAAATTTTTTCTCTTAGCATTTAACACCTAAAATATATAATAAAACCATCATTTTAGCATAAAATAACTAAATGAATAAAGTTTGTTTTCTTTTTCTTGTTATAATTATATTGCAAAAGATTTAATAAAAAATTATCATTAAAGAGAGATTTGTGATGAAATTAGTATTAATAGGCTCTTCAACAGGTGGTCCTAATCAGCTTAGATTTCTTCTTGAAGATATAAATGTAAAAAACACTTGCATTATTGTGGCTCAACATATGACAGAAAATTTTATCCCATCTTTTATCAAGCAATTCGATAAACATTCTTTGAGCAAAGTTTCTGTATTAAACGATAAAGAATATTTGAGTAATAAAATTTATATTTGCTGTAAAAATACAATTTTATCTAAATACAATAGTCCGTTAAAAAAGCATTCTGATATAGTTTCGCATTGGCAAGATATTCAAACTCCTTATAGCCCAAGTGTGGATTTACTTTTTGATTCTGCAATAGCATTTGCTAAAACAAACGAAATGTTAGCCATTCTTTTAACGGGAATGGGAGATGATGGGGCAAAATCATTGCTTAAACTTCATCAAGCTGGAGTCAAATGTTTAGCAGAAAACGAAGAAGATTCTGTAGTTTATGGAATGCCAAAGAGAGCAAAGCAGCTCAATCCGGATTTAAAACAAATGAGCTTAGAGTCTATTAAAAAAGAAATTTTGCAATTTATAAAATAAATTTAAAAAATATTATAGGGGGGGGGGTTATAAAAAATGGTTGAAAAAAATATTTTAAATGATTTAGAATTGAATCACTTTATTAAAATTATCAATGAATTATGTGGAATGGATTTAAATGATAAAAAAAATACTTTATTGTTAAAATTACCAAATTTCCTCGAAGAATTAAATTTTAAAAAAATGGCTGATTTATTAATTAAAATGAGGACTAATAAAGATATTAGACAAAAAACTTTAAATTTTGTAACTATCACTGAAACTTATTTTTTAAGAGAATTATCGCAACTTCAAGAGATAATTTATTACATAAAAAGTTTAGAAAAAAGAGTAAGTGTTTTAAGTGCTCCTTGTGCAAGTGGAGAAGAAGTGTATTCTTTAGCCATTTTAGCAACTAAACATTTTGTTAAAGACATTGAAATTTTGGGCATAGATATCAATTCTAATGCAATAGAAAAAGCCAAAAAAGGCATATATAACGAAAGAGCTTTGCAAAAATTCACTCCAGCAGAAAAGAAAAAATTTTTTACTGAAGAAAATTCAAGTTATAAGATTAATAAAAGCAAATTTTGTCCTTGCAAATTTGATATTTGTAATGTTTTGGATAATAATTTTTTAAATTCTAAAAAATTTGATGTGATTTTATCAAGAAATATGCTGATTTATTTTGATTACGATTCTAAACTCAAGCTTATGGAAAATTTTCATAGAATTTTAAATGATGATGGACGCCTTTATATCGGTAGTGCTGATTTGATTCCGGATAATATTTTCTTTGAAAAAGTTTTTTCTCCCGGTGGAAATTATTATAAGAAAATTTGATGTTTTAGCTTTCTATTACCATTAGTTACATGCTCTTAATTAAATTTGAGCATTTAAGCTAGTTTTATGTATAGTTTAGGAAAACTAAATTAAGAACAATGGATTTGATATTTTAGAAGGATAAAATTTTGATTGAACTGAAACAAGTGAATAAATACTATGGAAAACACCATGTTTTAAAGGATATTAATCTTAAAATACAAGAGGGTGAAAAACTTGTCATTATAGGACCTAGCGGAAGTGGAAAAAGCACGACTATACGCTGTATGAATGGACTTGAAGAGGTCAGTTCGGGTGAGGTGATTGTTAATAATCTTGTTTTAACGCATAAAAATAAAATTGAAATTTGCAGAAAATATTGTGCTATGGTTTTTCAACATTTCAATCTTTATCCCCATATGAGTGTTTTGCAAAATTTAACTCTTGCACCGATAAAACTTCAAAAAAAGAGTAAAAAAGAAGCTGAAGAAATCGCTTATCATTATCTTAAGGTTGTAGGGCTTGTGGATAAAGCAAATGTCTATCCTGCAACTCTTTCAGGCGGACAACAACAAAGAGTAGCCATAGCAAGAAGTCTCTGTTCTAAAAAACCCTATATACTCTTTGATGAGCCAACTTCCGCACTTGATCCAGAAACCATACAAGAGGTTTTAGACGTGATGAAACAAATTTCTTTACAAAGCAATACAACAATGGTAGTTGTAACGCATGAAATGGGTTTTGCTAAAGAAGTTGCAGATAGAATCATCTTTATGGAAGATGGGGCAATTGTTGAAGAAAACATTCCTAAAGAATTCTTTTTAAGTCCAAAAACACAAAGGGCTAAGCTTTTTTTAGGAAAGATTCTTAAAAACTAATTTAATTTTAAAGGAGAAAAAATGTTTTTAAAAAAAGGTTTATTAAAAATATTTGCACTAGCTTTGGGTGCAAGTGTAATGCTCTCAAGTGCTTTTGGAGCTGATTCAAAACTTGATGAGCTTAAAAGTAAAGGCACTCTTGTTGTAGGTGTGAAAAATGATATTCCGCACTATGCTTTGTTAGACCAAGCCACAGGTGAGATTAAGGGTTTTGAAGTCGATATTGCTAAATTGCTTGCTAAAAGCATTTTAGGCGATGAAAATAAAATCAAACTTGTTCCGGTCAATGCTAAAACAAGGGGACCCTTGCTTGACAATGGCACGGTTGATGTGGTGATAGCGACTTTTACCATCACTCCGGAAAGAAAGAGAATTTATAATTTTTCTGAACCTTATTATCAAGATTCTGTTGGTTTGCTTGTGCTTAAAGAAAAAAATTATAAATCTTTAGCAGATATGCAAGGTGCAACCATAGGTGTAGCACAGGCTGCAACGACTAAAAAGATTATTGATGAGGAGGCAAAAAAATTAAATATAAAAGTTAAATTTAGCGAGTTTCCAGATTATCCTAGTATAAAAGCGGCTTTAGATTCTAAAAGAGTTGATGCTTTTTCTGTAGATAAATCTATACTTTTAGGTTATGTTGATGACAAGAGTGAAATTTTAGCTGATTCTTTTGCTCCGCAAGAATATGGTATTGTAAGCAAAAAAGGAGATGAGAAATTTGCAAAATACATTGATGAATTTGTAAAAACAAACAGAAATGCCATAGAAAATTTAGCAAAGAATTGGGGTTTGTAAGATATGAATGAAAGTGTAGGTTTTGTTGAAAAATTGCGAGAATTTTTCATCCATTTGGGGCTTTATGATGAAAATAGCGTAAGCCCCTTTGCACTTTGGAAATTTTTAGATACCTTAGAGCATAGTGATGAATTTTTGCAAGGTTTTCTTTATACTTTAGAGGTGAGTGCCCTAGCCTTAGCCATAGCTATAATTTTTGGCACAATAGGCGGGATAATGGCTACAAGTAAAAGTAAAATCATCAAAGCCTACACGCGAATTTATGTTGAAATTTTTCAAAACACTCCTTTGGTGATACAAATTTTCTTTTTATATTTTGGTTTGCCCCATTTAGGAATCAACCTTGATGTTTTTACTATTGGAGTTTTAGGTGTTGGAGCTTATCATGGTGCTTATGTGAGCGAAGTGGTGCGAGGAGGAATTTTGGCTGTGGATAGGGGGCAGTTTGAGGCTTCTGCTTCTCAAGGTTTTACTTATATCCAGCAAATGAGATATATCATTATCCCACAAACCATTAAAAATATCTTACCTCCGATGAGCAATCAAGTTGCAAATTTAATCAAAAACACTTCAGTGCTTTTGATTGTTGCGGGAACAGAGCTTATGTCCGTCGCAGATAGCTATGCTTCTGATTTTGGAAATTATGCACCCGCTTATATTTTTGTAGCAATTTTGTATTTTATCATTTGTTATCCTTTAGCATATTTTGCAAAGGCTTATGAAGACAAGCTCAAACTTGCCACAACAAGATAAAGGATTGATGAATGCAAAATGTTTTTAATGCTCAAAATTTAGATTTTTTATTGCTGGGTTTAATCTTAACTCTTAAAATTGCCTTAGCAACTTGTATCATTTCTATGATTTTTGGAACTTTTTTAGCAATTACTAGAAATTTTGGTGGTAGAATCAGTCGTTTTTTAGCAAGTGCTTATGTGGATATTTTTAGAAATACTCCGCTTTTGCTTTGGATGCTTGCAGCCTGTTTTGTTTTGCCTGTGTTTTTTGGGCAATTTTCTCAAGCTTTTTGGGGGACTATAGGCTTTTCTTTATATACAAGTTCGGTTATGGCTGAAATCATTCGTGGAAGTTTAAATTCCATTCCTAAGGGACAATTTGAAGCAGCGTATTCTCAAGGTTTTAGTAAATTTTTTACACTGTTTTATATCATTTTACCTCAAACCTTTAGAAGAGCCATTCCTGCTTTGCTTTCTCAAATCATTACGACGATTAAAGACACTTCATTTTTAGCTGGACTTCAAATTGCAGAGCTTACTTATCAATCCAAAATTCTTTTAGCTCAACTCAAATCTTTTGAAGAAATTTTAGTGATGATTGCTTTGGTGGCTGGAATTTATTTTGTGATTTGTTTTTCTCTTTCTATGCTTGTGAGATATTATGCGAAAAAAACTGCCTATGTGGTTTAAATATGCAATTTTTCTAAAAAGTTTTTGACTCTTGTATGAGAGGGATTGTTGAAAAAATGTTTTGCTTCTCCTTGCTCTAAAATCTCTCCATTTGCCATAAATATGATTTTATCAGCAAGATTTTTAGCAAAATTAAGCTCATGAGTTACGATAATCATCGTTTTATCTTTTATATTTTTAATCACTTCTAAAACTTCTGCAACGAGTTCTAAATCAAGTGCAGAGGTTGGTTCATCAAAAAGCATGACTGAAGGATTTAAGGCTAAGGCTCGAGCTATAGCAACTCTTTGCTGTTGTCCTCCGCTTAATTCATAGGGATAATTTAAGGCTTTAGCCTCTAAATTCACACTTTTAAGCCTTTCGTAAGCTATTTCTTTTGCTCTATTTTTAGGCATTTTATAGACAACAATTAAGGCTTCTGTGATATTTTCTAAGATATTTTTATTGATGAAAAGATTGAAATTTTGAAAAACCATAGCACTTTTCTTTCTAAGTTTAAAGGCTTCATCCTTGCTAAAATTTGCAAAATCTAATTTTAACTCATCGATACTGATTCTACCGGTATCAGGAATTTCAAGCAAATTTATAGTCCTTAAAAAAGTGCTTTTACCCGCTCCGCTAGGTCCTATGATAGCGATAATTTCGTTAGTTTTCACTTCAAGATGGATATTTTTTAAAACTTGTTCTTTTTTGAATTTTTTGTTAAGATTCTCGATTTTTAACATTTTCAACCTTTTGAATGATAGCTTTTTCTAAAATTTTTAATTTTCGAAAATCAAACTGATTTTTCTACAATTTTTTCCAAAACATATTTTTCAAGTGAAGTGCGTGGAATCTCATCTTTTAGGGCTTGTTTATATATTTCTTCAACGATTTTAGAGTATTTTTCATAAATAAAACAAGGAAAATGAATCTCCCAAGCTTTTTGAATGAGTTTTTTAGAAATCATTTTTCGCATATAAATTCTAAAAATATCATAAAAAATAAAAACCAAAGCCGTAACCAAAACCGCACTGATAATGCTGACATGAAAGTCCAAAAGTGTAAAAAAATAATGCGTAATCAAAAGCAAAGGCAAGAGGACAAGAGAGCATAAAATTCCATAATAAATATAAGAATTCAAAGTTTTAAATTTATAATTAAGTTTTGCAGGATCAACGAGCATTCCTTCATTAAAAAGTGCATTTGCCTCAAGCAAGTCTCTTAAGAGCACAGGCTGTTCTGAAATTTTAAAGAGAAAATTAAGACTAAATTGTTTGAATTTTTTCATTTTATTCCTGTTTTTTGTTTTAAATTTTATGATTTTATCATAAAATTTACAATATAATCATAACTGCGATAAAAATTTTTAAGGAGTTTAAATGGCTGATTCTCGGTTTGTGATGAATTTAAAGGGTATTAGCACAGCCTTTATTCCAAGAATCTTTTTTCAAAGAAAACTCCCTAATATTTTTAAAGAAATTTTAAGATACAAAGATGAAATTTTAGAGCAAATCTGCTTTCGCGTGAATTATTATCATCAAATCAATCAAGATTTTAGTGAAATTTTATTGCACTCAAAGGATAAAGAAAAATTAGGTCAATTTCCCTTCAAAAAAACTTCAAAAGCCTTTGATGCCTATAAAATTACAAAGTATTTTAATGATGATTTTTTAATCATAAAAAATTATGCTGATATTTCTTATAAACTCAACGAACCAAGCATTTGTAAGGACAGACTTATAGGAGATGAAAATGGCATTATCTTAAAGCTTGATACCCATAGGCATTTTATTTTTTTGCATGACACTCAAAATTTTGAAGATAAAAAAGATTTAGCTGTTTTTAGAGGAGCGAGCTATCAAGAGCATAGAAAGAAATTTTTGCAAATTTATTCTGGGTCAAAATATTGTGATTTTGCTCATGTAATGGGAAATGGGGGGGGGTAAGCCTGAAATTAAGAATTTTAGAAAGAATTTTTTAAGTAAAAAAGAGCAAATGCGATATAAATTTATTGTTTCTTTGGAGGGAAATTCCTTTGCAAGTAATTTAATATGGGCTATGTTTTCAAATTCTTTGGTTTTAGCTCCTAAGATGAGGTGTGAAACTTGGTTTATGGAAGGACAGCTCAAACCGGATGAACATTTTGTTTTAATTGATGAGCAGAATTTGGAGTCAAAAATCGAATATTATATGACTCATCTCAAAGAAGCACAAGAGCTTATTGACAATGCTCATTCTTACATCGAGCAATTTTTGGATAAAAGAAAAGAATTTCATATAGGAATTTTAGTTTTGGCAAAATATTTCTACACTTCAAAACAAATGGATTGTCCTAAAGAAATTCTTAATTTGATTAAAGGATAAACAATGATGAAAGAAAAACAAATTATTTTTTTAAATGGTGAATTTTTGGACAAAAATGAGGCAAAGATTAGCGTTTTTGATAGAGGATTTATCTTTGGAGATGGAATTTATGAAGTTGTGCCTATCATCAAGTCAAATTTAGTCGATAGGGAGGAATTTTGGGAGAGATTTTTACGCAGTTTAAAAGCCATAGAGCTTGAATTTCCTTATGAAAAAAGTGAATTTGAAAGCATTTTAAAAGAATTGATTTTAAAAAATTCCCTTAAAGAGGGTGGAGTTTATATACAGGTTACAAGAGGTGTTGCGTCTAGAGAATTTGCTTTTGTTAAGGGATTAAAACCTACAATTATGGCTTTTGTTTTTGAATGTAAGGTTCTTGAAAACGAATTTAAAGATAAAGGGATAAAAATCATAAGTGTGAGTGATTTGCGTTGGAAAAGACGCGACATTAAATCCACCTCGCTTTTAGCACAATGTTATGCTAAAAATTTAGCCTATAAAGCTAAGGCGGATGAAGCTTTTATGATAGAAAATGGTAAGGTTAATGAGGGTTCAAGTGCGTCCGCTTTTATCATTAAAGATAAAACTCTTATCACTAAACCTCTTTCTAATGAAATTTTAAGTGGAATTCGTCGTAAAAATATCCTTTCTTTTGCTAAAGAGCTTGGCTTAAAGATTAATGAGAGAGCTTTTAGTATGAGTGAGGTTTATGCAGCTGATGAGGTCTTTATTTCAGCAGCGACATTTTTGATTTTACCTGTGATTAAGGCAGATGATAAACTTATAAATGGTGGAAAAATCGGAGAATTTGTGCCAAAATTGCGTCAAAAATATATAGAAAAAATTATGAAAGAGGCTGAAAGTTAAAGATTAAATGAAATTTAATATTAATGGCTTTTGATTGAGTGGCTTTTAAATTTGTATCGAAATTTTTTTGCAAAATAAGTTTAAACTTTAGAAATTTAAATCAACTAAAACCATAAAAAGCAAGATGTGAAGACATTTAGTATTTGTCTTTCAAAAGATAAAATTTGCTTTTAAGTATTGATGAATCTTTATCTTTGGTAAAAATTTTATTTTAAATATCACATCAATTGATAAGAATATTATCTTAAATTTGATTTATTTTAATTTCATAAAAATGATTTTTTTATTTATCCCACAATCACCACAGCCATAGCAAAGCCAAAATCATGAGAAATACTCAATGAAGCGGTTTGGACCTTAAAATTTTTTAGAATTTTTTGCGAAAAATCAAGCTTTGGAGCGTTTTTAGAGTCTTTTGAAATTTTTATATCAAAAAAACTGCATTCTAAAGAGATTCCAACGCCCAAAGCTTTACTTGCTGCTTCTTTAGCTGCCCAAAGTCCCGCAAGACTTGAACTTGTTTTAAAAAGTTTTTGCTCGTCTGTGTCTAAAAATTTATCTAAAAATTTTTCCCCATGTTTTTGATAAATTTTTTCAATTCTAGCGATACTGACAAGATCACAGCCTATTTTCATTAAGAAACGACAAAATCTGTAAAATAAACATTTTTGATAAAACCATCGGTGAGTACTTCATTGATTTTACCGACAAGTTCATCTTTTAATCTCTCCTTACCCTTAGCTGTGCTTATTTCCTCAAAGGTCTTAGCTGTAAGAGTGCGAATGATTATATCGCGAATGATTGCAACTTTTTTATCAAGCTCTGTTGTTAAGAGGTCTGTATTTTGCTCTAATTCTATCGTGCATTTGACATATCTTGAGCCTGTATCGCTAAGTAAATTGAGTGTAAAAGGATCAAGAGGATACATAGGACCTATATTTGCAAAATCGCTTCCCCTTTGATTGGGAGATTGAGCTTTTGCTTTGCCTTTAACTTCTTCTTGCGGTGCCTCTTTAACCTCGCTTTCATCTTGTGAAGATGAGCTTAAAAGCCAAGCAATCACTCCCATTATGCTAAGAAGTAAAACAAATAACACAATGACAATGATAATGACAAGCATACCGCTTTTTTTCTTTTTTCCACCCTCTTCGTTTTCTACTTCTTCTTCTGCCATATGATTTCCTTAAGATTTATATTTATGATTTTAATGTAAAATTATAGCAGAAAATTTTTAATCTTGTATTTTCAAATGAATTTTTTAAGGAAAATTAATGCTGGATGTGATTTTTAGAGAATATGATATTAGAGGAATTTATGGTCAAGAACTCAATCGAAGCAGTGCAAAGGCTATCGGTTTTTGTTTAGGTCTTAAAATGCTTGAAAAAAAATGCAAAAACGTCAGCGTTGGCTATGATGCAAGATGCAGTGCTGGCGAGCTTTTTTCTTATCTTGTGAGTGGTTTAAACAAAGCGGGGATTAAGGTTTATAATTTAGGACTTATCCCAACTCCTCTGGGATATTTTAGTCTCTATGAAGGAATGAAATTCGATGCAAATATTATGATAACAGGTTCGCACAATCCAAAAGAATATAATGGTTTTAAAATAACCATACATAAGGAAAGTTTCTTTGGAAAAGAACTCAAAGAATTTTCTAAAGAAGTTTATAAACATTTAGATGATGAGATTGAAGAGAATTTAGAGGCTGAAAATTATGATATTTTAAGTCTTTATATAGAATTTATGAAAGAGCAATTTAAAAATCTTAAGGGCTTTGATTATGAATTTATCATTGATTGTGGCAATGGTACCGCCGGAGTTGTGATAGAACCTTTGATAAAGGCTCTAAATTTAAAGGCTCGTATTTTATTTTCTAAGCCTGATGGGCAATTTCCAAATCACGCACCTGACCCTACTGAAGAGAAAAATTTAAGAGCCGCACAAGAGCTTTTAAAACAAAATTCGCAATTTAAATTCGCTTTTGCCTTTGATGGAGATGCCGATAGAATGGTAGCTTTAACGCGAAATCATATCTTTTGCGGAGATGAGCTTTGCTATCTTTTTGCCAAAGACATTCCAAATCCTAGAATTTTAGCAGAAGTGAAATCTTCTCAAAATTTATTTGACGCTGTTGAAAAATTTGGAACAATTTTTATGGGAAAAACAGGACATTCTAATATCAAAAAAATGATGAAAGAAAAAAGAATCGACTTAGCCGCTGAAGTGAGCGGACACATCTTTTTTAAGCATCGTTATTTTGGTTATGATGATGGAATTTATGCTTTTTTAAGGGCTTTAGAGCTTATTTTTAAGGGCTATGATTTAGAAGATTCCATCAGAGCTTTACCGCAACTTTACACAACACCAGAACTTAAAATTCCAGCAAAAGAAGAGCAAAAATTCATTCTTGTTGAAAAATTTAAAAATGCCGTTAAAAATGGACAATTAAATGGAGTGAAAGAGCTTTGTGAAATTGACGGAGTGAGGATAAAATTTGAAGAAGGTTGGGCTCTTTTGAGGGCATCAAATACAAGTGCTTATCTCATCACACGTTTTGAAGCAAGGAGTGAAAAAGAAGCTCAAAAAATCAAAACACAAGTACTAGAGCTTTTTGAAAAAATTCGAGCGGGAATTTAAATAGCTTTTTGAGTTAAATTTGATTTTTATTTTTTATCTTAGCAAAGATATAAAACACAGCGCCGATTACAAGCCCTCCAAGTCCTATGATGATGTCTGAAAGCGGAGCATTAAAAAGCAACCAAAAGCTGATTAAAACAGCTAAAATGGGGACTATAAAAGGGAGTTTGAAAGGAGATTGAGGCAGGTTTTTACGTTTTCTTAGTGCGATTACAGCAAGACAAGTTGGGACATATTGAATGAATCTTGAAATGACACTAATTGCAGCTAAGATTGCAAAAGAGCCTATAAGTGTGCCATAAAGTGCAAGGGCAAGGGTGATGATTCCTGTGATTAAAATTGCATAAACGGGAGTTCCTTTTTTATTTTTATAAGCAATGAAATTTGGTATAAGTCTATCTTGTGCGATGGCTTGTCCTACGCGTGGAGTGAGGATTGAGCTTGCTATGGATATGCCTGCGATTGAAATTAAAGTTGCAATTTGGACGATAAAGGCTCCTATTCCATTAAAAACAACATTGAAAGCAGCGGCTATGGGTGCATTGCTTTTTGCTAAGTCAAGCCCTAAAATTCCAATGGATACGCCGATAATCAAAAGATAAAACACACAAATTCCTAACATGACTAAAATCAAAGCCTTTGGTAAATCTTTTTTAGGATTTTTATAATCCTCTGCTGCAATTGCTAAGCTTTCAAAACCCGTAAAAGCATAAAATATAATCAAAGCTGCCATACCAAAAGCGTCCCAAAAAGGAAGAATTTCACCTTTATCATCAGTGCCAAGAGCAATGAAAGGGGTAAAATTTTCAGCACGAACATACCAAAGACAAATCAAAATAAAACATACAAGCGGAGTGAATTTGACTAGAGTGGCGGTGTTATTAAAAATCTTTGAAAATCCTATTCCTGCTAAATTCATTGCTGTGAGCAAGAGGATTAAAAACACAGCTGTAAAGGCTTTAAAATGCGTTGGAATATCGGCATTGATACCAAAAACGAAAGAACCAAAAGCTTCGCTAAATCCCGTAATCATAGTTGCCCATGCAATGATGGCTATTGCGTATTTCATAAAACCGACTTCAAAGCCTACGAATTCTCCAAAAGCCTCTCTTGCATACACATAGGCTCCGCCATTTCTTTCAAATTTAGCTGAAACTTCCGCAAAACAAAGAGCGATTAAAAACACAAGCACAGCGACAAAAATAACCACTACAAGGGCAAAAGGACCCACAAGAGCTACGATTTTATTTGGCAATAAAAAAATTCCGGTGCCAACAATAGCATTAAACCCTAATAAAACAACGCTAAAAAAACCTAATTTTGAATTCATTTTTCATTCCTGCAACAATTTTCTAAGAATTTTTCAAAAATAAGCTTAGAGTATTGATCTTTCATCACTTCAGGATGCCACTGGACTCCAAAAACCAAATTTTTACTTTCTTTTAATTCTATACCTTCGATTATTTTTTTATTTTTTGCACAAATTTTTAAATTTTCACCAAGAGAACTGATGGCTTGATGATGAAAAGAATTCACCCAAATATTCTTCGGTAAAAATGCACTAAGAAAGGAATTTTCGATAATTTTTACCCTATGACTTGCCTTTGAAGGTTTTTCTTTTTGGATGTGATTTTGCTCCGTTTTCATATAAGAAAGATCTTGATACAAATGACCACCAAAAAAGACATTAATCAATTGCATACCGCGACAAATTCCAAACACATTTAATCCAATCTCCAAAGCACATTCGAGCAAATCAAGCTCAAAAATATCCCTTTTTTTACAAGTTTTTCCCAAAAGTTTTTTAGGTTTTTCTCCATAAATACAAGGGCTAATATCAAAACCACCGCTTAAAATCAAACCATCACTTCGTTTTAACAGCTCTTTTGCATTTTGTTTATTGCAATAGGGAATCATCATCACACCTAAATCTTGCTTTAAAGCAAGTAAGCTTTTTACATAATCAGCATTAAGATAAAATTTATCAGGAAAAATATTTGTTTTTATTTTCATTGAACTTGAAGAAATTGCGATAATCATCAAACTTGCCTTTCAGGTTAAAGTCAAGTAAAAGTCCTTCAAATAGACCATACTAAAAAATCAAACTCTTATTTTCAAAGTTTGAAAACGATTATAAGAAAAAAATGTAAATTTTAACTTAAAATTATAATGTTTTAGAAGGATTGAATTTTCCTTTTTTAAGTTCATCAAGTAAATTCTCAATTTGATAAATTTTTCTTAAATTTTCATCAAAAATATGAATCATAATATCTGCTAAATCAAGCACACTCCATTCCTCTCCGCTTTCTATGTGTAAAAATTCCTCATTTTTAAGTTTTGTTTGCAATTCATCAATCAAAGCTAAAGTATGTTTTTGTCCCAAACTTGTGCAAATGATGACAAAGCTAACAAAATATTCTTCTTCACTCATATCCACAACTTTAATGTCTTCTGCCTTTTTTTCATCTAAAATTTTAACGATTGAAGCGATTCTTTTTTGCATTTTTATCCTTGAAATTTTTTGAAATTATATCAATGTTTTTGTAAATAATATTTTTTAACCTCATCTTTAATTTCCTCACAAATTTCATGAGTATCTAAAGTTTCACGAATAAAAGAAGAAGAAATTTTTACCTTTGTATCAAGGTCTTTAAATTGCTTTGGAATTTCTATATCGTCGCGTTTGGCTACTACAAATTCAACCAAATGAGAGAGTTTTTCAAAATCATGCCAAAGATGGAGAGAATTTAAATGATCAGCCCCTATGAGTAAATAAAATTTTTTAGTTTTGTAAATTTTATTTAAATATTCAACACTTTCAATGCTCGGAACAGGACGCATTTGCTTGATTTCATAGTTTGAAATTTCTACTTTTTTTAAATGTCCCCAAAGTTTTTTCACCCATTTAAGCCTTTGCTCTGCATCGGCACTTACTTTTTCTTTAAAAGGGCTGATAAAAGTTGGCATAATAATGAGTTTATCAATATCAAGCGTATTTAAAGCCTCTTTAACAATAGCATTGTGTCCATTATGTGGTGGGTCAAAACTACCACCAAAAAGTGCGATTTTCATTAAATTTTTTTAAACCTTTTTTTTGTAGAATATTAACATTTTATTTCGAAAAAGGAAATTAAATGGCTATAAAAATTGCTATAAATGGTTTTGGACGCATTGGAAGGTGTGTAGCAAGAATCATCTCTCAAAGAGATGATGTAGAACTTGTTGCGATTAATGATACGAGTGAAATAGAGCTTATGGAATATCTTTTTAAATATGATTCAGTTCATGGTGAATTTAAAGGAGAAGTTAAAGCTAAAGATGGAGAATTGATAATCAATAATCAAACAATCAAAGTTTTTAAAACGCGTGAGGCAAAAGAGCTTGATTTTGCAAAATATGGAGCACAAATTGTATTAGAATGCACGGGAGCAAATTTGACTCAAGAAAAATGTCAAATTTTTTTAGACAAAGGAATTGAAAAATTGATTATGAGTGCTCCTGCAAAAGATGATACTCCAACTTATGTTTTAGGTGTTAATTCTAAGTTTTATAAAGGCGAAAGAATGATTTCAAATGCGAGCTGCACTACAAATTGCTTAGGTCCTGTGTGTCGTGTTTTGCAAGATAATTTTGGGATTAAAAAAGGCTTAATGACAACCATTCACGCCTATACAAATGGGCAAAGTATCATTGATTCAAAGGCTAGAGACAAAAGAAGAAGTCGTGCGGCTGCACAAAATATTATCCCAACTTCAACCGGTGCAGCAAAAGCTATGAAACTTGTAATGCCAGAGCTTAACGGAAAACTTCACGGACAAAGTATGAGAGTTCCGGTTATTGATGTTTCAAGCGTGGATTTAACTGCTCAACTTGAAAAAAAAGTGAGTAAAGATGAGATTAATGACGCTTTTAGAAAGGCGGCTCAAGGCGATTTAAAAGGCATTTTACTTGTTGATGATGAGGAGAGAGTTTCAAGTGATTTTATCACTTGTCCCTATGGAGCCATTGTAGCAAGCGATTTAACTCAAGTCATTTGTGATGATTTGATTAAAGTGATTGCTTGGTATGATAATGAATGGGGTTATTCTTCTCGTTTAGTCGATATGGCAGTTTATATTATGAAGGCTTAAGCGATGAGTAGTGATATTATTTCGATTAAAGATATAGATTTAGCTAATAAAAAAGTTTTCATTCGTTGTGATTTCAATGTCCCACAAGATGATTTTTTAAACATCACCGATGACAGACGCATTCGCTCGGTGATTCCTACGATAAGGTATTGTTTGGATAATGGTTGTAGCGTGATTTTGGCTTCTCATTTAGGACGACCTAAAGAATTTAATTCCAAATACTCCCTTGAACCTGCAGCCAAAAGACTTGCAAGATTGATGAGTAAAGAAGTGATTATGGCAAAAGATGTTGTGGGTGAAGATGCAAAAAGGAAGGCTTTAAATTTAAAAGCAGGTGAAATTTTAATGCTTGAAAATTTACGTTTTGAAAAAGGTGAAACCAAAAACGATGAAAATCTTGCTAAAGAACTTGCATCAATGGCTGAAATTTATATCAATGATGCCTTTGGTGTGTGTCATAGAGCCCATGCAAGTGTAGAGGCTATAACAAAATTTTTTAAGATTAAATGTGCAGGATTTTTACTTCAAAAAGAAATTAGCTTTGCAAATAATTTGATTAAACACCCTACAAGACCCTTTGTAGCAGTTGTAGGAGGTTCTAAAGTGAGTGGCAAACTTCAAGCTCTTACAAATTTACTTCCAAAAGTAGATAAACTCATCATCGGCGGAGGTATGGCATTTACTTTTCTTAAAGCTTTGGGCTATGATATAGGGAATTCGCTTTTAGAGGAAGAGCTTTTAGAGGAAGCAAATAAAATTTTAGTTAAAGGAAAAAATTTAGGTGTGAAGATTTATTTACCCGTAGATGTGGTTGCTGCGGCTTCTTGCTCAAGTGATGCGGTGGTTAAATTTGTGCCTTCTCAAGAAATTCCAAGTGGTTGGATGGGGCTTGATATTGGTCCAGCAAGTGTAAGACTTTTTAGAGAGGCAATTTCAGACGCACAAACCATATGGTGGAATGGTCCTATGGGTGTTTTTGAGATTGATAAATTCAGCAAGGGAAGCATTAAAATGAGTCATTATATCGCCGAGAGTTATGCTACAACCGTCGTTGGAGGCGGGGATACAGCTGATGTGGTTGCAAGGGCTGGAGATGCAGATGAGATTACTTTCATCTCCACAGGTGGGGGAGCCTCGCTTGAACTTATCGAGGGAAAAGAGCTTCCGGGCGTTAAACCATTAAGAATGAAGGTCAATGAATGATTTTTGCAGCAAATTTAAAATGCAATCATACAAGAGAAAGTTTTAAATCCTATGCAGATGCTTTAAACAAGGCTCTTAAAAATAAAGATGAGGAAATTTTCGTTTTTCCACCAAATGTGGCTTTTTTAAAAGAAGATTTAAAATTCACTCAAGGGACTCAAAATTTTTACCCTTGTTTTAAGGGAGCCTTTACAGGAGAAATCGGTAAAGAGCATTTGGACGAATTTGGTATAAAATGTGTGCTCATAGGACATTCTGAAAGAAGAATTTTAGATAATGAAGCTTTGATTAAGGCTAAATTTGATTTTGCAAAAGAGCAAAATTATACCATCTTTTTTTGTATAGGAGAGGATTTAAAAACCAAAAATTTAGGAAATTCAAAAGATTTTCTAAAAAAACAACTCGAAGCTATAGACTTAAATTATGAAAAACTTATCATAGCCTATGAACCTATTTATTCTATAGGAACAGGTATCAGTGCGGATAAAGAAGATATTAGTGATATTTTAGAAACTCTAAGTGTTTTAACAAAGGCAAAACTTTTATATGGAGGTTCTGTGAATGAAAACAATATCAAAGAAATTCAAACGATAAAGCATTGTAGCGGTGTTTTAATCGGTTCTGCAGCTTTAAAAATAGAAAATTTTATAAAATTGATTAAAGGATAAAATATGTTAATGGAAGGTAAAAAAGGTCTTATCGTAGGAGTAGCAAATAATAAATCCATAGCTTATGGCATAGCTAAAGCGTGTGCTTCACAAGGTGCAAAACTTGCTTTTACTTTTTTAAATGAGGCTCTTAAAAAAAGAGTTGAACCTATCGCTGCTGAATTAGGGTCAAATTTTGTATATGAGCTTGATGTGAATAATGAAGAGCATTTAAATCAAATTCCACAAAAGATTCAAAAAGATTTAACCGCTCTTGATTTTGTCGTCCATGCGGTTGCTTATGCTCCTAAAGAAGCACTGGAAAATTCTTTCTTGCAAACTTCAAAAGAAGCTTTTGATGTAGCAATGCAAACTTCGGTGTATTCTTTGCTTTCTCTCACACGTTCGCTCTTGCCCGTATTAAAAGATAATGCTTCGATTTTAACTCTAAGCTATTTGGGTGGAGTGAAATATGTCCCGCATTATAATGTTATGGGTGTTGCAAAAGCAGCATTAGAGAGTTCTGTGCGTTATTTGGCGAGAGATTTGGGATTAAGAGGAATACGTGTCAATGCTATTTCTGCAGGACCGATTAAAACCTTAGCAGCAAGTGGAATAGGAGATTTTAGAATGATTTTAAAATACAATGAAATCAATGCACCACTCAAACGCAATGTGAGCATAGAAGATGTAGGAAATTCTGCAATGTATCTTTTAAGTGATTTAGCAAGAGGGGTTACAGGAGAAATTCACTATGTCGATTCAGGTTATAATATCATGGGTATGGGCGATGTGGAGCTTGATGATGAAGGAAATACCATACTTTGCTGGGATAATAAAAATAAATGAAAATTCAAGATTTTGAAACTTTGCTTATAAAACAGCTCGAAGAGTTAAGAAATACGACTCTTAAAGATAAAAAACATATACGTGAAGAAAGCCTTAAAAATATCTTTAAATACCTTTCTTTGCCTAATGAACTTTTAGTCTTAGCTCAAGAGCTTTTAGAAATCGCTCCTAAAACCAAGATAGTATGGCTTCATCTTTGTGAATGCACAGGTTGCACAGAAAGTTTTTTAAGAAGTGTAAATCCGAGTTTTGATGAATTGATTTTTGACCTTTTTTCTTTAGAATATCACGAAACTTTAATGGCAGCAGATGGATTTTATTCTGAAGAGCTTTTAGATTCTGTTTTGGAAAAAGATTTTATTTTGGTTGTTGAAGGGGCAGTTGGTGCTATTGATACTTATTTTTTAACTTTAGGAGCTAAGGCTTGCAATGGCTTTGAACTTTTGCAAAAAATTGCTTCAAAGGCTCAAGCTATATTTGCTGTTGGAACTTGTTCAAGTTATGGTGGAATTCAAGCAGCACAACCAAATCCAAGTAAAAGTCTTGCAATTTCAGAAGTTTTAATGCAAAAGGTTGTTAATATTCCGGGCTGTCCTCCAAGTGATATTAATATCATAGGGAACTTGTTTTTTTATGCACTTTTTAAAATTTTACCTCAATGTGATGAGCAAAATCGTCCTATATGGGCTTATGGCAAGTGTTTGCACGATATGTGTGAAAGGAAAGCTCGATTTGAAAGCGGAATTTTTGCTCAAGAATTTGGTGATGATTTGGCTAAAAATGGAGCTTGTTTATTTAAGGTGGGTTGCAAGGGACCTTACACTTATAATAATTGTCCTAAGGTAAAATTTAACTCCAAAACCTCTTGGCCTGTTGCTGCTGGACATGGTTGTATTGCTTGTAGTGAGAAGGATTTTTGGGACGATTTTGGAAGTTATGAAAAACCTATGATTAATGCTTTTGCCTATAAAAATTTTTCATTTGAAGGGTTTAAATTTCGTGTTAAAACTCAAAAAGATGATAAAGATATAATCTTAAATTTTGAATCAATGCAAATTCTTTATAAAAACACTCAAAATGAGCTTTGCAATTTTTTAAATTTTGATTTTGAAAGCAATCTTAAGCTTATTTTGCAAAATATTGCTAAAAATAAACTTGGTGCTTCTTTGGTGCAAAATTATCAAAAAGAATTTACAAAAAATTATGACTTTATCCAAACTTATTTTGATGATAATTCTGTAATTTGCAGTGATTTATACACGCTTTTTAATTCATTTTATATTTTAACTCAAGGCGAAGTTTTAAAAGATATTAAAGAATTTTTAGCCTTAGCTAAGGTTTATAAATTTAAGCATGCTAGTCCTATGGATATTAAATTAAATTTAAGTGAAAATGAAGTAAAAATCGATGTTTCTAAAAGCTTTCGTATGCCTTTAATCTATCTTTGCGGTGGATTAGATTCTCAAGCCATTGCTTTTTCTTTAATGAATAATTTGGGTAAAAATTTAAGCAAGGCTTTGAAATTTCTAAGTCAAAATTTAAATCAAAGCTATGCTTTTGAATTTGGAAACTATGAAGAATTAAAAAGTATTTTTAATACTGAAAATCTTTAAGCTCTTTGCCCGTTCCAAGCAAGATAACGCAATCACCCGAATACACTATAATGGTTTCTAAATCAGGCAAAATTTCCCAATCACCATTTAATTTTTTATAAGCAATGATGTGCATATTTTGAGCAATTTGTTTAAGACTATTTCCAGCAAGTTTATCGTCTATATTGAGTTTTATAGCACGAATTGTATTTGCAGAAAGCTCAAAAACCTCAAAATTAACAGATTTAACAAGAAAATCTTTAACCAATCTTTTAGCACTTTCTTTTTCAGGATAAATCACTTTTGTGGCTCCAAGTTTTGAAAGAATTTGTCCATGAATGTTTGAAGTGGCTTTAGCGACAATATTTTTTGCTCCAATATCCTTAAGTGCCATAAGAGTGAGTATGCTTTTTTCAACACTTTCACCTATACTTATAATAACAACCCCTATATCGTGAAAACCTGCTTCTTTTAAGGCTGCGGTATTAGTAGAATCTAAAATATAAGCATAACTTGGAGAATGTTGAGTGTTTTTTAAAGCCTCTTCGTTTTTATCTGCAACAATGACGGTATATCCAGAAGCAAGAAGCTCGTCTGCTACAACCGAACCAAATTTTCCTAATCCTATAATCCCATAAGTTTCATTTTTCATAGATTGACGCGTCCTTTCGGGTATTTAATATGTATAGCCTTATCTTGACTGAAAATAGAAATAAAGAATGCAAAAACACCTATTCTTCCACTTAACATCATAATAATAACAATAATTTTGCTCACAGGGTTAAATTTCGCACAAAGAGAAAGTGAGCCTCCATCTCCGACTGAAAAACCCACCGTTGCAAAAGCTGATGAGGTTTCAAATAAAAGTGCAATGAATCGAATTTCTGATTCAAGCAAAGAAAGAAGTATGGTGCAAATGACTATATAAATTGCCGAGCCTACACCGATGACAAAGGCTTTATTAATAGTTTCTTGTGGAATTTCATAACCAAAAATTCTTACTCTTCCATTTCTTACAGACCAATAAGCATAGAGCACGAGCACGACAACCGTTGTTACTTTCATTCCTCCAGCTGTTCCTCCGGGTGCTCCACCTATAACCATAAACAAGGAACCAAAAAACAAACTTGCATCTTTAAAATAATAAACATCTAAAGTGTTAAACCCTGAAGTCCTAAAATTTACAGCAGTAAAATAAGAAGAGAGAAGTTTATCAAAAAAAGAGAAATTTCCAATGCTGTTTGGATTTGAATATTCTAAAATAAACATCATTAAAGTAGAAAAAACAATAAAAAAAAGAGTTGAAAAAACGACAATTTTAGTATGCAAACTAAGATTTTGTAATCGCTTTCTTTGGAAGAAATATAATTCAACAATAACAAAATATCCAAGCCCACCAATGATTACTAAGCTTGTAAAAATAAGATTGATGGCAATATCGTGTCTGTATTTTAATAGCCCATCTTCAAGTATATAAAAACCTGAATTATTAAAGGCACTGACAGAGTGAAAAAAACCAAACCAAAGAGCCTTTCCAAAGTCCATTTCTAAAGCAAATCGCAAAAAAAATAAAATGGTCCCAATGAATTCGATGATGACAATAAAAAGCAAAAGTTTTTTGAAAAAACTAAATAAGCCGTCCATTGATGAATGAACTAGAGATTCTTTAAGTAAATTTTTACCACTAAAACCGACTTTTTTACGAATTAATATATAGATAAAAAGCCCTATACCCATATATCCAAGCCCACCAATTTGCACAAGAATCAAGATGATAATTTGTCCATACAGAGTAAAATCACTTGCAGTATTTTTAACAATAAGTCCCGTCATACTCACTGCTGATGCACTTGTAAAAAAGGCATCTAAAAAACTAAGGGGCTTAGTATGGGCAAAATCTAAAGATAATAATAAAGAACCTGCCAAAGCAATGATAATATAACCACTTAGCAAGATTTTAAGAGTGCGTCTGTCAAATCCAAATTGTTTCAAAATTTCCTCAACATTTTTTGATAATACAAAATAATTCTATCTCAATAAAACTTTAATGCAAATAAATTTTTGTTTGATTTAAAGTTATATTAAATTTAAATAAGATATAATCACAACTTGCAATTAAATTTATATGGTTGGATAGCTCAGTCGGTAGAGCAGCAGACTGAAAATCTGCGTGTCGGCAGTTCGATTCTGCCTCTAACCACCATTTTAAAGCTGGTAAAACAAATTTTATTGAGATATTTTTTAATCTTTTGATTTAAATCACTTTTTTAAATAATCTTTAAAATTTAAATCCTTAATAATGGATTAGCATTTGATTTTATAAAAAATAAATTAGTTTTAAATATTGAAATACAAAGAATTCAATTTTAAAAAAATATGAATTGAATTGCTATAAAAATAAAGAAACTAAGCTTTTTACAATGAAATAAATTTTTATTAAGAGATAAAATCTTTTTTTAAATTTAATTTTTTTTTATTTATATCAAATACACATGATACAAAAAATTTTTTAAAATATTAATCAATTGTATTGTTTCATAGCAAATTAAGAAATTTTAAATTTAAATCAATTTTAAAGCTCACTCTCATAATATAAGAATTCTTATATTTTAAGATTATAAGTATGAAAGTTAAAAATAATTCTTTGCATAGACTTAAGATTGTTGAATTTTTCAAAATAAAATTCTACATTCAAAGCAAGTGTTTATTTGAGAATTCTTGGTAAAGTGATGCCTGTTTGGGCTTGATATTTACCTTTTTTATCTCTATAGGTTGTATCGCAAGGCTCATCACCTTGTAAAAACAATACCTGTGCTATACCTTCATTGGCATAAATTTTGGCTGGTAAGGGAGTGGTGTTTGAAATTTCTATGGTAATATGTCCCTCAAAACCCGGCTCAAATGGAGTAACATTAACGATAATCCCACATCTTGCATAGGTGCTTTTTCCAAGACAAATAGCTAAAACATCATCAGGCATTCTAAAATACTCTATCGTTCTTGCTAAAGCAAAAGAATTTGCAGGCACTATGCAAATATCACCAACAAAATCAACCACATTTTCCTCAACAAAATTTTTTGGATCAACAACGGTTGAATTAACATTAGTAAAAATTTTAAATTCCCTACCCACTCTTATATCATAACCATAGCTTGAAACTCCATAACTCACAACCCCTTTTCCAACATTTGCTTCACAAAAGGGTTCTATCATCTTAAATTCTTTTGCCATTTTTCTTATCCAATGATCCGCTTTAAGTCCCATGATTTACCTTTTTTAAACATTCTATAAGAATTATAACTAAAAAATTTTAATAAGATTTATGAATTTTGACTTAAAATTTTTAGATTTTAAAGTTAAATTTTAGGTTTTTCTATATAATAATAAATTGAGTTTTAAAATTAGGAGAAGTTTTATGACAAAAGAAGAGATTAAAGATTTAGTCAATTTATTTGCTGAAACGAATATTAGTAAAATCAAAATTAAAGATGAAAATGGCTTTGAAATTGAACTTGAAAAGGATATATATCCTCACTTAGAAAATCCCGTATGTCCTCCAGCTGCTACTCCACAGCCTATCAATGTGAATGTTGTCAATGAGGCTCAACATAACGCTTTAGCACATTCGAATAATCCAAGCATTAATAGCCCTATGGTAGGGACTTTTTATCAGGCTCCAAGTCCGGGTGCTACTCCTTTTGTCAAAGTAGGTTCTATGGTGAAAAAAGGTGATGTGATTGCCATTATTGAAGCGATGAAGATTATGAATGAAATTGAAGCAGAATTTAATTGTCGCATTATCGAAGTATTGGTGGCTGACGGACAGCCTGTTGAATTTGGTATGCCTTTATTTGTAGTGGAGAAGCTTTAATATGGAAATCAAAAGTATTTTAATTGCAAATCGTGGAGAAATTGCTCTACGTGCCTTAAGAACCATTAAAGAAATGGGAAAAAAGGCAATTTGCGTGTATTCTGAAGCTGATAAAGATGCACTCTATTTAAAATACGCTGACGCAAGTATTTGCATTGGCAAAGCAAGAAGCTCTGAAAGTTATCTTAATATCCCAGCAGTTATCAGTGCTACGGAGATTGCTGAAGCGGACGCAATTTTTCCGGGATATGGCTTTTTGAGTGAAAATCAAAATTTCGTTGAGATTTGTGCCAAACATAATATCAAATTCATAGGTCCATCTGTAGAAGCTATGGTTTTGATGAGTGATAAAAGCAAGGCAAAACAGGTTATGCAAAGAGCAGGCGTTCCGGTTATACCCGGAAGTGATGGGGCCTTAAAAGGTATTGAAGCAGCTAAAAAACTTGCTAAAGAGATAGGTTATCCTATAATTTTAAAGGCTGCTGCTGGTGGTGGCGGACGCGGTATGCGTGTGGTTGAAGGAGAAAAAGACTTAGAAAAAGCGTATTGGTCAGCTGAAAGTGAAGCCATGACAGCCTTTGGTGATGGGACTTTGTATATGGAAAAATACATACAAAATCCTCGTCATATTGAAGTGCAAATTATAGGCGATAGTTTTGGAAATGTGATTCATATTGGTGAAAGGGATTGCTCTATGCAAAGGAGGCATCAAAAACTCATCGAAGAAAGTCCGGCTATCTTGCTTGATGAAAAAACAAGAAAAAATTTACACCAAACAGCCATAAAGGCTGCTAAAGCCATAGGATACGAAGGAGCAGGTACTTTTGAATTTTTGGTGGATAAAAATTTAGATTTTTATTTTATAGAAATGAATACACGTTTGCAAGTGGAGCATTGTGTGAGTGAGATGGTGAGCGGGATTGATATTATCGAACAGATGATAAAAGTTGCTGAAGGATATGCCTTACCTCCTCAAGAGAACATTAAACTTAATGGACATTCTATAGAATGTAGAATTACAGCTGAAGATCCAAAAACTTTTTTGCCAAGTCCGGGAAAAATTATCAAATACATTCCTCCAGCAGGACGCAATGTGAGAATGGAAAGCCATTGTTATCAAGATTATAGTGTGCCTCCTTATTATGATTCGATGATAGGAAAACTTGTCGTTTGGGCTGAAGACAGACATAGGGCTATTGCTAAGATGAAAGTGGCTTTAGATGAATTGGTGATTCATGGGATTAAAACAACAAAGGATTTTCATTTAGCAATGATGGAAAATCCGGATTTTATAAGCAATAATTTTGATACAAATTACCTTGCAAGACATTAATTTTTAATCCTAATGAATCATTAGGATTAAATTGTCGCTTAAGCAAAAAATATTAACTTCTTTTAGAAATAAAATTTCACTCAAATCAAAACTATAAAAAACATTATTTTTTTAAAATTTTTACGCATATATTAGCTTTAGATAATTTTAAAGCAAATTCAAATTTTCATAATATTTTTATCTTATGCTAAAAATTAAAATAAAGACTAAATTTCAATTAACGATCCAAATATTCAATGCTAACTTTCGAGCGAAGTTTTTCAAAATAATCCTGTATATAATTTTGCCTTTGTTCATTGATATAAGCGTTTAGCACTTCGTTTTTGATTTGCTCATATTCTACATTTTGTTGATTGCTCTTGCTTTTAACTTCATAGAGTTCATAACCATCTCTTGAGTTTAAAACCGGAGAAAAATCACCGATTTCAATTTGAGATAAAAGTGCTAAAAGTCTTGGGTCAGCGTTATTTGGATTTAAATTAACATTATGGGCTTTCAGTTTTGTATGCTTAGTATTTTTTAAATTTTCTAAAATTTTTGCATCTTGTGAGCTATAAATATTGACATTGATATTTGCATAAAATACAAATTTATTTCTATTTTGCTCGAAAAATTTTTTTGCACCATCTTCGCTAAAATCTGTTTTGTTAGAATTTGCAATCTTTTCATAGAGCTTTCTTTTTTCCAAATCTTTTCTAAAATTTGCACGAAAACTCTCATAACTTTGTCCCTTAGCCTTTAAATTTGCACGAAATTGCTCTAAACTCATTCCTCCTTGAGCCATCATTTTTTTAATGCCTTCATCAACTTCAAGGTCATTAACAGAAATTTCAAATTGTTTTATTTGTGAAATTTCAATCTTTTCATTGATAAGCACATTTAAAGCTTGTTCTCTTGAAAGATTTAAAATTTTCATTGTTTGCTGTATGTCATAGCTTGTTATAGGTTCTTTATTCACCACAACAGCTATAGAATTTGTGAGGGTTGCATTCGCCAAATTCGCACAAAAAAATAAAAATATCCAAAATTTTTTCATAATTAAACCTTTATTTAAGTATAAATATAGCATTATACCGATTAAAATTTAAGAAAAGACAAAAAATGCAAAAAAAAATTATAACTCGTTTTGCCCCTTCACCTACCGGATACTTACATATAGGGGGTTTAAGAACAGCTCTTTATAATTATCTTTATGCAAAAAATAGGGGTGGAAAATTTTTATTGCGTATTGAAGATACAGATTTAAAACGCAATTCTCAAGAGGCTACTCAAGCAATTATTGAAGCTTTTAAATGGTGCGGACTTCATTGTGATGAAGAAATTGTATATCAATCTAAACGTTTAGAGCTTTATAAACAATACATTCAAAAACTTTTAGATGAAAAAAAAGCGTATTATTGTTATACAAGTAAAGAGGAGCTTGATGAACTGAGAAAGGCTCAAGAAGCCAGAAAAGAACGTCCAAGATACGATGGCAGATATAGAGATTTTAAGGGTATTGCTCCAAGTGGGATTGAACCTGTTGTACGCATTAAGGCTCCACTTAGTGGCGAAATTTCTTTCAATGATGGCATTAAGGGTGAAATCAAATTTAAAGTCGCGGATATTTTAGATGATTTTATCATTGCAAGAAGCGATGGAACACCTACTTATAATTTTACTGTGGTCATTGATGATGCTTTAATGGGAATAAGTGATGTGATAAGAGGAGATGATCATCTTTCAAATACCCCTAAACAAATCGTGCTTTATGAGGCTTTAGGTTTTGAAATTCCTCAATTTTTTCATTTAGCGATGATCCATGGAGAAGATGGCAAAAAACTTTCAAAAAGACACGGAGCCACCGATGTAATGGAATACAAAGCAATGGGAATTTTACCTGAAGCTTTGCTTAATTTTTTAGTGCGTTTGGGTTGGAGTCATAATGATGATGAAATTTTTTCTTTAGCAGAACTTGAAAAGCTTTTCAATCCTCATCATATCAGCAAAAGTGCTTCATCTTATAGTTTTAAAAAACTCGAGTGGCTCAATGCACATTATATTAAAACCTTACCTTTTGAAAGGATTAATCAACAATTAAAAGATTTAAATTTTGATTTAAGTGCTGTGCATAAAGCTGGATTTTTGCTTGATATTTTAAGACAAAGAGCCAAGACTCTACTTGAACTCATTTTGGGTGCAAAAAGCATTTTAGAGCCTCCAAAACATTATGATGAAGTGGCGGTAAAAAAATTTGTCAATGATGAAAATCTCATCTTTCTTGAAAAATTTGCAAATGCCCTCAAAGCTCAAAGCAATGCAAAAGAATTTGAGGATTTTACAAATGAATTTTTAGAAAAAAATGGGATAAAACTCAAAGACATAGCTCAAGCTCTACGCATTGCTTTAACAGGAAATGCGGTAAGTCCTAGTATCTTTGAAGTGCTTGAGTTTTTAGGCATACAAGAATGCAAACAAAGAATACAAAAATTTTTAGAATTTAGGAAAAAACAATGAATTTAAAAGAAGAAGCTTTAAAATATCATTTAGGCGGGAAAATTGACATCACGCCGAGCAAGGCTATGAATTCAAGCCATGATTTATCTTTAGCTTATAGTCCGGGTGTTGCTGAACCTTGTCTTGAAATTGCAAGGGATGAGGAACTTGCATATATTTATACAAACAAAGCAAATTTAGTTGCTGTTGTCAGTGATGGAAGTGCAGTTTTAGGACTTGGAAATATCGGTGCAGCAGCGAGTAAGCCTGTTATGGAAGGCAAGGCTTGTTTGTTTAAGAAATTTGCGAATGTGAATGCTTATGATATAGAAATTAATGTCCATAGTGTTGAAGAGATTGTAGCCTTTTGTAAGGCTTTGGCACCAACTTTTGGAGGAATTAATCTCGAAGATATTGCAGCACCAAAATGTTTTGAGATTGAAGCGGCTTTACAGAATTTAGGCATACCTGTTATGCACGATGATCAGCACGGCACAGCCATTATTTCGAGTGCAGGACTTATAAATGCTATGGAGATTAGCGGAAAAAGTTTTAAAAATATCAAAGTTGTCATTAGTGGTTCGGGTGCTGCAGGTATAGCAAGTGCTAGAATGTATAGAACTTTAGGGGTTGAAAATATCATTTTAATTGATTCTCAAGGTGTGGTGCATAAAGACAGAGAAAATTTAAGCAAAGAAAAGCTTGAATTTGCAATCTCTTGCAAGGAAAGAACATTAAAAGAGGTTATAAAAGGAGCCGATGTTTTTCTAGGACTTTCAAAACCAAAAATTCTTGATGAAGAAATGGTTTTATCGATGGCAAAAAATCCTATCATTTTTGCTTTGGCAAATCCTACTCCAGAAGTGATGCCAGAACTTGTAGAAAGCCTTAGAAATGATGTGATTATGGGAACGGGACGCAGTGATTATCCTAACCAAATTAACAATGTCTTAGTGTTTCCTTTTATCTTTAGGGGAGCTTTAGATACACACGCATCTCAAATCACTGAAAATATGAAAATTGCCGCTGCTAGAGCCTTGGCTGATTTAGCAAAATTACCTATAAGTGAAGAGGTAAAAAGAGCTTATAATATCAAGCAATTAGATTTTGGAAAAGATTATGTGATACCAAAACCTTTTGATAAAAGGGTTAAAGCAGCTGTAAGTACGGCAGTAGCAAGTGCAGCAGTTAAAGATGGAGTCGCAAAGCTTAAAAATTTTGATGAAAAAACTTATTTTAAAAGTCTTGATAATTAATAATTTTTAAATTAATTTAAAACAAAATAAGGATATAAGCTTATGATTTTTGGAAAGATCGATTATATCAATTTATTGCCTTTGCACATTTATTTGAAAAAATACCCTTTACCTAGCGGTTTAAAGAAAACTATGGAATACAAAAAAGGAGTTCCAAGTCAATTAAATAGGGCTTTATTTTATAGAAGAATTGACGCAGCTATCATTTCAAGTGTAGAGAGTGCAAGGGCGAAATATCGGAATTTAAATCTTGGAATTTGTGCAAATCAAAAGGTTTGGAGTGTGATTATACAAAAAGATGTTAAAAATGCTAAAGACCCAAGTTCAGCCACTTCTAATGTCCTTGCTCGTGTGCTTAAGCAAAATGGCAAAGTGATTATAGGAGATGAGGCTTTAAGGCTTTATTTAGAAGACAGCTCAAAATTTATTGACCTTTGTTCTTTGTGGTATGAAAAAACGGGACTTCCTTTTGTATTTGCGAGATTTTCTTGCATCAAACAAAGAAATTTTTACTCAAAAATTTTCAAAAAATTCACTCAAACTAAGATTAAAATTCCTTATTATATTCTTGAAAAATACTCTCAAACAAGAAATATTTCTCCAAAAAATATCAAAGCTTATCTTCAAGTAATTTATTATAAAATAGAACACAAAGAACGTAAGGCTTTAAAAATATTTTTTAAACAAATTAAAAACAAGGGAGTAAGATGAGTACTTATATCAATGGAATATTGCAAAGTATCAAGCAAAGTAATGGCGATGGAGTGTTTTTGCAGGCTGCAACAGAAGTTTTACAATCTTTGGAACCGATTTTAAAAGCGGAAAAGAAATACCAAAATCATAATGTTTTAGAAAGACTTGTTATCCCAGAAAAGACAAGTATTTTTAGAGTGGTTTATACAGGAGATGATGGTAAAGCAAAGGCTCATTTTGGTTATAGAGTGCAATTTAATTCAGCTCTTGGACCCTATAAAGGAGGACTTAGATTCCACCCAAGTGTCAATCTTGATGTTTTAAAATTCTTAGGTTTTGAGCAAATTTTTAAAAATTCACTCACGGGTTTGATGATGGGCGGTGGAAAAGGAGGTTCAAATTTTGACCCTAAGGGCAAAAGTGATGCTGAAATTATGAGATTTTGTCAAGCTTTTATGCTCGAGCTTAGTAAGATTATCGGTGCAAATACAGATGTCCCAGCGGGTGATATAGGTGTTGGAGGTCGAGAAATAGGCTATATGTTTGGAGCCTATAAAAAAATTACAAATCTTTTCAATGGCACTCTTACAGGAAAAAATATCTCTTGGGGTGGCTCTCTTGTTAGACCTGAAGCTACGGGATATGGTTGTGTGTATTTTGCGTATGAAATGCTGAAAAAAGCTAAGCAATCTTTAGAGGGTAAAACCTGTGCTGTAAGCGGAAGTGGAAATGTGGCAATTTATACTATAGAAAAACTTCAAGAATTAGGTGCTAAAGCCGTAACTATTAGCGATAGTTCGGGTTTTGTGTATGATAAAAATGGCATTGATTTAGAACTTTTAAAAGAGATTAAAGAAGTAAAACGCGGTCGAGTGAGTGATTATGCTAAGCTTAGAAAAGGTAGTGTTTATACTGAAGTTAAAAAATACACAAAAGGCACAAATGGAGTTTGGAGCATACCTTGCGATGGAGCCTTTCCAAGTGCAACTCAAAATGAATTGAATTTAAATGACATTAAAACCCTTTATAATAATGGCTGTCGCTTTGTCGCTGAGGGTGCTAATATGCCAAGCACACTTGAGGCGATTAATTTTATGTTGGATAAAAAAGATTTTCTTTTTGCTCCAGCTAAGGCTGCAAACGCCGGTGGTGTTGCAACTTCTGGACTCGAAATGCAACAAAATGCAGCTATGACTCAATGGAGTTTTAAGGAAGTCGATGAAAAACTTCATCGCATTATGAAAGATATTTTTTACAATACCTATGAAACTGCTAAAGAATTTAAATATACAGGAAATTTAGTCGTTGGTTCAAATATAGCAGGCTTTAAAAAAGTTGCTGATGCTATGATTGATCAAGGATATATTTAGCATATTTTCAGCCTAGTTTAAATTTTAAACTAGGTTTGATTTTTTTAATAATTTGCTCATTTTATAAAAATAAAATGCCTAAAATGTAGGAGTATGGCTAGGAGTATGGCTGGATTTTGAATGATTTGATTTAAAATGATTGATATTTTATGATTAAAAAGTAAAATTCTAAAGCAGATTTTGATGATATAAGAAATAAATTTTGTATGATTTTTTTATTATAAAATAAAGCAAAAATTCATTCATAATGATGAAAATTGATTAAAATCCTTAAAAAACTTTTATTATGCAAATGAATATAAAAACGCAATTTTAAAATGAATGCATCTGTAAAAATTTTATAATCACAATCAAGAAATATAAAAGATTTTATTTGGCTTGCAGTTTTTAAAAAATCAAGTATAAAATCAAGCTTTTTTAATTTTTTATCACAAAGAAATCAGCCATAATTTTATCCACTTAAAACATAGCAATTTAGGATTTATGCTCTCATCAATGTTTTAAAGCACAAAGAGAAATTTAAAAAATTAGAGATTTTATACACAAAAATTTTAAAGAAGAATTTGATTGTTCTTGTGAGCTAAGTTGATTAAAGCAATAAAAAATCCCCTATAAATTTTCTAAAATTATAGGGGTATAAATTGATTTTTAAATAAAATTTACAAAAAACAACCATGAATTAAAATTTAAACGCATTAATCTCACTGCTAATTTCTATCGTCCTTTTATCAAGTTCATCGGCTGAATTAGAGATTTTATTCATTTGATTTGAAATTTTATGTAAATTTTCATTTAAGGTTTTATTATTGCTTAGCAATGTCCTTGATTCATCTGTCAATATTTCCGAACTATTTATAGTGTCTTTAGCTAAATTAGAAACATTAATGATTTTGTTTGTAATCGATTCGATATTTTTTTGAATATCTTGAGAATTTTGGACGAAATTATAAAATCTTTTTGCATTTTCTGTAATTTCCACACTCACATCGTTGATAGATTTAGCTATGGTATTGATTGTAATATTGATTTGATTAAGACTTGTTTGAGTTTGTTCAGCAAGTTTTCTTACTTCATCAGCCACCACAGCAAAACCGCGTCCGTGTTCTCCCGCACGAGCTGCTTCAATGGCAGCATTAAGGGCAAGCAAATTCGTTTGGTCTGCAATATCTGCAATCGTTGTAAGCACACTTTTGATATTTTGAGCTTCTTTGTCAAGTTCAGTTACCCTGTGAGCCAAACTTTCTTGATTTTGTGCATCGTTAGTAACATTTTGTGCAAAATTATTAATCGTTTGAGCTGTGAGAGCAAGTTCTTCTCTTGCAGTGATAATGTCATTCATTGTTTCATTTGTTTTTTGCATATTTAAATTTAAAGATTGTTCAACATTAAACCCAATTTTATTAGCTGCATTAGACAAATCAAATCCTTGCTGTATTTTTTCTAGCACCTCTTTTGCACTTTGAAACAAAGCTTCAGAAATATTGACATTTTGTTTGCTGTGAAGATTGAGTTGAATAAAAATTTGTTTGATTGAATTTAAAAAATTTTCAATCGAAATAAAAATCAAACCGATTTCATCTTTTGCTGTAGTATGAAAATTAGAAATTTTTCTCATATCTTTATTTTGCTCTAAAATGGAGAGGTCATTTTGAATTTTTATAATTCTTGAAGTGATGTTTTTGCCTATTAAATATCCTAAACTTATAGTTGTGATAGTAAGAATAACTACAATACCAAGTATCAGTAAAAAAGACAAAAAATTTGAATTTTGAATGTTTATAATATCTTCAATGAGTTCATTCGCAAAAGAATCCTCTAAATTTTTTAAAAGATTAATCTTATCTGTAATGGTTTTAAACCAAAAAGTTCCTTCGATACCAAAATTACCGGTTATTTGATTTTTTATTGCAATATCCCGCATTTTTTGAACCTCATTAAAACTTTTATCTTTTTGTATGGTTTCTAATTTTTGGATATTTTCTTTATTTGCATAATGTTTGAAATTCTCTAAGCCGGTATTTTGTGCCACCATCAAAGAAATAAATTTTTCAAATACACCCGGTGCAAACTGATTAGTGCTAAAGGTATTTGAGAGTAATGCTCTTTCTTGTCCCGAATTTTCTTTAGCATTCAATAAATTCCTATAAGCTATCAGTTTTTTGCTGATTGTATCAATACTGCTGATACTTCCAATTTGTTTTATAGTATCAAGACCTAATTTTATCGTGTTTGTATAGTATCCAATAGCCTTTGATACAGGGATATTAAGCTCATTGATATTTGTTCTTATATTGCGAATATTTTCAAGTTCTTTGTTGAATTGATTTAAAGTAGTTTTTAAAATTTCAGGTTGAGCATTTATGTCAAAACTTTGTAAATAAAGATTTAATTCTTTGAGTTTTTCATCACTTAAAATTCTTTGTTGATTTAAAATATCCAAGAAATTTTGGGATTTTGAACCAAGATAACCCGAAGAGGAACCGCGTTCTTTTTGTAATTCGTGAATGAGAGAGGAAATCTTTGTCGATAAAACAATAGCCGAATTTAAAAGTTTAGCTTCTTGATAAGCAGAAAATCTTTCTTTTATTAAAATAGCAGAAAACACTATCATCACGAATAAGGGGAAAATTACAAGCAGAAGCATTTTTGTGTTGATTTTTAGATTATTTAAGAAATTCATCATATCTCCTTAGAAAATATTTTATCCTTTAATTAAATTTATTTTCTATATTCAATCAAAACAAAAAGATTATATTGAAAAAATATTAAATTTTCATTAATTATTTAAATTTTTTCCCTTATCCCCCTCAACTTTTACATCAAATACTATGATAAAAAATACCATTTAATTTTAATTTAAAATTTAATATTGCTTTATATTTTTTAATATTTTACCTCATATCAAAAAACTTTTTAAAAAAAATAAAATTTTCATTCAAAAAATAACCATAAATTTCTTACCCCACCTTTTTCAGCCCTTAATCCCAAAAAATGCAAAAACCCTGCAAAGAATTTAAAACCTCTTTAATTAATATCTCTTTAAGTTTCTTTAGCTATAATTTTATTTCTTTTTTTAATTTTAAGCAAGGGATTAAAATATTTGATTCTAAGGGAGAGTTTTTAAAAGAATTAAAATTCTTAAGCTTAGACTTGTATTAAAATCACGCTTAAATTTAATAAAGTTTTTGCAAAGGATTTTAAAAAAGATTTTTTGCTTGTGTTCTTTAAATTGAGATATTGTTATTTCATTCTTATAGTCAATCTTTGAAATCTAAACAAGTGATCGATTGAGTCAAAAAGCTTTTAAGCTTTTATATTTTTTTCTTAAATTTTGAGAAAAAAGATTAAACAATCCAAATTTTATGGAGAGTTTGATCCTGGCTCAGAGTGAACGCTGGCGGCGTGCCTAATACATGCAAGTCGAACGATGAAGCTTCTAGCTTGCTAGAAGTGGATTAGTGGCGCACGGGTGAGTAAGGTATAGTTAATCTGCCCTACACTAGGGAATAACACTTAGAAATGAGTGCTAATACCCTATACTCCTATTGAACCTAAGTTTAATAGGGAAAGTTTTTCGGTGTAGGATGAGGCTATATAGTATCAGCTAGTTGGTGGGGTAAAGGCTTACCAAGGCTATGACGCTTAACTGGTCTGAGAGGATGATCAGTCACACTGGAACTGAGACACGGTCCAGACTCCTACGGGAGGCAGCAGTAGGGAATATTGCGCAATGGGCGAAAGCCTGACGCAGCAACGCCGCGTGGAGGATGACACTTTTCGGAGCGTAAACTCCTTTTCTTAGGGAAGAACTTTGACGGTACCTAAGGAATAAGCACCGGCTAACTCCGTGCCAGCAGCCGCGGTAATACGGAGGGTGCAAGCGTTACTCGGAATCACTGGGCGTAAAGGGCGCGTAGGCGGATTATCAAGTCTTTTGTGAAATCTAATGGCTTAACCATTAAACTGCTTGAGAAACTGATAGTCTAGAGTGGGGGAGAGGCAGATGGAATTGGTGGTGTAGGGGTAAAATCCGTAGATATCACCAAGAATACCCATTGCGAAGGCGATCTGCTGGAACTTAACTGACGCTAAGGCGCGAAAGCGTGGGGAGCAAACAGGATTAGATACCCTGGTAGTCCACGCCCTAAACGATGTATGCTAGTTGTTGGAGTGCTAGTCATTTCAGTAATGCAGCTAACGCATTAAGCATACCGCCTGGGGAGTACGGTCGCAAGATTAAAACTCAAAGGAATAGACGGGGACCCGCACAAGCGGTGGAGCATGTGGTTTAATTCGAGGATACGCGAAGAACCTTACCTGGGCTTGATATCCTAAGAACCCTATAGAGATATGGGGGTGCTAGCTTGCTAGAACTTAGAGACAGGTGCTGCACGGCTGTCGTCAGCTCGTGTCGTGAGATGTTGGGTTAAGTCCCGCAACGAGCGCAACCCACGTATTTAGTTGCTAACAGCTCGGCTGAGCACTCTAAATAGACTGCCTTCGTAAGGAGGAGGAAGGTGTGGACGACGTCAAGTCATCATGGCCCTTATGCCCAGGGCGACACACGTGCTACAATGGCATATACAATGAGACGCAATACCGCGAGGTGGAGCAAATCTATAAAATATGTCCCAGTTCGGATTGTTCTCTGCAACTCGAGAGCATAAAGCCGGAATCGCTAGTAATCGCAAATCAGCCATGTTGCGGTGAATACGTTCCCGGGTCTTGTACTCACCGCCCGTCACACCATGGGAGTTGATTTCACTCGAAGAGGGGATGCTAAATCGGCTACTCTCCACAGTGGAATCAGCGACTGGGGTGAAGTCGTAACAAGGTAACCGTAGGAGAACCTGCGGTTGGATCACCTCCTTTCTAGAGTACTTAAGTGATGAGTCTCACAACTATCACTTTAAAATAAAACTCAATAGTCCTTGTTTGGATTTTAAAGATTGATGTAAAGGCTAAGCCTTATCATTATTAGTGTAAAACACAGACTTCAATAAACATTTCATTAATACAAATTTCATTAATACAGATTTAATAAAATTATGGTAAGAATTTATTAGTGTTTTTGAATTAAAACTTATTTTATTATAATCCATTGTTTTATGAATGCATTATAAAACACAGCTTTTTAAACAAACACATTCTTAGCAAGAAATCATCAAAAAATGATTAAAAGATGCATTGTGTGAATAAGACACTTTTAAAACATAATCATTTTAATCTTTGACTCATTGTTTCAATGAATAATCTTTTATAAGGCATTGAGTTTCTTGTTGATAATGTGAAGAAAGAGCTTAAGATGATAAGAATGTTTGATTTTTTTTACTTCTGTGATGATGATATGTTAGCTCTATATTTCTTAGGTATTTTTGCAATATGCATTCTTGCAGGAGTGATTTATGCAAAATTAAAACCCTAACAAGATATTTTCTAAAAATAATATTTATTTTTGTTGATTTAATTCTTAGCATTGTCTCTGCTTTTCATCTTAAAATCTGTTAAGAAGCCATAAAAGAAACTCGTTTTATTCTATATATTTATTTAAAAATAACAAAGATATTTAAAAAGATATTTAAAATATTTTTATATTCTAAATCTTATAATAAGCTTTCTTAGTTCTTATGAAAATAAAATATCAATATTAATCTTAAATTCTAAGCATTGAAAAAAGATATGATATTAAATAATAAAAATTAAAATAAAAAATGATTTGAATGTAAAGAATGTTGTTTTTTAAATCATTATAAATATAAAAGAATGTATTTTTAAAATGATAAAAATCTTTTTTATCATTTTAGAATTGATATAAAAGATTAAGATGATGATTTCATAAAATAATCATTTCATAAGATAATCATTAAATTGATGATTAAATTCTTAAAAAAGTGTTGTTGATTGAGAAAGAAAATTCACAAATGAGACTCAATGTTTAAAGAATTTTAATCTTAATGAGTGAAAAATCAATTGAGAATTTTTGCTTGTGGGTTTGTGATTTTTTTTGGGGGGGGGGGTTCTTCTTTTTCCTTTTGAATTTTAAAGGAATTTAAAAGTGTATCGACTTTATTTTCTTTGAATTGAAGTTCTTTAAGTTTTGTGCGAAGTTCAAGTTCTAAGTTGATATTTTTACTCACAAGCTCTTCTAAATTTTGCTTATCCTCTCCATAATTTTTCCTTGCTTTCTCAACTAAAAAAGGTGGAATTTGGTAGTTTAAAGCTGTTTCAAAAGCATAGGATTTTCCTATTGTGCCTTTTAAAAACTCATATTGAGGACGTGAATTTTTTTCATCATATAAAGCTGCTAAAAGTTCGATTTTGTAGATATTTATTTTATTTTTCATTTAATTTAAAAATAAGCATTTTTTAAAAGACAAATAAAGACTAAAATTTAATTGCTTAACATAAAACTTCTTTCAATTTAACTGAAATTTGTCTTACTTCATCGCTATTGATAGTATTTAAACGCAAGAGTGGAATATTATATTTTTCTAAAATACTATCTTTTAATCTATCTCTTTTATATTGTATGCTTTCTTCTTTATGAAAACTATATCCATCAACTTCTATGGCAAGAACAATACTTTTATCTGTTTTTCTATATAAAATAAAATCAATATGACTTAAGATATTGTTTGCATATCTTTTTTCTTCTGTATTTAACAATTGTGTATTATTTAAAAGTCTTATCAAAGGGATATGCACTGCACAAGATAAAAAATTATACTCTTTATCAATAAGCCCTTGCAATAAATTAAACATAAGATTTTCACTATCAAATTGTGAAATTCTTTTTTTGTTTTTTAGATATCTCAATCTTGCTTCTTGATTTGCTCTATAAAGTAAATCAAAAATCGATTTAATATTGCTTTGCTTAACCGAAAAATTATTATAATGAATATAAGCGAGTAAATCGCGGATATTACTATCTTTTTGAGCTATACAATCTGAAGTAACTATTCTTAAATAACGTTTTGCACGAGAAACAGCAACATTTAAAATTCTAAAATCGTCAATAAATGCATTGATATCATTAGCTACGGTTGTAATGATAATAGCTTGTTTTTCTCGTCCTTGATATTTATGAATGGTATCAATTTGTATGTTTTCATTTTGGAGATATTTTTTTAATTTCTCTTTTTGAGCATTATATGGAGAGATAATTCCAATTTGCTCCTTTGGTAATTTCAATGAAGGCATAATTTCTTGAGAAATGACTTCTATTTCACGCATATTATAATTCTCTCTAGCGTGATTGCCCTTTTGTGTGATATAAGCTTCTAAAACATCTTTTTCGCCTTTATCTTCGGTAAATATTATAAGCTCATTATTATAAAATTTTTGATTACAAAATTCAATAATTTTAGGGTGTGAGCGATAATGTTCTTTGAGTAAAACCTTAGGAACTTCTAAACTTGCAATCATAGAGCTTAAAATATTTTGGTTTATATAATTAAAGTTTTCATTAATGTGATATTGTTTATTGAGTTTTTGAATTTCTTTTATTTTTGCCGATTCAATAACATTAGGCAATTGTTTTGTATCTCCGACAATAACGGCATTTTTGGCACAAGATAATGCAAGCACCGCTGTACTCAAATCAACTTGTGATGCTTCATCAATAATAATATAATCAATAAGAAAATTGTCCCCCTCGTCCAAACAATTCTTTAAAGAATATGTTGTGCTTAGTATAATAGGATATTCTTGAAAAAAATTATCTCCACCTAAATTCGCAATATGAAATTCCTCACGCTTTTTATTTGCATATCTCTCTTGCAAGTAAAGATGAAAAAGCTTAAAAGAATTTTCTTTAAGTTTTTGGTGGAGAGTATTTTTATCAAGTTCAATGAGCTTTTTATCATAAGTTTGAATCAATGTTTTTAATTCCTCTTGTTTAATTATATAATAAATTTCATTGTATGCTAAAATAATATCTTGCTTAGTATTTTTATAAAAATTGAAATCACCTATGCCATAAAACCATACTAATTGCAATTTTAACCAAAAATTTATCCTTTGATTTTCTTGAAGTTTTACAATCAAATCCATTATTTTTTCAGATTTTAGCTTTTTTCTCATTTTAGGAGCAATTTTCAAATTTTCTTCTTTGATAAAATGCTTGTATTCTAGCTCTAAAGCATTAAATTGACTTTGTAATTTCGCTCTAGCGTTTTCAAGCTCAAAAGCCATTTGTAATTTTTCATTTAAATTTTTAAATTCATCTTGTAAAAATTTTTTTTGCTGACTATCACTGCCCCTAAATTCCGGACGATAAGGCTGATTTTCAATAAAATTTTCTTTATTTTCTCTGCTGCCTAAAAAAGCACAAATAAAATCTAAATTATAATCTTTTAATTTTTCTAAGACATTTTTTGTTGCAGAATTGTTATTAGAAATGATTGCTAGTTTTTGCCCATTGAAAACAATATTTATAGCAATATTAAGTATGGTTTGTGTTTTTCCTGTGCCCGGAGGTCCTTCAATGATACTAATTTGCTCTGTTAAGGCATTTTTTAATGCTGTGTATTGAGATTTATTGGTTCCAAAAGGATAAATAAGGAATTTATCTTTATTAGAAAAATTCGGTTTATAATTTGAATTCAAATACCGATACAAAACGCTTTCTTTATGAATTTTAGTAATTTTATCATACTCTTTTGCAAGAAAATTTTCTCCATCTTCGGTTTTTAGTCCTACCACATCAGCCACTGCTTTACAATAATTAAAAATATCTCTAACTTTTTCACAAACAAATATTTCATCTCTAAGAAATATTTTAACTTTTTTATTTTTAAAAAAAATCCTATAATACTTTCCAAATTTTATAATCTTTTCTATATTAGCAATATTACATATCCTTAAATCTCTAATCTCTGTTTCTTTTAATAACTTAGCCTCATCAGAAAAATAAAAATTTTGCGAAGAATATATATATGTTTTAGAAAATGAATCGCCAAATGTTACTTTTATATTTTCACCTTCAAAAACATATTTTTTAATTTGTGCAGTCTTATCTTCTTTTTTAAGTATGATTAAATATTGCTCTATATCCATACTCTTTTGCCTAAAATTTCACTACCTTAGCTCCAAATCCACCTTGATTCAATGGTGCATCATGAAAACTTTTGACGCTTTTATGTGTCTTTAAAAATTCTTTGACTGCAAAAGCGAGTTTTCCCGTGCCTATGCCATGATAAATCAAAACCTCGTCAAATCCTGCGATTAAGGCATCTGAAATAAATCTGTCAAGTCTTTCAATGGCTTCATCACTCCTTAGTCCGTGCAAATCAAGACTCACTCCTAAATGACGCGGTTTTTGGATGTTTATGCTTGTTTTGGCATTTTTTTTAGGAAGTTCTTGGCTGATTTTTAGTAATCTTAAAGGCACTCTAAGCCTTAAGCCCTCACTCTCAATTAAAGCATCATTTTTAGAAATATTAAGAATTCTACCCTTAATTTTTTCGTATTTTACAAAGTCCCCTACTCTTAATTCATCATTTTTTTTCATGCTCGGCAAGAGTATAGCTTTTTTAAGTTCATTAGCCCTATTAAGGGTTCTTTGTTTATCTTTGAGTTCTTTAAAATTTAAGGTTTTTTTAGCCTCTTCTATGGCTCTATGAAATTCAAATTCAAGTTCTCTTAATCTTGTTTTAAATTCATTTTCTTCTTTTTCCTTTTGAATTTTAAAGGAATTTAAAAGTGTATCGACTTTATTTTCTTTGAATTGAAGTTCTTTAAGTTTTGTGCGAAGTTCAAGTTCTAAGTTGATATTTTTACTCACAAGCTCTTCTAAATTTTGCTTATCCTCTCCATAATTTTTCCTTGCTTTCTCAACTAAAAAAGGTGGAATTTGGTAGTTTAAAGCTGTTTCAAAAGCATAGGATTTTCCTATTGTGCCTTTTAAAAACTCATATTGAGGACGTGAATTTTTTTCATCATATAAAGCTGCTAAAAGTTCGATTTGATCATTTTTTGCTAAAAGCATGGCTAAGAGTTTATGGTGTGTTGTGATGATGATTTTAAGTTTATTTTCTATCAATTTTAAGATGATTTCTCTATACAAACATCCCGCCTCTTCAAAATCTGTTCCAAGCTCGATTTCATCGATACCTAAAAGCATATTTTTTTGGCTAAAAAGCTTTGAAATTTGAAGCATTCTACCCGCAAAAGTGGATATATTGTTTTTAACATTTTGCGGATCTTCTATAATGGCTTCAAAAGCTTTAAAAGAGCCAATCTTACTTTCACAAGCCTTAATTTGCATCGGTAAAAGAGCCTTTGCAAGAAAAGCCGCACTTAAAATGCTCTTTAAAAGCATAGATTTTCCCCCTGCATTCACGCCTGTGATAAGCAAAACTTGCTTTTTAAATTCCACATTAACGCTTTTTGGATTTTTAAGAGCGGGATGGGCAAAATTTTTAAGCACAATCTCATCACTATCATCGCATAAAATGAATTCAAAATCCTTCTTTTTTGCAAACATCACTCTAGCACTATAATGATCAAACAAATCAAAACTTTTATCAATAAATTTTAAAAATAAAAGTTCCTTGCTAAGAAAGAGAGAAAATTTTTTCGCATATTCATAGTAAATTTCTTCTTTTTGATTTTTTATCTTTTGGATTTCATCTTGCAAATTTTCTATGCTCAAAGGCACGATATAAAAGCCTCCTGTTTTGCTACGTCCTATGATTTTAGCTTGTATAAAATGACTAAAACCTCCCCTTACAAGCAGGGATTCAAATCCATTGATGGAATGAATTTGCGTATCAATAAGATAAGGATTGAGATTTTTAGAATGCGAAAGTTTTTTAAATTCATGGCTTATAGTTTCATTTTTAATCTTTAAAGCTTGATTTAAATTCATCAATCTTTCATCGCTATCATCCTTAAAAACTCCCTTTTCATCAAAATAATCATAAAATTCTAAGAGACTTTTAGGAGGTTTAATTTTATCAAGCCAAGTTTTTAAATTTCCTTCAAATTTAAGATTTTTAAGATAAGAAAAATAACGTAAAATTTTAACAAATTCAGCGATTTCATCAAGATGTAAAATTCCTTGTTTGCTCAGATGTAAAAGAGCCGTGTCAAGTTTTTGCAATTGAGGTGGAGCTTTAAATTCAAGCTTACAAAGTTCATCAATACGTTTAAAATGCAAACTCCTATCGCCTTGTAAAAAAAGCTCTTTATCCCTTGCAAGAAAATTTTTAAATTCATCCAAATAGCCATTTAAATCGAGTTTTGCAATTAAAACTTCATTCATTTAAGCCTCAATTTATTGCTAATATCACCTGCACCAAAGCCTATAATCAAGCCTTTATCTAAAACTTCACCCTGACTTGCTACAAGAAATTTTCCCTCTCTTTTAATGTCTTTAGTCAATAAAGCCTTTGGGAAATATCTTTTTAAATCAATATCTAATTTTGTCTCACCCGCACTATAAACAGGTAAAATCACCAGCTCATCAATATCCTCAAAGACCCTTATAAAATTTTGTAAATTTGCAGACAAACGCGTGTAACGATGAGGTTCAAAAATTGCTGTGATTTTCTTGTATCCTGCAAGTTTTGCGTATTCTTTTGCGGCATTTAAAGTGGCTTTGATTTCAGTAGGATGATGTCCATAATCATCAATGATTGCTAAATCCTCATCCGCATATAAAATATCAAAACGTTTTTTAATGCCTTGATAATTTTTAAGTTTTAAACGAATTGTATCAATGCTTTGATATTCAAGAGCTGCAAGTATCGCTAAAGATGCATCAAGAGCCAAATGATAGCCCATACCAAAAATACTAAATTTTCCATAATTTTTAAGTTCAAAACTTGTTTGAGGCTTAAAATTTTCAAGCTCCATAACACAATTTTTAATGTCTTGACTCGGATAAAGCCTTAAAGCTTCTCCTTTAAAATGTCTTAAAAATTCATCTTCAGCATTGATGATGCGAATTTTTGCACTCTTTAAAAATTCATCATAAGCTTTGTGAAGTTTATGAATATCGTTATTATAATGTTCTAAATGTTCAGCTTCTGCATTTGTAACTATGGCTAGATAGGGATTTGAATTCAAAAAAGAGCTGTCACTTTCATCGGCTTCAAAAATCAAATTTTCACTCTCTCTGTAAATCATATTAGAATCAAATTGTTTTAAAATCGCACCAATAATCACAGAAGAATCATCAAACAAAGAAGCCAAAATGCTTGAAGTTGTACTTTTACCATGGGCTCCTGCAACTGCAAAAACCTTTTTATCTTTAAGAATCAAAGGTAAGGCTTCTTTACGCGAAAGACAGGTTATACCAAGTTCTTTTGCGTGTTTAAATTCCGGATTTTCCTCCTTAATGGCTGCAGAATAAATCACCAAATCCTTACCCTCAACATTGTCCTTAAGATGAGGAATGCTCACTTTTACACCTTCTTTTTCAAGTTCTTTTGTAATTTTGCTTTCTTTAAGATCGCTCCCGCTGATTTCATAACCTTTAACCTTAAAAAATCGTGCCAAAGCTGAAATTCCTATCCCACCAATGCCAATAAAATGAATTTTTTGCATATGAAGCCTTTTAAAAAATATTGTAATTCTACAGCTTTTTAGCTAAAAATAAGTTTTAAAATTTAAAAATTCTTTAATATAATTTTAAAATAATCTTTAATAGGATAGTCCCTAAAATATTGAAATATAGTTTTTTTACTGCAAGGAGTAAAATATGAAAAATATTTTATTGAATTTGATAAGTATGATATTTTTGCCTATAATCGCTTTTGCAGACATCACGGTATCACAGCAAGAAATCGTTGAACCACATTATGAGGGTTGTGTTTTAGTGTATCAATATGGTGCAGATTATAGCTCATCAAAGCATCTATCAAGAAGCTGCTTGTGAAACATTTGGAATTTGCAGATAATTTAGGGTCGTAAAATGGTATTGCGAGATTTTTGCGGATTGATTGTCGATACAACAAAAGAATATCAAGTCAAACCTCTCTTAAAGCTTGAAGTAAAAAGACAAGATGAGAAAGATGAAAATACAAATCAATCAACAAATAAAACAGATAAAGAAAAAGAAAATAAAAATTTTGTTGATAAGCAAGTATAAATTCAAACATTAAAGCTGTATCGATTTATCTGTATTTCAGTGATAAAATTTTGACAACAGAAAAGTTAGCCTTAGTAAATCTTTGAAAAGCTTTTATAAACTTCTGCCTTGTTCTTGTCGCTTAATCTGTTCTTACTCTTTTGCTGGAGTTGCTTTATAATTTTCTAAAATTTCTTTATAGTTTGGGTTTTGTTTTCCCATTCTGTGAATTTTTCTGAAAATCCATAGTCTGAAATTGCTTTTTTTATAGCTCTTAAGCTCTCTTGGATGAATTTAATTCTAGTTTGTTTTTGTTTTTCATTCTTTTCAGGTATATTCATAGTTTTTTGGCTTTAAAGAGGGGGCTTTATTATAATGATTTGATTTTTAATTCTCTTGTTTCATAGTGATTGCGACTAATTTCATAATTACCGCTGATTAAATAACTAGGGAGAAATCTCTGTCATTGTGTCTTGTTTATACTGCATTGCTTTTTTGAAAATTAATGCTTGAAATTTGTTCTAATTCATTTTTTAGTTGCTCTTGTTGTTCTTGTGGCAAATTTTCAAAATCATTTTTAATTTTTTTATTGCTGGAGCATTTTCAAGTGTGTAATATTGTGGTTCATCTATACTTTATTTAATTTTTGCTCTTAAAAATTTAATCAGCTCTTTTGTTGCATTTATTTTTTTCCATTTCTGCTTTTAATTTTTGCTCTTTTTTTTCTGCATTTTCAAGAGAATTTAAAAGCTGTCTCCTATTCATAAAAGAATATTTCTCATAGTCAATAATGTTCATAGCTCCCTCCTTTATTTTAAAAAATATCATTGAACTTGTGAAATTATAACATATTTTAAAATTAAGCAGATATATCTAAAAGCCTGTCATTTTTGTTTTTAATATCTGTATTTAAAGAATCGTTCTTATTTTTATCTTTTGAGTGAATTTCTTCTTTTTTTTATCAGCCTCAACTTTAATTTTTTTGTATCTTCTTGTTTTTCCATAAGTTTTAAAATGTCATACATTGCATGAACTTCTTTAGGCATACATTTATGGAAGCGATGATTTAAATTAGCATTTAAAATATTTAACATTTTTACTCCTTAAGCTCATGATTTAAATCATAGATATTATAAATTGTATATATAATAATTATATACCGCACAAAATTAATAAAACTTTAATTTATTAAAGCAAATTTTATTTATCTAATTTCATTTTTAAATGTATCAATCATTTCAAAATTGTTCTTTTAATTTAGCTGTAAAAATCATTAATATCGCCATAAACTAAAAAACGAATTTTAGCTATAATTAAAAAAAGGAGCTAAAAATGTTTGATTATTCTAAATACAAAATACAACACCAAAACAAATCATATACGTTTAATTCTTGCGAAAAAAGCAAAGAAATTAGCATTACGAGTAAAAGAGAATGGGGCTTTTTTTAATTTTTTACAAAAAAGCTAAAAAATTTCTTTTAGCACAAAAAGATAAAAAATATGAGCCGCCAGAGGAAACTAAAGCAATTTTAGCCAAAAATGAGCCATTACCTTATAAAAAAAATTGTTAAATTCTGTTGATGAATAAATCAAGGCGAAAAATGCGTAATCAAAATACTTTCAAAAAAGACTTGAAATATCTTTAGGTTTAAAAATTTCTAAAGATTTAAATTGACTAAAAGATATAAAAAATTTATTCAAAAATAGCACTATGTAGTTTAAAAAAAGCATTATTATAAATTCAAAAGAATTTTTTCGCAAAGTTCTCGTGGATTTTTCGCTCTATAAATCGGTCTTCCTATGACGATGAAATCGCTTTTATTTTCTTGTGCTGTTTTTATATCCGCCACTCTTTTTTGGTCCTCATTATCTTCATTAAAAGGACGAATTCCGGGCGTTAGGGTCAAAAAATTTGAAGCTGTGTGTTTTTTGATATTTAAGCTTTCAAAAACCGAACAAACCATACCATCAAGTCCATTTTCATAAGCAATTTTTGAAAGATTAATCACCGCTTCATTGATTTTTTGTTTATAAATTTCATAAAATTCACTCTCATCAAAACTTGTTAAAGCCGAAACTCCTAACACCAAAGGGCGTTTTTTAAGTGAATTTAAACGATTTATCGCTTTTTGCATTGCACTTTTTCCAACACTTGCATGGATATTCATCATATCAATATCAAGTTTTGCACATTCTTCACAAGCATCTGCTGTTGTGTTAGGAATGTCATAAATTTTTAAATCTAAAAAAATTTTAAAATCATTGATTTTTTTAAGCTCTTCAATCAATTTAAAACCATCTCTTAAATAAGCCCTTAAGCCTATTTTAATCCAAAGGTCTAAACCTTTTAACTCTTGAGCTAAGTCAAGGCATTCTTTTTTTGAGGATAAATCAAAGGCGACGCAAAGTTTCATAATTGTGCCTTAGTGATTGAATCAAGCACCCCGTTAATGAATTTAGAAGAATTATCATTTGCCATTTCTTTAGCAAGTTCTATGGCTTCATTGATGATAATTGCTCGCGTCGTATCAGTGTATAAAAGTTCATAAGCACCTAATCTCAAAATAGCCCTTTCAATATGTGCAACCTTAGAAATTTCATTTTCATTCAAATGCGTATTGATTTGAAAATCAAGTTTTTCAAGATTTTCACAAATGCCTTGATATAAACTTAGTGTGAATTTTTTTTGCTCATTGCGAATTTTTTTTTCATCTAAAAATTCATCTAAAAATTCATTGTTTTTTTCGTTAAATTCAAAGGCATAAAGCAAAGAAACAACGCTTTGTCTCACCTGATGTCGCGTCGCCACCTTAGGTCCTTAAAATTTGGCTTAAATTAAACATTTCTATGAGGGTTGTCATAGCTTCAAAACCTTTATTTCCCGCTTTACTTCCCGCTCTTTCTATGGCTTGTTCTATGGTATCGGTTGTTAAAACCCCAAAACTTACAGGAATATTGTGATTTAAACTCACATTCGCTATGCCTTTCGTTGTTTCCGCACTCACATAATCAAAATGCGGAGTAGAACCTCGAATCACAGCTCCCAAACAACAAATTCCATCAAATTTTTTGCTCTCAATCGCTTTTTTTAGGATAAAGGGTATTTCAAAAGCACCCGGAACTAAAATCAAACTTAAATTTGCATCCTGACCCCCATGCCTTAAAAAAGCATCTTTTGCACCCTCTATCAATTTATCTGTAATGATATGATTAAATCTTGCATTGACAATGGCAATTTTTTCACTTCCGCTTAAGGCAAGTTTTCCTTCGATAATTTCCATCATTTTTCCTTTTCTATAAGATTTTGAATTTCAAGGAGTTTAGAAACGCATTTTTTTAAATGCTCTAAATTAAGCATATTTGGTCCATCACAAAGAGCTTCAGAAGGATTGATATGGGTTTCAAAGAAAAAACCATCGACGCCAACCGCAGCAGCAGCCCTTGCTAAAGGCTGTATAAACTCGCTTTTTCCCCCACTTTTCCCCCCTGCGACTCCGGGCATTTGCACACTATGAGTTGCATCAAAAATTACAGGAGCAAATTCACGCATTATCACTAAACTTCTCATATCTACAACCAAATTTCCATAACCAAAACTCGCCCCTCTTTCGGCAACAAAAACTCCATTTTTTTGTGCCACTTCATAGCCTTCTTGTTCTATGCCTCTTGTTTGCAACACCTTTTTAATGCTGTATTTTATATCGCTTGGATTTAAAAATTGTCCCTTTTTAATATTAATCTTTGATTGAGTTTTTGCTGCTGCGACAAGTAAATCTGTTTGTCTGCATAAAAAGGCGGGAATTTGAAGCACATCAACAACTTCACTTGCTATTTTTGCTTGATAGCTTTCATGAATATCTGTAAGGATATTAAGAGCGAATTCCTTTTTAACACTTTCTAAAATTCTAAGTCCTTCTTCAAGTCCAGGACCCCTAAAAGAATCGATACTCGTGCGATTAGCTTTATCAAAACTTGATTTAAAATAAAATTCTATTCTTGCATCATCTGCAAATTGTCTAAGCTCTTGTGCCATTTTAAAAACAAGCTCTTTACTTTCTATAACACAAGGACCTGCAATGAGTATCATTTTTTTCATTTTTTTCCTTTAATCAAAATCAATCCGCCAAAAATTATACCTATTATACCCAAAAAAACTATAGCACTTGGTAAATCATCTCCTAACAACAACCCCACAAACAAAGAAAAAACCACATCCAAATAACTCACTCCAGCAACGATTCCTGCTTGTTTAGCCACCCCATAAGATTTTGTAATGTGAATTTGATATAAAGTACCTAAAGTTCCCATAATAGCGATTAAAATCCACGCTTTAAAACTCGGCATAATAAAAGGTGCTAATAAAAAATCAAGCTCTTTAGGAGCATAAAAAGAGCCTACAAGCATAGAAGCAAAAGGCATTAATGTCCCCGTTAAAATAAAAGAAAGGGCGATTTTCTCTGCCGCGTAATATTTTCTTAATTGCCTCACACTTGTAAGGGCTAAGGCTGCAAAGAAGCCACTTAAAATTCCAAGAATAGAATTTTTAATATCAAAACCCGAATGCATTTGCTCATTTGCCCAAGGCTGTGTGATGAAAAGCACCCCGCAAAAAGCGATTAAAATTCCACACCAACCTTTAAAGCCTATATTTTCTTTAAACCAAAAAAAAGCAATCAAAGTGATGAAAATCGGAGCAGTTTTTTGAAAGGCAAAAGTTCCGCCAAGAGTGATATTTGCAGCATTATAAAAAAACAAATATAAGGATAAGGTTCCGCTTATTCCTCTAAAAATCAAAAGCCCTAAACGCCCACCCTTTTTACGCACTTTAGTTTTTTTAAGCATATAAAATATAAAAACCACACCGATAATATTTCTAAAAAACATAATTTCAATAGAGCTAAGCTCTTCACTAAGAAGTTTAGCACAAGCACCCATTAAAGCAAAATCAAAACAAGCAAGTATCATAAAATAAATGCCTAAATTGCGTTTAACAATTTTTAACAAACATTTCTCCTTATTTTTTGATATTTTAATCTTTGTTTGCTTAATTTTAAGCCAAATTTTATATAATCTTTTCGAAAATAAATTTTTAATTATGGAAAAAAATGCAAAGTATTATACTCATAGGCAAGCCAAATGTCGGTAAATCAAGTCTTTTTAATCGTATGGCACAAAAGAGGATTGCAATTACAAGCGAAATTTCAGGCACAACAAGAGATACAAATCAAACATTGATTGAAATTTATTCTAAAAAAGCCTTACTTATCGATAGTGGCGGACTTGATGAAAAAGATGAGCTTTTTAAAAATGTCAAAAAAAACACTCTCAAAGTTGCCAAAAATAGCGATATTATCCTTTATCTTGTTGATGGAAAACTTGCTCCGGATGATGAGGACAGAAAATTTTTTCATTCTTTAAAAAAACTTTCAAAACCTATAGCTTTGATTGTCAATAAGATTGATAATAAAAAAGACGAGGAAAGGGCTTGGGAATTTGCAAATTTTGGAGTTAAAGAAATTTTTAATCTCTCTGTAACGCACAATATAGGCTTAGATGAGCTTTATGATTGGTTGGATTGTTTTTTAAAACAAAGTTTTTCAAAAGATGAAGAGCAAAGCTTAGAAGAAGAACAAAATTCATTGCAAAACATCGATGAACATCACATTAAAGTGGGTATAGTAGGACGCGTGAATGTTGGTAAATCAAGTCTTTTAAATGCTCTTGTTAAACAAGAAAGAGCTGTGGTGAGTGCCATTGCTGGAACGACAATTGATCCTGTCAATGAAAGCATTAATTATCAAAATAAAACCATAGAATTTATCGATACAGCAGGAATTCGCAAAAGAGGAAAAATTCAAGGTTTAGAATATTTTGCACTCAATCGCACAGAAAAAATTCTCCAAAAAGCTCAAATCGCCCTTTTGGTTTTAGACGCTGATGAAGGTTTTAATGAACTTGATGAGCGTATAGCGGGGTTGATTGCAAAACATCATTTAGCTGTGATGATTGTGTTAAATAAATGGGATAAAGCACAAAGAGATTTTGACGCAACGCTTAAAGAATTAAAATTAGACCGCTTTAAATTCTTAGCTCACGCTCCCATCATTAGTGTTAGTGCTTTAAGTGGTAAAAGAATTTCCGTGCTTTTAGATAAAATTTTAGAGCTTTTTGAGAATTTCATTCAAAAAATTCCAACTGCAAAACTCAACGCTCTCATAGAAGAAGCAACAAAAACCCATCCTTTGCCTCATGATCGTGGAAAAGTGGTTAAAATTTATTATGCTGTGCAATATGATTTAGCACCACCAAAAATTGCTCTTGTGATGAATCGCCCAAAGGCTTTGCATTTTAGCTACAAACGATATTTGCAAAATAAAATGCGTGAGAATTTCAAACTTGAAGGTGTACCTCTTATCTTGGTATCGAGAAAAAAAGGGCAAAGAGATGAAGAATAAAAATATATTTTTTATAGGTTTTATGGCTAGTGGAAAAAGCACTTTAGCAAGGGCTTTAGCAGTAGAACTTGACCGGGTTTTTTTAGATAGTGATTCTTTGATTGAGGCTAAATTTGATAAGAGCATAACTGAAATTTTTGCAGAATTTGGAGAGGATTTTTTTAGAAAAGAAGAACAAAAAATAGCAAATTTTTTTTGTGGAATTAAAAATGCTTCTATTGCAACAGGGGGAGGATTCATACAAGTTTCAAATTTAAATGAAATAGGAATTTGCGTATATTTAAGAGCTGAATTTGAGACTCTTAAAAATCGCCTTGATTTAAAAGAAAAAGAAAAAAGACCCTTATTTTATGATGAAAAAAAAGCAAAAACATTATATAATGAGCGTTTAAAAATTTATGAAAAAAAAGCAAATTTGATTTTAGATATTGAAAATAAAAATATACAAGAGCTTATTTATGAGCTTAAAAAGAGGATAGAATGAGAGTTTTAACGGGACTTCAACCAAGCGGGGATTTACACATTGGAAACTATTTTGGTGCGATAAAACCTATGATTGAAGCACAAAATGAAAATGAAATGTTTATTTTTATTGCAAATTATCACGCAATGACTTCGAGTCAAGAAGGTAAAAATTTAAGGACAAACACCTTAAAAGCAGCCGCAGCATTTTTAAGCTTAGGAATCAATCCACAAAAAAGCATTTTTTGGTTGCAAAGTGATGTTAAGGAAGTCGTTGAACTCTATTGGATTTTATCGCAATTTACACCTATGGGTTTGCTTGAACGTGCCCATAGTTATAAGGATAAAATTGCTAAGGGTTTAAATGCTTCGCATGGGCTTTTTTCTTATCCTGTTTTGATGGCAGCAGATATTTTGCTCTTTGATTCTCAAATTGTGCCTGTAGGTAAGGATCAAATTCAACATGTTGAAATTGCACGCGATATTGCTTTAAAGGTCAATAATACGTGGGGAGAAATTTTCACCCTTCCTCAAGCAAAAATCAATGAAGAAGTCGCTGTGGTAGTTGGTACAGATGGGGCTAAGATGAGCAAATCTTATAAAAATACCATTGATATTTTTGCTGATGAAAAAACCTTAAAAAAGCAAATTTCAACCATCACAACGGATAGCACTCCTTTAGAAGAGCCAAAAAATTGGCAAAATTGTAAAATTTTTAGCCTTGCAAAACTCTTTTTAAATTCAGAAGAACAAGAAGAATTGAAAAAAAGATATGAAAAAGGTGCAGAGGGATATGGGCATTTTAAGATATTTTTAAATGAAATTATCAATGCGTATTTTAAAGAAGCAAAAGAAAAATATGAAAATTTTTTAGCCAACCCGCAAGAGCTTGAATTTTATTTAGAACAAGGAGCAAACAAGGCAAGAAAGATTGCAAAAGAAAAAATGCAAAAAATTTATGAAAAAATAGGACTTTAAAGGATAAAAATGTTGGATTTAAAACTTTTTCAAAAGGATTTTGAACTTTTCGCTCAAAAACTTAAAAATAAAAAAGTCGATGAAGATTTGCTTAAAATTTTAAGCGAACTTTTCGCTCAACTTAAAAAAGAAAAAGCGATTTTAGAAGAACTACAAGCCTTCCAAAACAAATTCAGTAAGGAGCTTTCAAATTCTACAAATAAAGAAGAGCTTAAAATTCAATTGAGTGAAAATAAGGCTAAAATTTCTTCTTTAAATCAAAAAGTTAATGCCCTTCAAAATGAACTTCAAACCATTTCTCATTCTATCCCAAATATCCCTGATGATGATGTTCCTATAGGAAAAGATGAAGATGAAAATATCGAGCTTAAAAAGGTTTTAGAGCCACCGCGTTTTGATTTTGAACCTAAGGAACATTTTGATTTAGCGGCGAAGCTTGATTGGATTGATTTTGTTCGCGGGGTTAAAATTTCGCAAAGTCGCTTTTGTGTGCTTAAAAATGAAGCGGCTTTACTCAATCGTGCTTTGATTAATTATATGATTGATTTTAATTGCAAACGTGGTTTTAAACTTGTCAATGTTCCTTTTTTAGTCAATTCTAACACAATGTTTGGCACTGGACAACTTCCTAAATTTAAAGAAGATATGTATAAAATTGACGCAGAGGATTTATATCTTATCTCAACTTCTGAAATTCCTGTAACTAATCTCTATGCTGATGAGATTATTCCTAAAGAAATGTTGCCGCTTAAAATGACTTGTTATAGTGCTTGTTTTAGAAAAGAAGCAGGCAGTGCCGGGCGGGATACAAGAGGCATTATAAGACAGCATCAATTTGAAAAAGTTGAACTTGTAAGCATTACAAAACCAGAGCAAAGTGATGAGGTGTTTGAGCAAATGGTAAGCTGTGGGAGTGATTTATTAAGCTCTTTGGGTTTAGCCCATAGGCATATGATGCTTTGCACAGGAGATTTAGGCTTTAGTGCTGCAAAAACTATTGACCTTGAAGTATGGTTGCCCGGACAAAACCGATACAGAGAAATCAGCTCAATTTCAAATTGCAGGAGCTTTCAAGCAAGAAGAGCTAAAATTCGCTATAAAAATGAACAAGGCAAAAATGAACTCGTGCATACTCTTAACGGCTCTTCTTTAGCTGTAGGAAGAACCTTAGTCGCGATTATAGAAAATTATCAAGATAAAGATGGGAAAATTCATATTCCCGATGTCTTGAAAAAATATTTTTAAAGGATTAAAATGGCTGAAACCGAAGAGGTTATTTTAGAAAAACCAGAGGATGAAAAAAAACTTGATGAAAGCTTAAAAGACTATAAAGGACAAGCGGGTGAAGCTCCGCAAGATGAGGAATTTGCAACCTTACCCGATGAATTGCCAAGTGATGGAGGAGAGGTATTTTCTTTCACAAGAGAATCGGCTCCAAAAGAGAGCGAAGCCACTTTTGAAAAAAAGGAAGAAGAAGATTCGAATGAACTTATACCTTGGTATAAAGATAGAAAATTCTTATATTTAGTCGGTGCTTCTTTATTTGTAACTTCTGCTTTGATTTTCATTTTAATGATACTTACTTTTAAAGGAGATAATGTTAAGCCTGATATTATCGCTACAAAACTAAAAGTGCAAGCCGAAGTTGCCCCCGATGAATCTTATCAATACGATGATTCAAAAAAAATTGATAATATGATACAAAAAGCAAACGCTCTTTATGTTAAAGGAGAGATTGAACAAGCTTTAAAAATATACGAACAAGTTTCCATTTATAATGAATCTTTATCAAACTATAATCTTGGCGTTTTAAAAATGAATGAGGGAAAATTTGATGAAGCCTTAGTGAGCTTTGATGAAGCCATCAAAAGGGGTGAAAGTCAAAGCGTTTCGGCAATTAATGCTGCTGTGAGTGCTTTAAAATTAAACGATAAAGAGAGATTTAAATATTATATTGATTTAGCGGAGGTGTATCTTTCAAAAGAAGGTAAATCAAAGCTTTATGATTATTATTTGAGCTTAATTAATTATTATAAGGGCTATTATCCGGAAGCCTTGCAAATGCTACAAAAAACAAATATCGAACCTTACACAGATACCGCTAAATACCTTTCAGCTAAAATTTACACCAAAATGGATTTGGATTCTAAGGCTGTGCAAGAGCTTAATTCTCAAGAAAGCTTTGAAAGTAGTTTATCTTTGGGACTTTTATATGCAAGAATGGGCGAATATGAGAGAGCCAAAGGGGCTTTAAGCACAGCTATGAAAATTGATAGAGATTTCAATAAAAGCTTAGCAGCCATTAGTTTGGTGGATCTTAAAATGGGTAATTATCAAGATATGTTGCTTCGTTTAAGTGGTGCTTATACAGATGATAGTGATAAATATAAAATTTTAGATGATTATAAAATCAAAGTGCGTTTAAATAGAGAGCTTTTCGATGTGCATATTGCACAAAAAAATTTTTCTAAAGATTTGCTTAAAAAATATAAAGATCAATTTGACTTGCTGTTTTATTTTGCACCTTATCAAGTTTTTGATGCCAAACAAGCCTTGCTTTATATTAAAAAAGCGAACATAACAGACTTTGTCGATGATAGTAACGATGCGGGCAATTATTTAACGACAGGCAAGATGATTTCTTCAACAAATGTAAAAATCGCTAAAGCGATTAATTATGCTTTTAATCAACAATTAAGACTTGCAAATAAAGAATTTCAAAATATACTCAAAGATTATCCCGAACATAGTATTTTGCACTATAATCTTGCCTTAAGTTATGCTCAACTTAAAGACTATGAGCTTGCTTATAAACATTTTTCAAGCTCTTATCATCTTAATCCTAAAAATTATTTAGCGGGAGCTTTTGCAATCTTTTGTGCAAAAATCATCGACATGGACACGACAAAATTTTACAACGAAATTATGGAAAATATCGCAACCGATACCGAATTTAAAGCTAATCTTCAAAGAGCTATGATTTTTCTAGCAGGTGGAAGTTATGTTTCAATGCTTCCTTATTTGGAGGAGGAAAAACAAGACAGCCCACTGAGTCTTATGCTTGAAGCTATCATTGCTAAAACTAATGGTTTAGACAATCAAGTTAGCGTTAAAATTTCAAAACTTAAAGCCCTTTTACCCGATGATATTATTGCAAATATTTTGTATTTTAATTCTATGAATGAAAATTTAGACATCAAAGAATATTCTCAAAATGCTCAAATACATTTTAAAGATTTAAAACTTGATTATAAAAGCTTATTTGGAGGAGCAAATATAGTCAGGGAGTATTATGTTTCTTTAATGCATATTGCAGGACTTTTAAATTTAGAACGTGAAAAATTCAAAAATTTTATGAATACTTCAGATTCTAAAGATGAAGGTGTGGTGCAAACTTTGGCGTATTTGGATATTTTCGCAGGGCAATTTGAGGAAGCTTATGCACTTTATAATATTCTTATTGATAATTATAAGATTGAAGATTCAAGAACTCTTTTCTTAGCAGCAGTTGCTGCCACAGGTGCAAACAATCCCAATTCAGCTATCATACTTTTACAGCTTGCAAAATTAAACGATAAAAATAATAAAGAAAGTAAAGCTGCTTTAGGACTTTTGTATCAAGAAGTACGCAATTATGAACCTGCTTTAACTCAATATAAAGATTTGCCTAATGATTTTAAAAGTGAATTCTTTACCTTTGATATAAGAAAAAACTAATTTTTAGAATTTAAGGCGTTTAAAACGCCTTAAATGTCAAGCTTGAAAATCGACAGCATTTCCACCTAATTCTTCTACGCGTTTGCTAACCTTTTCTATAGCTTGTGCTATAGTATCTTGACTGATTTGAGGAAGTTTGCCGCCCCACATTCTTTCCGCTTCTTCAAATCCTCTTTTCATACCTTCAAATCCTTTTTGAAGTTTTTCAAGATCATCTCCTGCACCTTGTATCACAAAATCAGCGATTCGATTTGCAGTGTTATCTACACCAAAAAATCCATTTTCACTTAAGAGCTCGTTAAGCTCATTTGTATTCATATCTAAAGGATTTTTCCCTGTATAACCCAAAGCTGCAAAATCAATTTGTGAGAGTATTGAACTTGCTTTTTCAGTATTAAAACCATTTAAAAGATCAGCTATGCCGTTTTGTGCATTGCTACTACCAAAAGCCGCACTCATAGTTTGTTGAGAGAATTCTAAGAAATAAAGCTGTGTTAGACCTTTACCGCCAAGAGAACTGAGCTTTTCAATCGTGTCTCGTTCAGTTTGGCTTAACTGCGATGCTTTTTGCTGTGAATTCGCACTTTGGACATCAGAGTCTTTCGTATTTTCATCTGCCTTCGTATTGCTAACTTGTTTTGAGTTAGCGATTGATGAGTAAGTATTCGTATTTACTTGCATTATCGCTCCTTTGTTTTGTGAGGTTAAGTTTATATCGGCAGTTTTTAGAAAAAATTTATATATTAAACGAAATTTAATTTTCATTAGTGTTTAATTTCATCTATGAAAGCATTAAAAATTCCTATCATTTTCACAGCAATATTAACTCTAGCTCTAACTTACGCACCACAACCTTTAGCTCCTGCACTCGCTAAATATTTTAAAACAAACCTCTATGAAATTTCTTGGGTGATGAGTGTTACACTTATACCTTTAGCTTTTGCTCCTATTGTTTATGGTTATTTGCTTGAAAAATTTTCTTTGAAAAAAATTCTTATTTATTCTTTATTTTTTTGTGCTTTGTTTCAAATGATTGCAAATTCAAGTGATGATTTTTATTTTTTCTTAACTTTTCGTTTTTTACAATCTTTATGCATCCCAGCTATACTCACGGCACTTTTGACACTTTTAACAAGAATAGAATCAGAAAACATTCAAAAAAATATAGCTTTATATGTAGGTGCAACGACTCTTGGTGGCTTTATAGGCAGAGTATTTGGAAGCTATTTAAGTGATCTTTTTTCTTGGCATTTTGCTTTGAATTTTTTTGCTTTTTTAATGTTTATTTGTGCTCTAGTTTTTTGTTTTTTTAAAGACTTAAGCTCAAATTTAAATTCAAACATTTCTGTAAAAGATTTTATGGTTTATCTTTCAAGAAATGAATTTTTGGTGCTTTTAATTTGTGTTTTTGTGATGTTCTTTTCTTTTCAAAGTATTGTTTCTTTTTTGCCTTTTCATCTTAAAGAAAGTTTTGTCAATATCACTCAAACTCAAATAGGACTTGTATATTTAGGTTTTTTAACAGGAATTCTTAGCTCCTTGCTTATCCAGAAAACCATTAAAATTTTAAAATCAAAATTCAATACAGCTGTTTTTGGATTTTTAGTTTTTATTGCAGGGTGTTTGAGTATGATGATAACGCATTTTCTTTGGAGTTTCGTTTCAATGTTTATTTTTTGTAGCGGAATGTTTATTTGTCATTGCATTTTTTCTGCTCTTTTGAATTTAAAGATTCATCAAAAAGGCTTGGCAAATGGGCTTTATCTTACTTTTTATTATAGCGGAGGAGTTATGGGCTCGGTTATTCCCGGTTTTTATTATGAAATTTTAGGCTGGAATTTTCTTTGTATTTTTACAATTTTGCTTTTATTATGTGCCTTAACACTTTTTTTAAAATTCAAAAAATTTTATGTTTAAAATTTAAAAACATTTATTTTCTTTTAAAAGCTGAAGTTAAGAGAGATTAAAATTTTAGCTTCAAATTGATTTTAAAAAATATCAAAAAGCTAAGAAATTTAAAATTCAATTTTAATTGCAAGCTAAAATCACAAAAATAATTCCAAAAGTCATTCCAAAAAATACACCGATAAGCCAAAATAAAAGCGATGATAATCATAAACAAATATAAAGCCTATATATGCATTCCTCTAACAGCTAGAACCATCAAAATGTAATTAAGCATAAATCATTTAAACTCCTTGTAAAAAGCGAGAAATTATAACCCTCTCTTATTTTTTAAGCCAAAGTATTTTTAAGAATTTAAATTTTTATCCTTTTAATATATTTTAAATGTATTTAGAATATTCTAGTAAAATATCGTCATTATAATATCAATCAAAGTTAAAAAATGAAAAATGGAAAAACTTTTTTAATCGCCTTTATTTTAATTGTTTTAATCCTCTTGTTCTATCTTTTTAAGGGTTTTTTACTGACGATTGCGATTGCAAGTTTAATGGCAGTGGCAACTTCAAATTTGAATGCTAAATTTTTAAGTTTAACACAAGGACGCAAATTTTTAACCGCGATTTTAACGACAGCTTGTATGGTCATACTCTTTTTTGCACCTTTTGTCTATGCGATGATAGAACTTGCAAAGGGTTTAAAAAATTTCGACATTAATCTTATCAGTCAAACTCTTGAATATGTAAGAGCCTATCAATTTACTCTACCAGAATCTCTAAGTTTTTTAGAACCTAAAATCAAAGAATGGATTGCGGGCATTGACTTAAATAGTCTTTATAGGCAAATTCTAGGTTACGTTTCAACATTTACGCGTTCAGGGGCGAAATTTTTAGTCGATATGGTGCTCATTTGTGTTTTTTATTTCTTTGCAAATCTCTATGGGACAGAGCTTGTGATTTATCTTAAATCAATCATTCCTATAGAAAGAAAAGAGCTTGAAGAAATTTTGAGTGAAGTGAGCAATGTAATGGCTGTGGTGCTTTACTCTATGGTGATTATAGCTATTTTTGAAGGAGCACTTTTTGGCATTATTACTTTATTTTATGGCTATGATGGAATTTTATTTGGAACTATTTTTGCTGTAAGCTCACTCATACCTGCTATCGGAGGAGCTTTGGTTTATATTCCTATCAGTCTTTATGAATTTGCTTCAAGTGGTTTAAGCAATGCTTTGGTCATTTTTCTTTATTCTTTGCTTGTGATTTCTTTTGTAGCTGACACTTTGATTAAACCTTTAATCATTAAATGGATTAATCAAAAACTTGTAAAAACTCCAGCTAAAATCAACGAACTCTTGATTTTTTTATCTATGGTTGCAGGAATTTCAAGTTTTGGTTTTTGGGGCATTATTTTAGGTCCGGCTATTTTAACCTTTTTCATCTCAACTATAAGACTTTATGTGCTTTTAAAAAATAAAAATTTAATTTGAAATTTTATAAATTAATGAGCTTATAAATTTAAAATCAAACGATAATAAAAATTTCTAAAATATGCACTCAAAAAAACACAAAAATTATAAAAGTTTTTCGCAGAAAAATAATACAAAATTATATTAACCGAATAACCTGTTATGTTGTGAAATTCTATATAAAAATAAATTTCAAATAAAGCTTATGTGCTTTTATAAAAATTAAAGCAAAATTAAACTAAAAATGTTTTATCATCAAAAATTCAAAACACTAATAAATTTCAATGCCTTTTTTTACAAATTCTTTATAAGCTTCACAAGCTTCTTTGTGTTTTTTATCGCAAGCCATTCCAAAATATCGTTTTGCACTTTGCATATCTTTTTTCTCTTTTTCATTATAGCGACCTAAAAGATAGCAAGCTTCTGCAAAACCAAAAGAACAAGATTGCGAATAAAATGATAAAGAGCTTTTTAAATTTTGACGCACAAATTCGCCTTTTTCGTAAATTGAGCCGAGTTTATAACAAGCTCTGGCATCTTTTAAATCACAAGATTTTTTATAAAAATTTAAGGCTAATTCTGCATCTTTTTCTTTTTCATAAAAAAGTGCCACAGCATTGCAACTTGCTGTATCGGACAATTTACAAGCCCGATTAAAGGCTAAAATCGCATCATTTTCATAGCCTTCTTCATTAAGTAAAAGAGCCAAATTGGAACAAGCCTTTGCAAGTCCTAAGGTGCAAGATTTATCATAGAATTGATGAGCTTTTTTTAAATTTTTTGGAATCCCTTGAGAATTTTCATTCATATAAGCAATAGAAAAACACGCTTTAGCACTCCCCTTTTCACAAAGTCTGTCAAAAACTTCGTAAGCCTTTGCGAATTGATTCTTTTCATAAAGCCTCAAAGCCTGTTCTAAATTTTCTTGTGCAAAAACAATGCTTAGCATTAAAAAAAATAAAATAATTTTTTTCATTCAAGCTCCTTTAGAGCTTTTTTTACCTCTAAAATACAATCCATTCGTTTTTTAAGCTCTTCTTTTTTAGAATCAATAAGCTTTGTTTTTTCTATAATCAAAGCCTTATTTTGCTCAAAAAATTTTTTAACAATCTTAGTAATAATGGGCTTGTTAATAAGTAAAGCCTCAAATTCATAAACATTAAGCTCGGTCAAAACCCTTTCATAAATTTCGCTTTTTTTGGGATAAAACAAAGAAAATTGCGAACTATCAAGCTCATAAAAACTTCTGCTTTCATTGATTTTACGGCTAAAAAAACTCAAACTTAATTTTGTGGCATTTTCGTAATTTGTAAAGGCTTTTAAATCAAGTTTTTCTAAAAAAATATCAAGCTCTAAGATATTTTCAAACAAAATATTTTTAAAATCTTTTAAAAAATACTCGTCACTTGCATTACAAAAAACCCTTAATTCGCTAAAATTTGTATCACTTTGAAACTCATTGTCTTTTTGTATATTTGAAAATCTTGCCTTAAAAAGCAAAATGTCTTTTTGTAAGGTTTCAAAAATTTCATTCAAATTTAGTTTCAGCTTGTCAAAAGCTGCAATCAACTCATTTTTATTTTTTTTAAATTCTTTACTCATTACATCAGAATTATAAAACATTGCTAAAAATGCATCGTCGCTCGAAATAAAAGGGGTTTTGTAATTGTATTTAACATATAAATCTTTTTTAAACAAGGTTTTTGCTTGTTTAAAAAAATGTGCTTCTTTTTCTTTAACACTTTCAAAAATTTCTTTTGAAATGCGTTCGCTAATGCTTTTAAGTTTTTCCAAAATTTCGTGATTTAAAATTTTGATTTGAGAATTTAATCTTTCAAAACACTCATTTAAATAGAGTTCATAATCTTTAAAATGTTTTTCAAGTTTATTAAAAATTTCATCAAAAAGTTTGATTTCATTTTCTAAAATTTCGCAACATTCAAGCATTTTTCTTTTGACAAAATTGTGTTTTATTTTAAATCCATCAAGATTTTGCAGGTATTTTAACAAAAGTTCGAAATTTGATTTTTCATAGTTCTCTTTAGTCTTAGCCTCTTTGCAAGAAATGGCAATGATTTTTTCGAAATACTTTGAAAACACATCTTTAGCATAATTCATTACATTTTCAAGTTCAACTTCGTTCAATTTATCTTTTTGATTAAGCACACAAATGCTATGCTCTCCTAAAAGTTTTAAATTCGCTTTAATCGCATCCTCTTCGCTTTTCTTACCTGCATTATCAATCAAACTCAACCATACGATAGAATGAGTATTTCTAAGTTCTTTAAAGGTTGTAAGAGTATCTGTATCATTAGCGTTTAAACCCGGAGTATCCACAAGTGTGATTTTTTCAAGCAGGGGTATAGGAGCAAAAATATGCAAACTCCTAGTTTCTTTAATGCCCTTTCTCTGGTCTGTATATTTTTCAAGTTCGCTCACTTCAGTGATTATATCACTTCCATCTTCGAATTCCACTCTTAAAAAATATTCCTTCGCATAATGCAAAAACGTAGGTTTAAAGGTTACAGGAATGATGCCTGTGGGCAAACATTCTTTTTGCAAAATAAGATTTAAAAGACTTGATTTTCCACTTGAAAACTGCCCGATAATTGCAACATTAATATTTTTTTCTAAACTAAAAATCAATTCTTCAAATTCCTTGCTCAATTCCTTGCTTAAATGCATAAAAGGTTCATTGAGTTTTGCACAAAGCGTTTTGATTTTGCCTTCAAAACTTGAATCAAATCGCTTTTCATAAGCATTTTCATAGGCTTTAATGAAGTCATTTAAGAGTTCAATTTGCATTCAAAAGCTCCGTTTTAAGTTGAGTGAGTTGAGAAATTTTTTCTAAATTTTGTTCGTAAGATTGAGATAAATCTGTGTTATCGGCTTTTAAATTTTTCATTAAATTTTCAAGATTTTGGAGTTTTTGATTTTGCGAATTTTCATAATGGGTTAATTTATGGTTTAAAAAATCAAAGAAATTTTGATTGATTTTTAATTCTTTTAAAAATTTAGCCATCTCAAAACTTTTAAAACCTTCGTGTATGACTTCATTGAGCTGTGTTTCTAAGCTAAAATCAAATTTTTTTTGCACCAGCTGTGTGATTTGAAGTCTTAAAAGCGAAAATTTTTCACTTGAAAAGATATTTTCAATATTTTTTGAAATCTGTTCTTTAAATTCTTCAAAACCGCTTTCAAAATCTTCTTGCAAAAATTCATACTTCACACTCAAAGTGGCTTTTAAATCCTCAATTCTTTTAAGATTTTCAAATTTCACTTCTCTTAAAATATCATTAATACCATCCTTAACCGTAATATCTGTAATATTTAAAATGCGTGAAATATTCGCTTTTTGACCCTTATTGTGAAGATATTTTAACTCATCAATTAAACGTTCTTTAAGTTTTTTAGCTAAAAGCAATAAAAGATTATCTATCCCGCTTTCCAAATTTTCAAGTTTGAGTATAGAATTTTTAATTTCTTCTTTGGCTCTTTCTAAAACTTGTTTTTGGGCTTTAAATTCTAAAAATAATTTTTCATTTTCTTTGTCAAAATTTTGCTCATTTTCTTTGATGAGTTTGTTTTGCATTTCGTATTCAGCTAAAAGATTTTTAAGTTCTAAAAGCAATTCTTTTTTGTAAGCATTGATTGCAATCTTAGTTTTTTCACCAGAATAAAGCTCATTAAATAAATATTCTTCAAATTCTTTCATTCCGCTTTTTTCAAATTCATCTTTAGAAGCCAAGCCTTTGTAAAAATCACTCGCTCGTTTAGCACTGACACATAAAAAATCTATTTTTTCAACAAGATTGCTGTCTAAATTTTCAAGTCTTGATTTTAAACTTTGTTTGGTGTAAGAAATGACCTCGTTAAGTTCTTTTTCTCCTAACAAATCCGCCTTAGTCAGCACAATCAAAAATTTACTCAAACGCGAATTTAACAAGCAATGGATTAAAAATTGCATATCTTTTTGGGTTAAACTCTGCGAAGCATTCATCAAGTGGATTAAAAAATCACTTTCTTTAAGATATTCATGTGTTACTAATTCTCTTTGAATGATTATATCATCAAGTCCGGGAGTATCTACGATACGGATATTGTTTTTCAAAAATTCTAATTTGCTTTGAATTTCTATTTTTTTAATCAAAGCAGAAAGCTTGTTTTGAGCACTGCTAAATTTCTTCAATTCTTCTAAAGAAATTTCTTTGATAAGAGTTTCTTTTTTGATAAAATCACTTATGTTTAAATCTTTGGCAAGATTTTGGGCAAAATTTTTAAGCTCTTCACTAAATTCAGAGGTTTTTAAAATATTTTGCCATTCTGTTTCATTCCAAAAATAAATTTTTGCATCCTCGCTATTGCCGTATTGAAGTATGGTTAAATTTGCAGTTTCAGGGATATTAGAAACACCTAGAAAATCTTTTTTTAAAAGAGCATTTAAAAGGCTTGATTTACCAGAATTCATTATCCCTGTTACGCAAATATTAAATTCTAAATTTTGAAATTTTTCTAAAGTTTTTTCCAATCTTTGTTTGCTTTCTTGAGTGAAAGAAAGTTTTTGAAGTTCTAAATTGATAGAATTTAATTCTTTGAAATGAGACTCAAAGATTGCTTTTTTATCGACTTTTTTTACATCTAAATTTTCAATGAATTCTAAAATCAAAGAATTCTTTGAAATTTTTTCTAAAATTTTTAAAGCCTTGAGCAAATCTTGCTTGTCTAAAAAACCTGTTTTTAGAAGATTGATGGCACAAACTTGAGCATGTTGTATGCCAAAAATATCCACTCTTAAATCAATCAAGCTAAAAATATTTTGAAATTCCTTTAAGAGAAAATATCTTTCATAATTATTTTTATCAGCACTTAGCAAGATTGCGATTTGAGCAATATCAAGAGCATTTTTATCTTCAAAATTCGCATTTAAATCCAAAAACTGCAAATGATTTTGCCAAGTTTTTTCTAAAAAGGCATTCAATTTCATAAAACTTCCCCCTTTTTAAGGGGAAAGTTTTCATTTATTTCTTTGAGCGACAAGCTGTCTTCTCATATAAGCAATTTTGCTTTGAAGAGGCAGATTTTTTGGACAATTATCCTCACAAGCAAGTAAAGACATACACCCAAACACTCCATCATCATCTCCGACAAGCTCATAAAAATCTTCTGCACTTCTATGATCATGCGGATCTTGCAAATATCTTGCTGTTCTTAAAAGTCCTGTTGCAGCAATGAAATTTGGTCTCATAAGTTTGGTTGCACAAGATGCAACGCAAATTCCGCATTCTATGCATCTATCAAGCTCAAAGGTCTCTTCAGCAACTGCTGGTTCGATACGTTCTTCTATTTTAGAAATATCTGTTTCTTTTTCATTATGCACCCAGCTTTCTACTCTTTTACACATACTTTCAAACCATTCTCCGGTATTGACACTCAAATCTTTAATGTGTCTAAAGGCTGGCATAGGCATAAGCTCGATAACCCCATCGGGATAGTTTTTAGTCAATGTCTTACAAGCAAGTTTTGGGACTCCATTAATCATCATAGCACAAGAGCCACAAATTCCCGCACGACAAACAAAATCAAAACTCAAATCCGCATCAAGTTTTTCTCGAATCAAAGTTAAGCACACAAAAATTGTCATAAAAGGAGTTTCTTCAAGCTCATAAGTTACAAAATGTGGTTTAGAAATTTTGCTTAAAGGATTGTATTTAAAAGCTTTAATGGTTAATTTTCTACTCATAATCAACTCCTATTCTTTGATTTAATGCTTTGTATTTTGGTTGAAGTTCATAAGGCATGAGAGCATGTTGAATTTCATGGCGACTTTTGCCTTCGCTCTCCATTTTTTCACGGATAGCATCAACTTCTGCTTGTCTTTTTTCACTCAAAGGATTTTCTATGATATTGCCCTTAGCTCCATAGCCTCTAAAGGCTGGTGGCATTTCCATTTTCATAATATCAAGCTCATCATACTCAACACGAGGTAAATTCTCACCTTCCACCCAATAAGTCAATGTTCTTTTCATCCAATTTAAATCATCTCTTTTAGGATAATCCTCTCTATAATGTGCCCCTCTACTTTCAGTTCTTAAAAGTGCTCCATACGCTACACAAAGAGCCACTTTAAGCATTCTAGGAACTCTGTAGGCTTCTTCTAATTCTGGATTAGCACAATCGAGCTCTTTTTGATGAACTTTAATGTCTTGTGCTTCAATATAAAGTTTTTCAAGCTCATCTACAGCCTCTTTTAATCCCTCGCCTGTTCTAAAGATTGCAACTTTATCCCACATAATTTCTTTCATTCTGTTTTTGATTTCAAAAACATTATTTTTGCCTTCTTTGTCTGTTAAAGATTTAAGATATTGATATTCTCTGCTTAAGAAATTTTTAACAACATTAGTATCAATGACTTCTCCATTAGCCTTACAATAATCTGCAAAATAATCCCCGATAATCATCCCCGCAACAACGGTTTCAGCACAAGAATTTCCACCCAAACGATTAAAGCCGTGCATATCCCAACACGCTGCTTCACCACAAGCAAAAAGTCCATTGAGCCATTGACTTTCTCCGGTTGGCTTAGTTCTGATTCCACCCATTGAATAATGTTGCATCGGTAAAACCGGTGCCCAACCTTTTGGACCCTCATCTGCTGGATCAATACCATTGAAAGTTTTACAAATATCTTGCACATCTCTTAGATTCTTTTCTACATGGGCACGACCAAGAATCGAAATATCAAGCCATAAATGATCCCCATAAGGACTTTTGACACCTTTACCTTTTCTTATATGCTCCATCATTCTACGACTTACAACATCACGACTTGCAAGCTCTTTTTTTTCTGGTTCATAATCTGGCATAAAACGATAGCCATCAACATCACGCAAAATTCCGCCATCACCGCGACAACCTTCAGTAAGTAAAATTCCGCTTGGCACAATAGGAGTTGGATGAAATTGCACAGCTTCCATATTTGAAAGTCTGCAAAGTCCTGTTTCAAGGGCTATAGCTGCACCTGTGCCCTCACAAATAACGGCATTAGTGGTTTGTTTATAAATGCGACCATAACCTCCGGTTGCAAGCATTGTTCCTCTTGCAACATAGGCAATGAGTTGTCCATTTGTTAAATCTCTTGCAATCACTCCAAGACATTTCTTGCCATCGTGGATGATACGCACAGCTTCCATTCTATCGATGATTTTAACTTGATGTTTAATCGCTTCATTTGCTACACCATAAAGCATACAATGCCCTGTTGCATCGGCAATATAACAAGTTCTCCATTTTTTTGTCCCGCCAAAATCTCTTGCATTAATCAATCCGTGTGCTTCTTTTTTTTCCTCAATCACGGTTTTTTGAGCATTAATCACAACAGTTCTTGGTCCCTTAGTCACTCTCGTCCAAGGAACACCCCAAGCTGCAAGCTCACGCACAGCTTTTGGAGCAGTTTGTGCAAACATTCTTGCAACTTCTTGATCACAACCCCAATCTGAACCTTTAACCGTATCCGCAAAATGCAAATCTTCGTTATCTCCTTCACCTTTAGCTCCATTTCCTAAGCTTGCTTGCATACCGCCTTGCACTGCTGCAGAGTGAGAGCGTTTTACCGGACAAATGCTTAAAAGTGTAACACTTTGTCCGCTTTTGGCTACTTGTATTGCTGCTCTAAGCCCTGCTAAACCGCCACCTATAACTAAGGCATCACTATATTGTATATTCATAATCAACCCCTTTTTTGTTCAATAAGTTCTGAAGATGGTAGCATTAAATTTGCACTTGGTGTATATCTTTCGCCCGGAGTATGAGGACTAAAACTTACTTTAAGATAAGCTGCCATAGTAAAAAGTCCTAAGACTAAGAAAAATACACTAATCACCCATTTGATTTTTTTAAGTGTCTTACGGCTTGCTCTTGCATTATCGCCTTCAAACCAGCCCCATTTAACGCAAAGGCGATAAAGTCCTATGCCTCCATGTAATTCTACTGCAAAAAGCAAGATAAGATAAAAAGGCCACATTTGAAGCATTCTATCTCCAGAACCATAAGGATCTATCGTTTCGGGAAAGAAAAACATGATACCAAGATGGAATGATGCAAAGAAAAACATAATAAAACCTGTGATAGCTTGCACAAACCATAAACTTGTATCTCCGTGATTGATGGTTTTTACATGAGTGCGAAGAAGTTGCCATTGCCTAAAATTGATAGGAAATTTACGCATAGCAAGACCTGCATGAGTTACAAAAACCGCGAAAACCACGAAAACTATACAGGATACAACCCAAGGTTGAGGAGTTCCAAATATAAAGTTTCCTTCAAACATTCTAGCAATTTTATACATAAAATCATTGCTAATTAAGATACTTGAGACAAAAAACATATGCCCCCACATAAAAAGACCCAGAAAAAGCCCGGTAGCACTTTGGATAAAATCAAGCTTTGCTGGTATTTTGCTTTTTTTACCCTCAATGCTCTTACCAAAGTACCCTTCGATAAGCCCACTCATCTTTACTCCTTTTCTTTTAATAATTTATTAATAAAGTTTCATTATATTACAATCACTCTTTAATATAAATTAAAATTTATTCTTGAATTTCAAATACGCATAAAAAAGTAAAGCAATTATAAACATAACCAAACTTAAAATTTGCCCCATACTCAATCCAAAAACTACAAAACCTATGCCAAAATCAGGTTCTCTAAAGAATTCACAAATAAAACGAGCTAAAGAATAGGCACAAGCATAAACGATGATAAGTTCTCCCGTAAATTTCTGCCTTGTTTTGACTAAAATGACAACGAAAAAAACTGCAATACCCTCTAAAAATGCTTCATAGAGCTGTGAAGGATGACGCAAAGCATTATCCACATAAATTCCCCAAGCTACATTTGTAACGCGTCCAAAAAGTTCTTGATTTAAAAAATTTCCGATTCTTCCAAAAACATAGGCTAAAGGCACACTCAAAGCAACCAAATCAAGATACTGCCAAGCATTTTGTTTGTATTTTTTGCAAAATAAAAAAGTTGCGAGTAAAAATCCTACGATGGCTCCGTGAAAACTCATTCCTCTAATACCGATAAATTCGCCATTTTCATAAGGATTAAAGATTTGCCAAGGATGACTTAAATACCATAAAGTATTTGAATCATAAATTAAAATATATCCTATTCTTGCACCTAAAACTACACCAATTTCAACCCAAATAAAATAATTATCCAGCATAGAATTTGAAATATTGATTTTAAATTTTTTTACAAAAAATTTTGCCAAAACTAAAGCAAGAAGCAAGGCTATAACATACATAATGCCATACCAATGAATTTTAAAGCCTAAAATTTCAAAAGCCACCACATTAAAATGAGAATAAATATTTTGCCAAGTTTCCATATTGATTCCAAAATTTTTTATTTTAATTTTTTCATAAAAATATATCAAAAAAACTTTAATTTGCTATAATTAGCTTTAAATTTATAAAAGGTTTTAAAATGAAAAAATATGCTTTGAGTATGGTTTTTGCTTTATTTTTAAGTGCTTGTGGAAAAACAAGTTCAAGTTTTATCAATGTTTCAATGCCAAATTTTAAACCTCAAACTCCTATCAAAACAGAAACTCCTCATTCAGGCGTTAAAATTTCTTTAGAAGCTATAAACATAGAGCAAAATAATAATTATTCAGATTATTTTGAAAACTCGACCCTTAAATTTCGAATCGATAAAGAAATTGAGCTTTTAAAACAAAATTTAGAAGAGCAAATGAAGACCATAGCAAGGCTTAAAGGTTATGAACTTAGCTCTACAAATGCTGATTATAAACTTCAAAGCACTCTAAGCATTTATATAGAAGAAAAAAATGCCCAAAAAACGAGTGAATGGCTCAACGGAGATTCTATAAGCTCAAATTTAGCTTTGAATTTTCAAGCCAAAATGGAATTCATCGACGCACATAATCCGCAAAATATAACAAATATTACGAGCAATGCAAAAACTGATTCTTTTGTAAGTCTTACTTATCCGGTTAAAAGCGGTGAGGGTGTGGGTCTTTTTAAAACGACCTTTAGTGCTGTCCCAACACAGCTTAATAAGGGCTTAGAGCGTCCCGCTTTTGAAATTGATAAAGCCTTTTTAGCCTTTTATAAAACCACTTTAAATACGCTTTATGAAAATCTCCCTCAAGCCTTAAATTCAAACAATGAAAACAATCAAGGCAATCAAGAATTTAACGAATTCATCAATGATGAAAGTTTTAATGAGACCTTCAATGAAAACCAAAATTCACAAAATTCATCTGAAAAATCTCATAAAAACACAGATGGAGTGATAATTTTTGAGTAACTTAGTTATTTAAAATACGCTCTAAGCGAATTTTATAGGCTTGATGGATATGAAACCGAGCCAAATCTGCTGCTTTTTTAGCGTCTTTTTCTTTAATGGCATTGACAAGCTCTAAATGTTCATTATACGATTCTTTAGGGCGACTTGTTTTTGCTAAAGTGCTTTCACCAAGGAGTATTAGTGTTTTTTCAAAATTTTGCATAATTTTATAAAGATAATGATTGTTCGAGTAATGATATAGGGTTTGATGAAACAAAACATTGTGTGCCCTTAAAGCTACAATATCAGTATCTTTTATATTTCTTTGAGACTCAACAATATTAATTAAAATTTCAATTTCTGCTTTAGAGGCGTATTGCACGGCAAGTCTTGCTGCTTCTGATTCTAAAAGCTCTCTCATCTCGTAAAGTTTAGTGATAGAAACCAAATCAAGCCCCGCAACTATCAAGCCATTTTTACCATCTTGGATTAAAATTCCTTCATTGAGTAAAATTCCTAAGGCTTCACGAACGGGAGTCCTGCTTAAACCCATTTCTTCAGCTAAATGCTGCTCTTTGATTCTATCATTGGATTTAAGTTTGCCTTGTTTGATTGCATCGATAATATACTCATAAATTCTATCGCTTGAAATTTTTTGACTTGTTTTAGACATATTTTTCCATTTTTTAAATAAAAATTTTATCCTTAGTTTATAATACAATTTGTTAAATTTTGTTAAAGTTTATTTTTGGTATTAAAAATTTTAATATAATCTAAATATTTTTAAAAATTTATCAAGAATTTTACCTATTTTAGAGATATGTTTTATTTTTTTAATTAAAATGAATTTTATATTTTATTTTTTAAAAAAATTACATAAATATTGCATTAAATTTTTGAGAAAATTGCTTAAAATTTTCTTTCTGTTTTGACTCAACATCGATTAAAAGCAAAACTTCATTTTCTTTAAATTCTTTCTTAAAATAGATTTTATTTTTATTAAGAAAATGTTCAAAACGACTTAAAAATTTTAAAGCTATGCTTATTTTAATTTGTTCTTTTAAAGGGATTAAAACTGCCTTTGCTACTGCTGCATTCACAGCCTCACTATAAGCTCTAACCAAGCCTCCTGTCCCAAGTTTTATGCCACCAAAATATCGCACGATAATTACAGCCACATTAACAAGTTCAACACCTCTTAAAACATTAAGAGAAGGTAAAGCTGAAGTGCCTTTTGGCTCACCATCATCGTTTTTATCCTCTACAATTTGATGAAATTTATTTAAAAAACGATACGCCCAAACAAAATGCACAGCTTTTGTGTGTTCCTTTTTTAAATTTTCAAGCAAAGAATCAAATGCATCAAAAGGACAGATAAAAGCTAGAAAGGTGGATTTTTTGATTTTGATTTCTGCTTGATAAATTTGAGAAACTGTTTGCATTTTAACCTTTTAATTTTTGAGTTATTATACTTAAAAATTTTTAGAATCAAAATTTGATTTTAAATTTTTATTTAATTAAAATAAGTTTTAAATTTACTAAAAATTAAAAGACTTTAGCATTTTGCAAATCAAAACTTCATTAATTTTTAATATAAAATCAATACAATTTAAAGATATCTATGAATTTTTTCCAAATTTATATTTGAGTTTTTTAGAAAAAAGATATTGATGCTAAAATCAACAAAATAAAACTAAAAAACCAAGCTTACATAGCTTTCGAAGCAGATAAATACATTTGATTTAAATTATAAATTTACATATAGCATTTCTAAAGAATACAAACAGCTTATACTACAAAATATATTTATAAGTTTTAATATAAATTCTCGTAAGAGCTAATCAAAAGAGTGATTTAGGTACAAAACATATTAAAATACATTTAGAGCAAGAAAGCGAGGGACAAATCACAATAGAAGAATTATTGAATTTAGAAAATTCTATAAGAGCATATTTGAAAATATTTAAAGAACCTTTTATTGATGAAAGAAATGGAAAAATATTTGAATGGGAAAATAATGAAAATGTTAGATTTAGAGCTGTTGCAGATAAAATAGCGAACAATTATTCAGAAAAAATAACAGAATTTCATCAAAGGGGAGGGTCACAACCGCCACTATCCCCCTTTGATGAAGTCATTATAACATTTTACTCTGATATAAATCTTAAGGAAAGAATGGAATTTAAAAATCCTTTAGTTAAAGAATATTACAAAAGACAGAATCAAAATGATACATTTATACTCTATAAGGTTCTTGTAGAATTATTAGAAAAAGAGGGGCTATGCTAATTCACAACTCTCTATCAAAGACATCCTAAAATGTTTAGAGACAAGAAGGAAGTCAAAGAAGTGATAGAAAGGGCTGTGAGTAAGCCTAAAATAATTATAAACAATTCTAGGATAAAAAGTGAAAAAGACTTTATCGTAGCAAAGAGACTAGATAATAAAAAAATGGAAAATGTTAGAATCAGAAATGACAATGGGACGAGTATGATTTATCACACAAATAAAAAGAAAATTACAGAATTTGATAGATTAAAAGAGAAAAGTAGATGGTAGGGACGCTCACACCCCTTACACTCAAGCCCAAAGCTTGACGGGCGACTGGGTTCAAAAGAACATTTTATCTGCCTCTGGCGACTTATACCACAAGATAAAGAAAATAATCAAGGACATATATGTAAAGTTAATTGATACACCCGCAAAGAAAATTAAAATCTTTATTCATTCAATAAGTAAAAATCAACAAAGCCCGCAATGAGCTACTTTCCCCCTGTCAGTAAGACTTAGTATCATCACCCACGATATGCTTAGCTTCTTGGTTCGGGATGGAGCAAGGCGTTTCCATATCTGTATAATCACGGACCTTGTTATTTATGGATACAAAGAAGATTGATGCTTTTTAAGCCTTAGACACTGATTTAAGATGTTAAGTCTTAGTGTAATGAAAGAATGTTAAAATCTTTTTATTTCTAAAAGTCCAAATTTAAAAACTCAAACAAAGACTCAATAGACTTCTCATCAAAAGATTTTCATCCTAAAATGAATCCTTTTAAAAACATCTCTTAACTTCAATGAAGCATAAAAATACATTCAAGTCTTTCATCTCTTCTAAGATTTAAACCATACCCATAAAAAACAAGGTTAAAAACAAACAAGCTGATAAACATTTCCTTAAGATTAATAAAAACCTTAACAAGGAAGTGATGCTCACTGATTGAACTTATAAAATCATCAAGACCTTAAAGTCAAAAAGTTTAAGATAAGCCAAACGTTCTATTAGTACTGGTCAGCTCAAAGACTTTCATCTCTTACACACCCAGCCTATCAAAGTGCTAGTCTTGCACAGAACTTAGAGAAGATTCATCTTAGAGTTGGCTTCACGCTTAGATGCTTTCAGCGTTTATCCTTTCCAAACTTAGCTACGCTGCGATGCCCTTGGCAGGACAACAGCTACACCAGTGGTTTGTTCAACCCGGTCCTCTCGTACTAGGGTCAAAGCTCTTCAATCTTCTTACGCCCACGGCAGATAGGGACCGAACTGTCTCACGACGTTCTGAACCCAGCTCGCGTACCGCTTTAAATGGCGAACAGCCATACCCTTGGGACCTGCTCCAGCCCCAGGATGCGATGAGCCGACATCGAGGTGCCAAACCTCCCCGTCGATGTGAGCTCTTGGGGGAGATCAGCCTGTTATCCCCGGGGTACCTTTTATCCTTTGAGCGATGACCCTTCCACACAGAATCACCGGATCACTAAGACCGACTTTCGTCCCTGCTCGAGTTGTGTCTCTTGCAGTTAAGCTGGCTTTTGCCTTTATACTCTGTGAACGATTTCCAACCGTTCTGAGCCAACCTTTGTAAGCCTCCGTTATTATTTGGGAGGCGACCGCCCCAGTCAAACTACCCACCAGACATTGTCCCACTTGAGGATAACTCAAGCTGGTTAGCTACCCAAATAAGAAAGAGTGGTATCTCAACAATGGCTCCTATACAACTAGCGTCATATATTCAAAGCCTCCCACCTATCCTGCACATTCTTATCCAAGCAGCAGTGTCAAGCTATAGTAAAGGTCCACGGGGTCTTTCCGTCTTGCCGCGGGTAGGAGGAATTTTCACCTCCACTACAATTTCACTGGATCCCTCTTTGAGACAGCTCCCATCTCGTTACGCCATTCATGCAGGTCGGTATTTAACCGACAAGGAATTTCGCTACCTTAGGACCGTTATAGTTACGGCCGCCGTTTACTCGGGCTTCGATCAAGAGCTTCGCTGATGCTAACCCCATCAATTAACCTTCGAGCACCGGGCAGGCGTCACACCCTATACATCCTCTTACGAGTTAGCAGAGTGCTGTGTTTTTGGTAAACAGTCGGGAGGGACTCTTTGTTGTAAGTTTCTTCGCTTTCGAAGTGAATTCTAATACGAAGCGAACCACACCTTATACCGAAGATACGGTGCTATTTTGCAGAGTTCCTTAAAGAGAGTTCTTCCACGCGCCTTAGAATACTCATCCCACCCACCTGTGTCGGTTTATGGTACGGGCAACATTAGCTAAACTTAGAAACTTTTCTTGGCTCGACAGCATCAGAGGTTCTCCTCGCTATCCGAAGACTTTGAAGAGCCTTTAAGACCTCAGTGTATTCTTATACGGATTTGCCTGTATAAGCACTCACATCCTTAGACTAGCACTTCCATCCGCTAGCCCTCCTAGCTCTAAGCGTCCTTCCATCGCACACTAATGTTGGTATTGGAATATTAACCAATTTGCCATCGCCTACCCCTTTCGGACTTGGCTTAGGACCCGACTAACCCTACGATGACGAGCATCGCGTAGGAAACCTTGGGTTTTCGGCGTTAATGATTCTCACATTAATTATCGCTACTCATGCCTGCATGCTCACTTCTATTCGCTCCAGCACTCCTTACCGGTATACCTTCAACGCTAATAGAACGCTCTCCTACCACTTGCACACAACTTAAACTGCTTGATTTAATTCTTTGTCATAAAAGCTTTTTTAAACAATCAATTTTTGCTTTGATGATTAAAGCTGATGAAAACCTTTGAAATTGAATTCTTTATCAAGCATTTGAGCTTTGAATTTTTATTTCAAGCTTTCTAAAAATTTTCTAAAACTTTTTTTGATTTTTTAAAACTTTTCAAATTTTAAATCTTTTTTATTTTAAATCTTTTTTATTTTAAATCTTTTTTATTGTTTTATTTTATTATTTGACTTAAAATTTCAGTTTTTCTCTTTATAAGCTTCTTTGGTTTATAAGCTCTTTCATTTTATCTCTATTATTTGTTTTTATCTTAAAGTTTAATTCATCCTCTTAAAAAAGAATTTGCTTTGAGATTGATGTTAAACTTCTGTTTTAAAAGTTTTTCTTTATAATCTTTATCATCTCACTATAATTCTCATTTAAATTGTATCTTAATCTTTTTTGATTTGAGTGTTTGTATTTGTCTAATCATTCTCATAATCTTTTTTAAGACTCAATGATTAAAGCCCTTAATCAAATGAAGCATTAAAACAAGTCAATTTAAAATAAAGGCTCTTTTAAGAGCTTTGTTTTAAGGTTTATAAATCTCAAAAACTTTATAATAAAGAATTCATAAAAAGTTTTATAAAGAAACTTAATATAAAGAATTGAAAAAGTTTATCCATAAAAACTTATCAATCAGTCTAAGTTGTATGCAAGTCTATAGCTTCGGTACTTACTTTAGCCCCGTTATATTTTCCGCACAAAATCACTAGACCAGTGAGCTATTACGCTTTCTTTAAAGGATGGCTGCTTCTAAGCCAACCTCCTGGTTGTTTGAGTAACTTCACATCGTTTTCCACTGAAGTAAGATTTGGGGACCTTAGCTGATAGTCTGGGTTGTTTCCCTCTTGACGACGGATTTTATCACTCGCCGTCTGACTGCTGTGATACCACTTAGGGTATTCGGAGTTTGATAGGGTTTGGTACATTGGTGTATGCCCTAGCCCATTCAGTGCTCTACCCCCCTAAGCTACTTCACAACGCTATACCTCAATATATTTCGGAGAGAACCAGCTATCACGAAGTTTGATTGGCCTTTCACCCCTATCCACAAGTCATCCCGGGGCTTTTCAACGCCTATGGGTTCGCTCCTCCACTAGCTCTTACACTAGCTTCAAGCTGCTCATGGATAGATCACTTCGTTTCGGGTCTGCAGCATCTGACTTTTTGCCCTATTCAGACTCGCTTTCGCTACGGCTTCGCGTTTGCTTAACCTTGCCAGACACCACAACTCGCAGGCTCATTATGCAAAAGGCAGTCCATCACCCTTGTGAATCCCTTTGAAGAATCACTCAAATTCAGTTTGCAATGACTTTTTAGAAAGTTTAAAAATCTTTGTGTGAGAGCTCTTAGGGCTCATCTTTGCAGATTTTTCTGCACAATCTTTCTAATGAAAACAAAATCATACAAGAAATACTAACATGCTATCACAGACAAATTTTATGCCTTGATTGGGATGCCACTTATTATAATGAGAGCATCTTGCAAAAGCATTCTAAACTTGCTCCTTTATATTAAGAATCTCATTTCGCAAAACACTTATATATAAAATTTGTAAGTTTGCTTCTAAGTCTGTTTTAAATTTTTTAGCATCTTCGTATGGGAAAATAAGGAAAATAATAAAGAAAATAAGCAAAAATGTTTTTGCAATCTTGCTCATATTTTTATGATAATGCCAAAACGTATCAACTTGCTGTGAAGGCTTATTAGCTCATTTATTTATATGGTTTATAAAGAAGCAATACAATTTATTATACCAAACTGCAATCAGTCGAGTATCTTCTAAATCTTAAACTTTACTCTCTTATCCATAATCTTAAATGATTATCTCTTCTAGGTCTAAGGCTTGATGAGTTTATAATCTTTCTGACAAGAGATACTAAGCATTAGCTCTTGTCTATAATTGTATAAGTGAATCATAATCCTAGTTTCTTATATGCGTCGTTGTTTCATTTTCCCAAATCAACTCATCCTTTGTCATTGTCTTTTCAAAAAAGATGAGAGAAATCCGGTTTGTGAGAAGGCTTTATACCTCCTTAATTCCTCAAAGGGACTCACAATAGGGCTCTGAATGATTGTAAGCAAATGGTTTCAGGTTCTATTTCACTCCGCTCACCGCGGTTCTTTTCACCTTTCCCTCACGGTACTTGTTCGCTATCGATCTGGTAGGAGTATTTAGGGTTGGAGAGTGGTCTCCCCAGCTTCAGGCAGGATTTCACGTGTCCCGCCCTACTCAGGATACTGCTAGGTAGAAATCGTTTTTCGCATACGGGACTATCACCCTCTATGGCTACACTTTCCAGAGTGTTCTGCTAAACTCATTCCTTCCACATTGCAGTCCTACAACCCCTAGTGCAAGCACTAGGTTTGCCCTGTTACGCTTTCGCTCGCCACTACTGACGCAATCTCTATTGATTTCTTTTCCTAAGGGTACTAAGATGTTTCAATTCCCCTCGTTCGCTCCATTATGGTAAGATATATCTCTATATCTTGGGTTGCCCCATTCGGAAATCTACGGCTCAAAGCTTCTTGACAGCTCCCCGTAGCTTATCGCAGTCTAGTACGTCCTTCATCGCCTTTACCAGTCAAGGCATCCACCATTTGCTCTTTATAGCTTACCTTTTTTCATTCTAAAACGCATCACTTCCTTGCTAAAGTTTTATCATTGCCATTTTAATTCAAGACGGAAAGCATTCAAGTTGAGACTTGAAACTTAAGCTTTAAAATATTTAAAGAAATTTAAAACAACAATGCTTTAACAAGTTCAGTAAAATTGTTTATAACTTGCTTGTGTTTTTAACAATAATAATTCAAAGAACAGCTTTGAAATCCCACTTAATCTTAATTTAAAAAATAAAACATTTTGTATTATTGCGAAAGTAAAATTTGCAAAGTAAAGCTAGAATTATACTTTAAAATGCTTAAAGTTTTATAAAATAATGAAGGGTTTTTAGAAAATTGAATTTATTTTTGGGTGTTTTATGGAAGATTTTTGTGAAAGGAGCGGAATTTTAAATTCTTTGAAATAATTTTTGAAATTTCAACTTGCATCTTTACAGTATTTAACATAATTAAAAAATTAATTGCATATATACAGAAATATACCATTAAGATATAGTGTTTGCAAATGATTGATTATCTTTAAAGATAAAGGCAAATGATATTTATAAATATTTAGGGAATATTTTAAGATTAAATTTATATTATATAAGATATAATCATGCTTACTCTTAAGGAGCGGAGGTAAGAAGATGAAAAAATATCTAAAAAGCTTTATTCTCGTAGGATTTTTTGTAAGCGGTCTTTTTGCTTACAATGACCCTTATGTTTGCTCTTTGCAAAATTTATTCAATCAAGATAGTTGCAAATCCGATTTAGTGCCTCAAGATGATTATAATTGCCTTGCTTTGCCTAATATTAGAGTAAATGGTGAGCCTGTTTGTGTAGTGTATTATTGATTATCTTTGAGCTTAAAAAATTTAATTTTTGAAGGAAAGTTCATGGGAATGGGAATTTTTGCTATAGCTGTCAATACTTTTTACAAAACTAAAGATGTAGCGGTTTTTAGTGCAATGCCTTCGAAAAATGTCATAAGAAAGCAAGAAGATTTCACTCTTAATAAAAACCAAAGCTTGAATACTGATGGTCATTTTGTTAAATTTTTTAGTGACAATAAGCAGTTTTCTTTAAAATTAAACGATGAAAGTTTAGAACTTTTAAAAAATCATTTTGGTGAAAATGATTTTTTAAACCTTAAAGATGGAAGCACAGCCTTAAGTGGAAAGGCAGGAGCCTTTGTAGAAGGTTGGTATAAAGACATACTTTATAAACGTGATTTTTTACTTGCCGATAGAGATCATAATGGACGCATAGAGAACGACGAGTTTTTGTCTTTAAAAAATTCTGTTAAAGATAGGGCTGAAAATCAAAATTTAATCGATTCTTATAAAGCTGTAGTTTTAAGAGAAGCAAAAAGTACAGAGGGTTACGTTTCTTCTCAAGTTGAAAATAAAGCTTTAAGCGTAGAAGATTTACTCAATGAAAGCATTAAAAGCGATAGAAATTTTGATGGACAAATCACGCGTTTAGAATACGCCGCTAAAGGTAAAACAGACATAGAAGGTTATGAGAATTGGGCTGTTCAATCTTTAAATGAGCTTTTAAGTGAAAAGAATAAACAAGAAAAAATCACCCTAGTTGTTGATCCTTATAATATATTTTGGTCTAATCCTATAAATAATACTTTAAATCAAATGCGCTCATACTATGAGGATATAGGTTTGGAAAAATTTTCACAACCACAATCATCATCACAATCGCAATCAAACAATATGGTCATTTATACTTCAGATAAAAAAAATATTGATGAAAAAGAAGAACTACTCAATGAATTGGGCTTTGATTGAAAATAATCCCCATCTTACTCGTGCAGATTTAGAAAAACTTAGAGATAAAAAGCAGATTGCACAAGCTTATCAAAACAGCCAAAAACCAGATTTAAAAACAAAATTCACTCAAGCATTTTCTCAAACTGATTTAAGTGTATAATTTATATTTAATTTCAAATGCGTTATAATCACTCTCAATTTAAATTTTTGAGTGAGCTTATGCAAAAAAATATCGTTTTTATGGGAACCCCATCTTATGCAACCACAATCTTAAAAGAACTTTTAAAATCCTTTAACATTCTAGCTCTTTACACTCAAGAAGACAAAGCCGTAGGGAGGAAACAAATTCTTACCCCAAGCCATACTAAGGCTTTTTTAATGCAAAATTTTCCATCCATTCCTATCTTTACACCGAAAAATTTAAAGGATGAAAGCATAACAAGGCAAATTGATTCATTAAAGCCTGATTTTATCATCGTAGCAGCTTATGGGAAGATCTTACCAAAAAGCATTTTAAACCTTGCTCCTTGCATCAATTTACATGCCTCTTTGCTTCCAAAATATCGTGGAGCATCCCCCATACAAAGTGCAATTTTAAACGCAGAGGAAAAAAGCGGAGTTTGCACTATGCTTATGGACGAAGGACTTGACACAGGAGCAATTTTACAAAGTCAAGAATGTGATATTAAAAACAAAAATTCCGAAGAAGTTTTTGAACTTTTAGCGAATTTAGCGGCGAACTTATGCGTTGATACTCTTTTAAATTTTCATAAACTCATCCCTCTTCCTCAAGATGAAAATCAAGCGACATTTTGCAAAAAGATTAAAAAAGAAGATGGGTTGATTGAATTTAACAATGCGAGAGAAATTTATCAAAAATTCTTAGCTTTTTTTACTTGGCCGGGAATTTTTTTAGAAAATGGTTTAAAAATTTTAGATTTAGAATTTCTTGATGATAAAAAACATTCAATGATTGGAGAGATTTTAAAACTTGAAAAAGAAAGTTTTTTACTTGCTTGTCAAATAGGAACTTTAAGAATTAAAAAACTTCAAGCTAGTGGGAAAAAACCTATTGATGCAAGAAGTTATTTAAATGGAAAAAGGCTTAAAAATGGAGATTGTTTGCGTTGAAAAATTAGACTCCACTCATCTATTTTTATGTGAAAAAATCCGCAAGGGCGAAACAGACAAAAATTTTGCAATCTATGCTTTAGAACAAACAAATGGGGTTGGAAGTAAAGATAATATTTGGCAGAGTTCAAAAGGAAATTTACATTTATCTTTTTGCATGAAACAAGATGATTTGCCTCAAGATTTGCCTCTAGCTTCAGCAAGTATTTATTTTGCTTATTTGCTTAAAGAAATTTTAGAGAGTAAAGGCTCACAAATTTGGCTTAAATGGCCTAATGATTTGTATATTAAAGATTTAAAAGCGGGTGGAATCATCAGTGCAAAAATAAAAGATTTTATTATCGGTGGCATAGGGCTTAATTTGAAATTTGCTCCTAAAAACACCACTTTGCTCGATATAAAAATTTCCCTTAAAGATTTAGTGGAAGAGTTTTTAGAAATTTTAGAACAAAAAAAATCATGGAAGAATATTTTTAGAAAATATATGCTAGAATTTGAAAAATCAAAAAAATTTAGCGTCTGTCACGAGGGCAAAAAAATTCCTTTAGAAAATGCTCTTTTGTATGAAGATGGGTCGATTTTATTAGAGAATAAAAGGGTGTATAGTTTAAGATGAGTGAAGTTATCACAATAGCAAATCAAAAAGGTGGAGTCGGTAAAACAACCACGGCTGTTAATTTAGCAGCTTCTTTAGCGGTAGCAGAAAAAAAAGTTTTGCTTATAGATGTTGATCCTCAAGCAAATGCTACAACAGGACTTGGCTTTAATAGAAACAATTACGAATACAATATTTATCACGTTTTTATCAATAGAAAAAAACTTTCAGATATTATTTTAAAAACCGAATTACCCAAACTTCATTTAGCTCCTTCAAATATAGGACTTGTAGGAATAGAACAAGAACTTGCTAAGGGCGAGGATAGCCAAAGAAAAATGGTGCTTAAAAATCAACTCAAAGAAGTGATTGACGAATATGATTTTATCATTATAGATTCTCCTCCTGCTTTAGGAAGTATTACCATTAATGCTTTTGCAGCAAGTGATAGCGTGATTATTCCTATACAATGTGAATTTTATGCCCTTGAAGGCGTGGCTATGGTCTTAAACACTATAAAAATTATCAAAAAGACTATCAATCCTAAACTTCGAGTAAGAGGCTTTTTACCTACAATGTATAGCTCTCAAAATAATCTCTCTAAAGATGTGGTTGAGGATTTAAAGCAGAATTTCAAAAAACAACTTTTTACAATTAATGGCAATGAAGAAGATTTTATAGTTATTCCAAGAAATGTAAAACTTGCTGAAAGCCCAAGCTTTGGAAAACCTATTATACTTTATGATATAAAATCTCCGGGTTCTTTAGCCTATCAAAATTTAGCCCATTCAATTTTAGGATAAAATAATGAAAAAAGGTGGTTTAGGTAAAGGATTGAGTAAGCTTTTAGGAGATATGGACGCTGTTTATACGAAAGAATTAGGACTTGATAAAAATCAGGTCAGAGAAATTCTTATTGAAAAAATCAAACCCAACCCTTTCCAACCCAGAAAATATTTTGATGAAAAATCCCTTAATGAACTTTCAAAATCTATCGAAGAATACGGGCTTATCCAGCCTATTGTAGTGCTTAAAAAAGATGATTTTTTCATTTTAGTTTCAGGTGAAAGAAGATTACGTGCCAGTCAAATTTTAGGTTTAAAAACCATTGCAGCTCTCATTTCTAATGCCCAAGAAGAGAAATTAAGAGAATTTGCACTCATTGAAAATATCCAAAGAGAAGATTTAAATCCAATTGAACTTGCAAATTCCTATAAAAGCTTGATTGAAGAGCATAAAATCACTCAAGAAAATTTAGCCAACATTCTTCACAAAAGTCGCAGTCAAATTACTAATACCCTAAGGCTTTTAAATTTAAATCCAAAAACTCAAGATTTTATTGCTCAAGGTAAAATTTCTCAAGGACATGCCAAAGTCTTAGTAGGATTAGATAAAAAAGATGAAGAAATGGTGGTCGATAGTATTTTAGGACAAAAACTCAATGTCCATGACACAGAAAAAATGATTAAAAAAATAAAAAATAAAGGTAAATTTTCTTTAAATTCCCATTTTGAATTTGAAAATGAAATGAAAAAAATAACACAAATTTTAGCTCAATATGGCTTTGAATGCAAAAATCAAAAAGAAAAACTTACTATTTATTTAACAAGTATTGATAAAATTAAGAAATTCAGTAAAATTTTAGATTAAATTGAATCTTTTTATGGTATTATAAGTTATAAAAATATATTAAGAACTATAATTAAATTAACAATAGAAGGAATATTTTATGTTTGATGATATGAATGTCTCTACAATGTTAGCAACCGGAGCAATTTTTTTAGCCATGATTGTTATTTTAAATGCTATATTTTACAAACCTCTTTTGAAATTTATGGACGATAGAGACAATTCTATAAAAAATGATGAAATGAAAGTTAAAGACAATTCACAAGAAATTTTGGGAGTCAATGACGAACTTGAAAAAATTCAAAGGGCTACAAGAGAAGAAATTCAAAAGATTAAACAAGAAGCAATTAAACAAGCTAAACAAGAAGTGGAACAAGAATTTAAAATAAAAAAAGAAGAACTTGAGAAGAAAACGGCTATTTTTTATGCGGATTTACAAAATCAAAAGCAAGAATTAAAAAAGAACTTGATAGCACATTTGCCCGAGCTCAAGCAAACTTTGCAAAATGCCCTTAGGAAGGTTTAAGCTATGAAAAAATCAATTTATCTTACTATTTTAACACCTTTATTCGCTTTAGCTTCTTCAGGGGGCGAGGATTATGACATCATACCAAGAACGATTAATTTTGTCATTTTTATTGCTATATTACTTTATTTTATAGCAACGCCTTTAAAGAATTTTTACAAAAATCGTATTTTAAAAATCTCTTCAAAACTCGATGAAATTCAGAAAAAACTTTTAGAAAGTAAAAATAAAAAATTTAATGCCGTAAAAAAACTTGAAGAGGTTAAGACAGGTGCTTCAAGTGCTTTAATCACTGCCAAAAAAGAGGCAGAAATTTTAAGTGCTAAAATTAAAACTCAAGCAAAAGAAGAACTTGAATTGCTTGACAAACATTTTGAAGAACATAAAAATTATGAGTTAAGAAAAATGGAAAAAGAAGTGGTTTCAGAGCTCATTATTGAGATTTTTAATGATTCAACAATAGAACTTAAACAAAATGAAATCGTTGATATTATGGTTAAAAAGGTGTCTTAATGAATGATTTAATTGCTAAAAAATATGCTAAAGCCGTTGCACCAAGAGCAGATATGAATGAATTTTATAATAATTTGTGTGTTTTAAATTCAGCTTTTACTCTACCGAAATTCAAAACTTTAATAGAATCCACTCAAATTAAAAAAGATAAAAAATTAGAATTAATCCATTCATTTTTCACTCAAATGAGTCCAAACTTTAAAAATTTTTTAAAACTTCTTGCTGAAAATTCAAGACTTTCTTATATTCCACAAATCGTTAAAGAACTTGAAAAAGAAATATCCTATAAAGAAAAAACTTATTTGGGCGTGGTTTATACTCAAGAAAATTTAGATGAAGAAAAACTTAAAGAATTAGAAAATAAACTTAGCACTAGATTGAATGCTAAAATTAAATTAAAAAATCAATTAAATCAAGACAAAGGTGTTAAAATCACTTTAGAAGAATTAGGTTATGAAATATCTTTTTCTATGAAAGATCTTCAAAATAAGATAAGTGAATTTATACTAAAAAATATTTAAATAAGGAGTATATGAATGAAATTTAAAGCTGATGAAATCAGTTCCATAATTAAAGAAAGAATTGAAAATTTTGATTTAAATTTAGAGATTGAAGAAACCGGAAAAATCATCTCTGTTGCCGATGGAGTTGCCAAAGTCTATGGTCTAAAAAACATTATGGCTGGAGAAATGGTCGAGTTTGAAAATGGCGAAAAAGGTATGGCTCTTAATCTTGAAGAAAGTAGCGTAGGTATCGTAATACTTGGTAAAGGTGTAGATTTAAGAGAAGGCAGTTCAGTTAAAAGACTCAAAAAACTTCTTAAAGTTCCTGTGGGTGAAGCCTTAGTAAGCAGAGTTGTTAATGCTTTAGGAGAACCTATAGACGCTAAAGGACCAATAGACGCTAATGAATTTCGCTTTGTTGAAGAAAAAGCAAAGGGTATTATGGCAAGAAAAAGTGTCCATGAACCTTTAATAACAGGAATCAAAGCAATTGATGCCCTTGTACCTATCGGTAGAGGACAAAGAGAATTAATCATCGGGGACAGACAAACAGGAAAAACAACTGTTGCAATAGATACCATTATCAGTCAAAAAGGGCAAAATGTCATCTGTATTTATGTTGCTATCGGTCAAAAACAAAGCACGGTAGCACAGGTGGTTAAAAGACTTGAAGAGCACGGAGCTATGGATTATACAATTGTTGTCAATGCAGGTGCTAGTGACCCAGCTGCTTTGCAATACCTCGCACCTTATGCAGGTGTAACTATGGGAGAATATTTTAGAGATAATTCAAAACATGCCCTAATCATCTATGATGATTTAAGCAAACATGCTGTAGCTTATCGTGAAATGAGTCTTATTTTACGTCGTCCTCCCGGACGTGAAGCTTATCCGGGTGATGTTTTTTATCTGCATTCAAGATTGCTTGAAAGAGCAAGTAAATTAAATGATAAACTCGGTGCAGGGAGTTTGACTGCTTTACCTATTATAGAAACTCAAGCTGGAGATGTTTCAGCTTATATTCCAACTAATGTTATTTCAATTACCGATGGGCAAATTTTCCTTGAAACAGATTTATTTAACAGCGGAATTCGTCCAGCTATCAATGTAGGCTTATCAGTTTCAAGAGTGGGCGGTGCAGCTCAAATTAAAGCAACGAAGCAAGTTTCAGGAAATTTAAGGCTTGATTTAGCTCAATACAGAGAACTTCAAGCTTTTGCTCAATTTGCAAGTGATTTGGATGAAGCAAGCAGAAAACAACTTGAAAGAGGACAAAGAATGGTAGAGGTTTTAAAACAAGCTCCTTATTCTCCGCTCACACCAGAAAAGCAAGTTGTTCTGATTTTTGCAGGAACTAAGGGATTCTTAGATGATATTGCAGTGGATAAAATTAAGGATTTCGAAGAGGGAATTTACACCTTTATTCAAACAAAATATCCAGAGATTTTTGAGCAAATTAGCTCTAAAAAAGCTTTAGATAATGATATAGAAGAAAAATTAACTAAAGCTATTGATGAATTTAAAGCAAATCATTTATAAGGTCTTTTATGTCTAATTTAAAAGAAATCAAACGAAAGATAAAAAGCGTCCATAACACGCAAAAAACTACAAATGCAATGAAACTCGTTTCTACTGCAAAACTCAAAAAAGCAGAGGAAGCAGCTAAAAGGGCTAGAGTTTATGCACAAAAGATTGATGAAATTTTAAGTGAAATTTCATACCAGCTTAATAAAGTGATTCATAATGAAGAAGACACGCGATTTAGCCTTTTTCATGAAAGAAAACAAATTAAAAATATAGATTTGATTTTTATAACTGCAGACAAAGGGCTTTGCGGAGGGTTTAATATCAAAACTCTTAAGGCAGTGAGTGAATTTTTAAGTGATTATAAAAACAAAAATATTAATATTCGTTTAAGGGCTGTGGGAAAAACAGGGATTGATTATTTTAGTTTTCAAAAGATAGAGCTTTTAGAACAATATTTGCATTTAAGTTCAAGCCCTAATTATGAAAAAGCTTGTATGGTCATTCAAGCTGCTGTCAATGATTATTTAAATGGACAAACCGATGGAGTAATCCTAATACACAATGGCTATAAAAATATGATCACTCAAGAATTAAGGATTAATCATATCATTCCCGTTGAACCAAAACAAGTTGAAAAAGGGCAAAATTCGCTTTTAGAGCTTGAACCTGAAGGGAGCGATATTTTAGAAGATTTGATGAAAACTTATTTTGAGTATAATATGTATTATGCTTTAATTGATTCTTTAGCTGCTGAACACAGTGCTAGAATGCAAGCAATGGATAATGCAACAAATAATGCAAAAACAAGAGTCAAAGAGCTTAATCTAGCGTATAATAAAGCCAGACAAGAATCCATTACTACTGAACTCATTGAGATAATCAGTGGTGTTGAGTCTATGAAATAGAAAATTTAAGGAGAAAATAACAATGCAAGGATTAATTTCACAAGTATTAGGTCCCGTAGTTGATGTAGATTTTAACGACTATTTGCCTAAGATTAATGAAGCTATAATGGTAAATTTTGAAAGAGAAGGACAAAAACATAGACTTGTTTTAGAAGTTGCTGCACATTTAGGAGATAATCGCGTAAGAACTATTGCTATGGATATGACAGATGGTTTGGTTAGAGGACTTGAAGTCCAAGCTTTAGGAAGTCCTATCAATGTTCCGGTAGGGGAAAAAGTTTTAGGCAGAATTTTTAATGTAACGGGCGATTTAATCGACGAAGGTGAAGAAGTCAATTTTGATAAAAGATGGTCTATTCATAGAGATCCTCCAAGTTTTGAAGAACAAAGCACCAAGAGCGAAATTTTTGAAACGGGTATTAAGGTTGTTGATTTATTAGCTCCTTATGCAAAGGGTGGAAAAGTAGGACTTTTTGGTGGTGCAGGTGTTGGGAAAACCGTTGTTATTATGGAGCTTATCCATAATGTCGCTTTTAAACATAGTGGCTATTCTGTATTTGCAGGAGTTGGAGAGAGAACACGTGAGGGAAATGATCTCTATAATGAAATGAAAGAAAGCAATGTTTTGGATAAAGTTGCTCTCTGTTATGGACAAATGAATGAGCCACCGGGGGCTAGAAATCGCATTGCTTTAACGGGGCTTACTATGGCCGAATATTTTAGAGATGAAATGGGTCTTGATGTGCTTATGTTTATTGACAATATTTTTAGATTTTCTCAATCAGGCTCTGAAATGTCAGCTCTCTTAGGAAGAATTCCTTCAGCTGTAGGCTATCAACCGACTTTAGCAAGTGAAATGGGACGATTCCAAGAACGAATCACCTCAACCAAAAAAGGTTCTATCACTTCAGTTCAAGCTGTTTATGTCCCAGCCGATGACCTTACAGACCCAGCTCCAGCAACCGTTTTTGCCCACTTAGATGCAACAACGGTTTTAAATCGTGCTATCGCAGAAAAAGGAATTTATCCTGCTGTAGATCCTCTTGATTCGACTTCAAGAATGCTTGATCCTAATATCATTGGCGAAGAGCATTATAAAGTTGCAAGAGGGGTTCAATCTGTGCTTCAAAAATACAAAGATTTGCAAGATATTATTGCTATCTTAGGTATGGACGAGTTGAGCGAAGAGGATAAACTCACCGTTGAAAGAGCGAGAAAAATAGAAAGATTTTTATCGCAACCATTTTTCGTTGCTGAAGTTTTCACAGGAAGTCCGGGTAAATACATCACTCTTGAAGAAACCATAGCAGGATTTAAAGGAATTTTAGAGGGTAAATATGATGATTTACCAGAAAATGCTTTTTATATGGTTGGAAATATTGATGAGGCGATTGCAAAAGCGGATAAGATTAAAGGTTCAAAATGAATGGTTTAATTGATTTTGAAATTGTTACGCCCATTGGAGTCATCTACAAAGGAGAAGTGCAATCAGTTACCCTACCCGGTAGCGAGGGCGAATTTGGAGTGTTGAAAGGACATGCTGCCTTGATTGCTTCTTTAAAATCTGGCGTAATTACCATAGAAAAAGCAGATTTAAAACACGAATTAATTGCTATTGATGGAGGACATGCGAAAGTAGATGAAAATAAAATCGTCGTTTTAGCCAAAGGAGCAATTTGGATATCAGGAAGTAGTGAAAGTGAAATAGAAAAAAATCTCTCTCAAGCCAAAGAATTAATCAAATCTATGAGTTCAGATAATGTCGCTTTAGCTGCAACTCTTTCAAAACTTGACGATATAAAGGCAAGCGGATGAATTTTGAGGCTATTTTTCATTTTTTTAATGATTCAAGCCCCATTACTTATATTGTTTTAATCTGGCTTTCTTTATATTTTATCCTTTCTTTTTCCATACTTTTTGCAAGAATGAGTTATTTAGCAATTTGGAAAAGTAAAGAAAAACAAAGCTTAGAAAGATTGCTTTTAGGAGAAAAAGACATCAGTCAAAGCGATTCTATACTTAGAAAATGCACGGATTATAGTCTTTCTCGTTTAGAAATTTATAAAAATCTTGCGAATAGAAAATCTTCTGTTGGTCTGACTTGGTTGAGTATCATTGCTTCAACTTCGCCTTTTATAGGTCTTTTTGGGACGGTTATTTCTATACTTGAAACCTTTGGAGGGCTAGGGTCTCAAACTTCTTTAGGTATCATTGCACCTAAAATCAGCGAAGCTTTGATTGCAACAGGTTGTGGAATTTTAGTTGCCATTCCTGCCTATACTTTTCATCTTATCATCAAAAGAAGAGCCTATGAACTTATCAGTATTATCGATAGTGAAATTAAAGTTTTAAGCTCCAATAAGGAATCAAATGCTTGATGAAAAACCCGAACTTAATATCACACCTTTAGTGGATATTATGCTCGTTTTACTCGCAATTTTAATGGTTACAGCACCAAGTATCACCTATGAAGAAAAAATCAATCTTCCTCAAGGCTCTCAAAAAACTTCAAGTAGCCCAACCCTTAAAAGTCTTATTGTAAGTATTAATGCGAATAAAGAAATTTTTATCAATCAAGATAAATTTGATTTCTTAAGTTTTGCAGATAATCTTGCTCAAAGAAAATCTCAATTCAATCTTGACGACCCTGTTTTTATAAGAGCAGATAAAAATTTAAAATATGACGATGTAATTTTTGTGTTAAGAAATATTAAAAATTTAGGCTTTAACAAGGTCGCTTTACAAACTGAATAAAATGAAATACGGAATCACCAATACTCAATCTTTCTTACTTGCTTTGCTGAGTTATTTCATTGTTGTAGCTTTTGTATTTTTTAGAATTGTAATCTTTGAATCACCAAGCATTAAATACACAGATTTAAAAGATAGTTTTATAGATATTGAGTTTGCCGAACCATCAAAACAAATTTTAAACGAACAAAAAATTGTAGAAAAAACTCCCTCTCCTTTGCAAAACGATACAGAAAAAATCGCTAAAGAAACAACAAATAAAGCTGTTAAAACTGAAAATGTCAATCAAAAAGCAACAGATTTTAATGCTTTGTTTGGAAATGTTAAAGAGATTCAAGATGAAAAAACGACAAAAGTGCAATCTTCTGCACAATCAACACCAAAAACTTCGGCACCAAAAACTGCTGCGAGTGAGCTTGTAAAACAACTTAATGACAATCTTATCGCTGAAAAATCAAACAATGAAGGCAGCAGTACACAAAGCCAACGCACAGGAATTTATGATGAATTCTTAGGGAGGGTAACAAGGATTATTGAACAAAGATGGAGACTTTATCACCCTTATCAAGGAAATTTAAGAGTTGTGGTTAAAATTTTTATCGATAGTAACGGAAAATTTGGTTATACTTCTGTGGAGAAAAGTCATAATGCAGCTTTTGATGAGAAAGTTTTAGACTTTTTACAAAATCAAAATGGTAAATTTATCGCAAATCCACCTAAGGCAGAGCTTGTAAATATTACAATGAATTTAGGTGATGAAGTTGTGGTTGCACAATAAATTTTTAGGAGAACAGATGAAAAAATTTTTTTTATTGTTTTTTATTTTTTTAGCTTTTGCTTGGGCTGAAGATCCTGTGATTGATGTTATCAATAAAGGAGTGGTTTTACCAAAAATTATCGTTAAGGATACTTCGAATTTAAACGATGCAAATTTAAAACGTAGTTTTTATAATATCTTGGTTAATGATTTGAAGGTAAGCTCTAATTTTGAGGTTGTAAGTGAAGGAAGTGAAAATTTCAATTATACCTTTGAATATGACTTAGCTAGAAACGGAAATACCTTGAGTTTAAACGTCAGAATTAAAGCAGGTGGTGAGCAAAAATCAAGTCAAAATTATACCCTTAATAATATAGAACAATATCCTTTTTTAGCTCACAAAAGCGTAAAAGAATCTGTAAATTTTCTCGCACTTGCACCGGTTGAATGGATGGATCATAAAATCCTAATTGCAAGAACAAATGGTCCAAAACAAAGTCAAATCATTATGGCAGATTATACACTAACTTACCAAAAAGTTATTATTAGTGGGGGGCTTAATCTATTTCCTAAATGGGCTAACGAGGAGCAAAGTGCCTTTTACTACACTGCATATGATCACGAAATGCCAACACTTTATCGCTATGATTTAAAAACAAATCAAGCAAGCAAAATTCTTTCGAGTGGAGGTATGGTTGTGGCAAGTGATGTGAATAAAAATGGGGATAAAATCCTTATCACTATGGCACCGCAAGACCAACCTGATGTATATTTGTATGATTTAAATTCTAAAAATTTAACAAAAATGACAAATTATTCTGGTATAGATGTTAATGCTAATTTTATCGGCGAAGACGAATCAAAGGTGGTTTTTGTATCAGATCGCTTAGGTTATCCTAATATTTTTATGCAAAATATAGGAAATACAAATGCCGAGCAAGTTGTTTTTCATGGCAAAAATAATTCAGCTGTTTCAACCTATAAAGATTTTTTAGTCTATTCAAGCCGTGAAAGCAATCAAGCAGGTGTTTTCAATATTTATTTAATGTCCATTAAGAGCGATGATATAAGACAGCTTAGTGCAAATGGTAAAAATTTATTTCCACGTTTTTCAAGCGATGGCGGAAGTATAGTATTTATCAAATATTTGGGAGCACAAAGTGCTTTAGGAGTTATTCGTGTCAATGCGAATAAAACCTTTTATTTTCCGCTTAAAGTTGGAAAAATTCAATCCATAGATTGGTAAAAAATTTATAATTTTATGTTGATTTTTATAAAAAATTTAGCTATAATCTGTAAAATTTTTAAATTAATTTCTTTTCAGAAAGGTATTCAATGAGAAAAATTCTTTTTACTTCGATTGCAGCATTTGCGGTAATCATTAGTGGTTGTAGCACAAAAAGCACAAGTGTAAGTGGTGATAGTAGTGTTGATCAACGAAGAGGTGGAACCGGAGGTAGTGATATTTTTGGTGCCGATGGACAAATCAATGGGGTAGAAAAAGTATATTTTGATTTTGATAAATTCAATATAAGATCAGATATGCAGTATGTCATTAAAAATAATGCAGCTTTCTTCAATAATGAAGCTAGTGGCATAAGTTTTGTAGTCGAAGGAAACTGCGATGAGTGGGGAACTGATGAATACAATCAAGCTTTGGGTTTAAAGAGAGCTAGAGCTGTAAAAGAAGCTTTATCTGTGCAAGGTGTTAATGCAGATAGAATCTCTGTAAAAAGTTATGGAGAAACAAATCCTGTGTGTACAGAAAAAACTAAAGCTTGTGATGCACAAAATCGTCGTGCTGAATTCAGACTAGCAAGATAATTAATGAAAAAAACTATTTTAGTAGCTCTACTCGGAGCTACTTTTCTTTATGCAGAAAATTCTGCTTTTGATGCTGGAAATTTAGCGAATGATTCTTCTTACGGCTTAACCCGAAATGAGAAGCTGTTTAAAGAAAAAATAGACAAATTAAGCAATGACTATATACAAATTAATGCGAAAATTAATGAAATAAATGAGAGAGTAGAGGGATTGCAAAGCACTCTTGAAGGTATCAATTCTCAATATTCTAAATCTAATTCTAGACTTTCACAACTTGAACAAGAAAATATAGATAATAATTTAAGCAAAGAAATTCAAAGCCTTAAAGCTTATGTTGAAGAAAGTAGGAAAATTCAAGAAACAAATCACAATCAAATCAAGAAAGTTCTAACAGAACTTAGTTCTTTAGTGGATTCTATTAATGCAAATTATGTTTCAAAAGAAGAATTACAAGATAATAACCATTCTAAAAAAACAAACTCGGCTGTAAAAAATGATTTAAATAAAGATGAAAATTTGACTGAAGAAAGCACTGAACAGAAAATAAATACTGAAGAAAAAATCGATGAAACTTGGAAAAAGAAAAAAAATAATGAAATTTTAGCTTTAGGAATAGAAAATTTAAACAAAAATGCCTTCACACAAGCTGAAGAACAATTCAATCATTTAATAAAAAATCAATACAAACCTGCAAGGGCTCATTTCTATCTAGGAGAGATAGAATATAAACAAAAAAATTATAATAACGCCATTTCTTTTTATAAGAAAAGCTCTGCGATTAGCACAAAAGGAGATTATTTTCCAAAACTTTTGTATCATACAGCCATTTCTTTAGACAAAATCGGTGATACAAAAAGTGCAAATGGTTTTTATAAAGCTTTGAAAACAAATTATCCGAATTCACCTGAAGCGAAAGCTTCACCAAATCGTAAATAATAAAAATAATAAAGGAGAAAAAATGCTAATTCAAAAAAATGATGTTGTATCAATGTTTTATGAACTCAAAGATGCTAATACCAATGAAGTTTTAGAGTCAAATCTTTACACACAGCCTATTTCTTTCATCGTTGGAAAGGGGCAAATTTTAGAGAGCTTAGAAGAAGAGATTATGAAACTTGAGAGTCCGAGTAATGCTGATGTTTTAATCAAAAAAGAAAAGGGCTTAGGAGAATATGATGCAAGTGCCATTCAAACTTTACCTAAAGAACAATTTGCAGGAATTGAATTAAAAATAGGAATGGAGCTTTTTGGTGAAGGAGAAAATGGTGAAACTGTACGTGTAAGCGTTAAAGAAATCGGAGAAAATGATGTAACGATTGATTATAATCATCCTTATGCAGGGAGAGACTTACTCTTTTCTTTGAATATCATAGACAGCAGACTTGCAAGTGAAGATGAAATTTTAACAGGTATTATTGCAGGAAGCCATAGTTGTGGTTGTAGCGGTCATGCCCATGATCATGAAAATAGCGGTGGTGGTTGTTGTAGCGGAGGCGGAGGCTGCGGTTGCCATTGATGTATGCTTTTATCTTTCCGGGACAAGGTTCTCAAAATGTCGGAATGGGTAAAGAAATTTACGAAAACTCGCCTAGAGCAAAAGAGCTTTTAGAAGAGGCGAGTGATTTTTGTAAAATCGATTTTAAGCATTTGCTTTTTAGTCAAAATGAAGATTTAAACAAGAGTGAATTCACTCAACCTGCCATTGTTTTAAATTCTTTAATGTGCTATTGTGCTCTACTTGAAAAAAAACCGGATTTAAAACCTAAATTTGCTCTAGGGCATTCTTTAGGCGAGTTTTCAGCCCTTGCAATCAGCAAAGCTTTAAATTTTTTAGAAACCATCAAATTAGTGCATAAAAGAGGAAAATTTATGCAAGAGGATTGTCGTGGGATTGAGGTTGCAATGATGGTTATTTTAGGTTTAAAAGACGAAGTTGTAGAAGAACTTTGCATACAAGCTAGAAACAATCAAAAAAAAATTTATGCAGCAAATTATAATTGTGATGGGCAGATTGTCGTTGCTGGATTAAAATCTGATTTGCTCGGCTTAGAAAATGATTTTAAAGACAAGGGAGCAAAAAGAACTATGCTTTTAAATATGAATGTTATAAGCCATTGTCCGCTTTTAGAAAATGCTTCTTTAAAGCTTAGTGCAGAGCTTGAAAAGATTTTAAATCCTACTTTTGCACCTGTTATTTCTAATGTGAATGCAAAAATTTATCACAATAAAAATGAAGCCATGTCCTTACTTAGAGAGCAGCTTATCAAACCTGTTCTTTATAAACAAAGCATTAAAAATATAGAAAATGAAATCGAAGGTTTTATCGAATTTGGAGCAAGTGTTTTAAAGGGATTGAATAAAAAAATCACCTCTAAAAATACTTGGAGTTTGACAAATTTAAAAGAGCTTGATTCTTTTTTAAAGGAAAACGAATGAAAATTGCAATACTTGGTGCAATGCCTGAAGAAATCACTCCTTTACTTGAAACACTCAAAGATTATAAAAGCGTAGAATACGCTCATAATACCTATTATTTTGCAAATTACAAAAAACACGAATTGATTTTAGCTTATTCAAAAATCGGTAAAGTCAATTCCACTCTTAGTGCAAGTATATTGATAGAAAAATTTAAGGCTCAAACTTTGCTTTTTACCGGTGTTGCAGGAGCCTTCAATAAAGATTTAGAAATAGGCGATTTGCTCTATGCAAGCAAACTCGTGCAATATGACTTAGATATTACTGCTTTTGGACATCCTTTAGGTTATGTTCCGGGAAATGAAATTTTTGTTAAAACCGATGAAAAACTCAATGCTTTAGCCTTAGAAACGGCTAAAGATTTAGGCATAAAGATTAAAGAGGGAATCATAGCAACCGGAGATGAATTCATCTGTAACGAAGCTAAAAAAGAAAAAATACGAGAAATTTTTAAAGCTGATGCTTGTGAAATGGAAGGTGCAAGTGTGGCTTTGGTCTGTGATGCTTTGAAAATTCCTTGTTTCATTTTAAGGGCTATGAGTGATAAAGCGGGAGAGAAAGCCGAATTCGATTTTGATGAATTTGTTGCAAAATCTGCTAAAATTTCAGCTGATTTTATCCTTAAAATGTGTGAAAAACTATGATAAATCTTAGTAAAAAGCTCATTCGTCAAGTTGCACAAGCCAATGCTAAATTTGGACTCATTCAAGAAAACGACAGAGTGCTCTTAGGTTTGAGCGGGGGTAAAGATTCTTTGGCTTTAGCTCATCTTTTACAAAGGATGAAACAACACGCTCCTTTTGATTTTGAATTTGAGGCTGTAACACTTAGTTATGGTATGGGTGAAGATTATTCCAAACTTCATGCACATTGTAAGACACATGGAATTAATCATAAAATCCTTGATTCAAACATCTATGAACTTTCAGGCGAGACCATACGAGAAAATTCAAGTTTTTGCAGTTATTTTTCAAGAATGCGACGCGGTGCTCTTTACACTTATGCACTCAAAGAAGGTTTCAATAAACTTGCCATTGCCCATCATTTAGATGATGCTGCGGAAAGTTTTTTTATGAATTTCATTCATAATGGTTCTTTACGCACTCTAGCACCTATTTATAGGAGTAAAAGAGGGGTGGTTGTGATCAGACCTTTAATTTTTGTACGTGAGAGACAATTAAAAGACAATGCTTTAATCAATGAACTTGAAGTCATAGGTAATGAATTTTGTCCGGGCATGAAATTGAGTGAAAAAAATGTGAAATTTCCACACGCTAGAGAAGAAGCCAAACAAATTCTCGCCTCTCTTGAAAAAGACAATCCAAAGCTTTTTACAAGCCTAAAAACAGCCTTTTCAAATTTGCATCAAGAAAGCTTTTGGCTGCAAAAAATGGGCTGAAATTTAAAACAACGATGAAAAAAGCTTTTGTAATCATAGATTATCAAAATGATTTTATTAGCGGAAGTTTAGGCTTTCAAAAAGCTCTTTTGATTGAAGAAAATATACGCGATTTACTCAAAACCTTAAATTTCAAAACAACGGATTTGCTTATAACCTTTGACACACATTCTAAAGAATATTTGCAAAGCAAAGAAGGTAAAATGTTGCCCATAAAACATTGTATTAAAGATACTTGGGGTTGGCAAATGCCGGATGCATTTAAGGAATTTATACCTCGAGCTAGAAAAATTTTTTATAAAAACAGCTTTGGAAGCTTAGAATTTGCAAATTTCATAGCCGAAAATTCTTATGAGGAAATTCACTTTTGTGGACTTGTTTCTCATATTTGTGTCTTCCACAATATCCTTTTAGCCTTCAATGCAAATCTTAATGCCAAATTGATTTTGCATCAAAAAGCTACCGCGAGTTTTGATGAAAATTTGCAAAATGCTGCTTTTGAATTGCTTAAAGCCTTTGGTGTAGAAATTTGGTAAATTGATGCAAGGTTTTATTTTACACACTCAAAGGGTGAAAGACGAGGATTTGATTGTTTATATTTTGAGTAAAAATAAGGTTTTAAAAACCTATCGTTTTTATGGTTTGAGACATTCAAGCATTTTAAATGGTTATAAAATAGACTTTGCAACAGAAGACAATCCAAGTTTTTTACCGCGTTTAAAAGATGTTTTGCATATGGGCTTTTTATGGATAACACAGAGGGAAAAAATGTTTTTGTGGCAAGAATTTATCCGCCTTTTATACGCTCATTTAAAAGACATTGATGAGCTTGATAATTTTTATTTCGAGCTTTTAGATGAATGTGCTAAAAAATTTTTAAAACAAAATCCAAAACGTGTGATTATCGACGCTTACATACAAATTTTAGAATTTGAAGGAAGACTTCATAAGGATTTTATTTGTTTTTCTTGTGATGAAAAAATTGATAGAGAAGTTACGCTTTTAAGGGCTTTCTTACCTGCTCACAATGTTTGTGCTTTAGGATATGCTTTTCAAAAAGACAAATTAAAAATATTTTACGAAAATAAAAACTCAAGCATCTTCGAAGATGAAGAGATAGAGAAACTTTACCATTTGATTAAAGAGGGTTTGTGATGATACTTTGCGAGGAACCTTGCGAATTTTTAGACAAAATTGCACAAAATTTAAGTCCTAAGGATATAGAGCTTGTTTTTATCAATGACGAAGAAATGAAAAAGCTTAACAAAACACAAAGGGGGATAGATAAAAGCACAGATGTGCTTTCTTTTCCGCTTGAAAATATTGATGAACATTTACCGCTAGGTTGCATTGCTATCAATCTTGATTTAGCAAAAGAAAAATCAAAAGAATTAGGACATAGTCTTAATGACGAACTTTCCTTGCTTTTCATCCACGCTATGCTTCATTTGCTTGGATTTGATCATGAAACAGATAATGGCGAGATGAGACAAACAGAAAAAGAATGGATTGAATTTTTTAAACTTCCACAAAGCCTTATCATGCGAAGTGAAACTCAAATTGATTAAGAGCATTTTAAAAATTTAATTTTTTTAAATTCAAAGTAAGATTTTTATTTGAGGTGTAGTTTAGTTTTGCAAAGTGAATTATTGAGCTGAAGGTGAAATCAATGAGCCTGTTTGCGTTATCGATTATTTTGGAAAAGTTCGTTTTGAAATTTCACAAAAAATTAACACTAATTTTAGAATTTTAATAATCTTGTTTTTTGTTATAATAATTATAATTTTAAAAGGGTTAAATTATTATGTTGAAATGGTTGTATGATAATTGGATGAAGGCAACGCCGTTTTTAGCTTTATATGGTTTTATCTTCATTTTTTTGTATGTAAAAGATTATAGCTATCCTCTTTATCTTATATGGTTACAAATCGTTGTGTATTGGTTTCACGAATTTGAAGAATATATTCTACCCGGCGGATTTTTAGAATACTTTAACCATAATATGATGAAATCTGATAGCGGAGATTATCCCTTAACAAAAGCAGGGTCTTTTTGGATAAATATTCCTCTTGTATATCTTTTAATGCCGTTATCTGCAATACTTGCTCACTATTTTGGTATAAAGTGGGGTTTGTGGTGTGCTTATTTTTCTTATTTGAATGCATTTACTCACGTGGTAATGTTTTTAAAATTTAACAGAAAATATAACCCGGGCTTGTTGTAAGTGTATTATTTAATATACCGATAGGAATTTATACCATTTGGTATTTCTTATCAAACAATTTAGTATCAACAAAAATCAATATTATCAGCATAGTTATAGGTGTTTTAGCTCAAGCTTCTATGATGATATACGGCTTTTGTTATTTAGTTCCTAAAATGAAAAAAGAGTTGCAATAAATTTATAAAAAAAGTTAAAATTACGATTTTAAAAACTACATTTCAGAAAGAATTGGCTCATAAATACGGGGTTGAAGGCTTATCCATCTGCCCTTTTCACAAAGAAGGATAAACTTATTTAGCGAACTATGCAAAGCTGATGGTTTTTGCGATGAAGCTTAAAAAGCAATTTATCAATATGTATTTGCACTTTCTCATAGGGCAGATAAAACAACTTTTTTTAATGAATGGATAAAAACTCCATATGTTGCAATTTGCTCTTGTAATGACGGACTTCGCCCCGTTTTAAAGCCACTGATATTGAAAGCAAGATAAATTAACTCTAAATTCTCAAATAACAACAAATTTTATATTATCTTTTAACAAGTTGTTTTTTGAGATTTTTATAAACATCACTATATTTATAACCTATCATTGTTGTTAAAGTTTTTTGCATTACTATAAAACAAGCAAACATTACTAATGCACCTATTAAATAATCAAAACCCGATAAAATATTATTTTCAATCAAATATGCAAATAATATGATTGTAACTATGGCTTGAATTTCCGCTGTAACCATTCCGGGAGAATAGAATTTAGGACATTTAAAAAGTTTTATGAAAAAAATATGAACAAGACCTTCAAAAAGTCCTAAAAAGGCAAGTGGTAAAATGGTTATCGGATAATTGTGAAAAATAAAAGGTGTTATTGTAAATGTTAAGAGCAAAATGCTTGTTGGAATTCTGCTTGCTCTTTCTTGCTCAATATTAATATCAACTCCAAGCATATTTGCAATTAATTTTGTAAGGCTTCCGGGATATTTCATTTCTTCCCATTCGTGTAAAACAAATAAGAAAATATACACTAAAACAAATTTTTGAATAAGGGATAAATCACCGATAATTCCTGCTACAACAAGAATGAACATTGAAATTATCGTATAAATTTCTAAAGCGTAATATTTAATAAATTTTACCATGACACCCCATTTTATGATAGACAAATTATAAAGAAAAATGTTGAGCGAAGATTAAAATTGAGTCTTTAAAAAAATCCGTTTTAAAAATTTGCAAAAAATGAGTTTTGTTTTTAAAAGCTTTGCGTATTTTATCTGTGTTAAAAACTTTGCTTTTTTGCTTACTTTAAAGATTTCATTTGCTTAATTTTTAAAAATCTCTACTTTTTTGGGTCTTAATCTCACTTTTATTTTAAATTATAAATAATTTTATAAGCCTTGTATAAATCCTCTTTTAAAACAAAAGGATAATACAAAATAAAACCTTGCACGGCATCGTCTGGGTCATTTAAATAATTTTTAGCAATGATTTCAAAGGCTTTTTTATCACTTGTTTGCTCTGTAATATTTTCAAAAGGACTTTTAAAATTTGCTTGGGCTGTATTGATGCATAAAAGCCCTTTTTTATCTTTATAAATTAAATTAATATGATTTGTTTGCGTCCCTAAAATTTGACAAAAAAAGACTAAATTTAAAAATTCTTGCTTTGATAAAAAAGCTCTTAATTGACTGATATTTTCAAAATATTCAAAATCAAAATCCATTTTAAAAAGCTTTTTAAAAAAATCGCAATCAATTAATGCTCTTGCCTCAATAAAATCTTTTTTATCTTTAAAAAATGCGTTTTTTAAATTCTGCATTTTATATTGATATTTTTGAATTAAAAAAATATTTTTTTCTTTAAAATCCTCATTTAAATAAGAAAATTCTTTTAAATGAATAAAAAAGCCTTCCTGCTTAAAATCCTTTTCTAACATTTGCTTATAAAGCTCTAAAGCCTGAATAAAACAAGGTCCTAAGCTTAAAAAATCATTTTTATAATCAAAGCGATTTGTTTTGTGATTGATAAAAATTGCCATTTTTTTAAATTTTTCATTGAATTTAAAATTTTCAAGTCTTAAAAGCGTTTTTTTAAATCTTTTTTTATAATCAAGCTGAATAGAAAACATTAAAATCAAAAAAATCAAAGCAAAATAAAGATTAATCAAACAAAGACAAATTAAAATCACACCTTGTAAAACTGCCTTTTGATAAACACTTTCATCTCTTAAATCTTTCATAAAAATAATCATAGTAAAAACTCACTTAAAGGTTGTTTTTATTTCGCTTTTTATCTTAAAAATTTTGATTAGTGATTGCGAATTTAAATTGAAAAGCTTTATTTTAATTCACGAAAAATTCACTGATTTTAGTCTTATCTTCAAAAGCTACACTTTGATAATCTTTATCTTTAAAACCGAGTTTATAGCTCTTACCTTGCTCGTTTTTTGTATAAGTAAGAGCGATTTTTAAAGCAAGGTCTAAATCTTCTTTTTCAATCTTGCTATCCACCAAAGAATACGCTCCTATCAAATCAAAAAGTTTGATTTCTTCATACTTATCGGTTTTAAGCTGACGCAAAAATTCATTTTCAAGTTCATTGCGTCCTATAATCATCTTAGCACCTTTTGGAAGTCTTAAATGTCTGCCGTACTTAAGAAGTTGAGCGTCATTAACCTCCATATTTTCATCAAATTTTATGAAATCCCTTATCTTTTTTGCAAAGCTCTCAAGAGTGAGCAAACAGCCTCCACCCGGACTTTCAAAATCCTCTAAGCCAAATTCAGCGGCAAGTTCAAGCTGTCTTTTACGACTACGTCCGCTAATACCCTCAAGCTTGTCTCTATCCACCCAGCCTTCAATTTCAGGTTTTGTTGGAGGTAAATTTTTAGCACACATAGGACGCAAGATTAAATTTTCTTCATCTAAAGCAAGTTTTTTAACCTTTGCCATAGCATCATTTCTTTGGCTCATAGGACGTTGTCCTAAAACTTCACCTGTGATGATAAAACTCGCTTTTTCACTCTCAAGCATGGAAAGTGCGGTTTTAAACATAAAAGCATGGCAATCAATGCAAGGATTGAAGTGCTTTCCATAGCCGTATTGAGGATTAAAAAGTACTTTTTGTAAATAGGCATTGCGGACATCAATCATCTCAAAACTTGCTCCCACCATAGCTGCACGTTTTTTCATTAAGGCACTTTTATCGACACTCCCGCCAAAACCTATGTTAATATGCAGAGCTTTAACTTCTATACCTTGAGAACTTATAAGTTTCATTGCGAGCATACTATCAAGCCCACCACTAAAAAGAGCAAGTGCTTTCATTATCCTAACCTTGTATAAAATTTTATGCAATTGTAGCAAAATTTTATTGAGACTCATCTGCATTTGCCTCATAATAAATAATTTTAATGGACTGGGCTTTATAATAATGTATTTTTTAATTTTTCAAATATCGTAGGATTGAGAATTTAAATGGCTCCGGATGTAGGATTCGAACCTACGACCAAGCGGTTAACAGCCGCCTACTCTACCGCTGAGCTAATCCGGAAAAATAAAATAAAGTGTGATTATATTAAAATTATAGTCCTTTGTCAAGCCTTTTTTAATAATTTTTATCCACTTTATAAAATTTTACTCCTGCTAATTTAAGAATTTTAATACATCCTTGAGCTAAAAGCTCGTTGAAATTTTTAAGAGTCTCATCATCAAATTTCAACTCAATATCCATCTGACTTTGAGGACGCAAATGAAGCATTTTTAAAAGCTCTTCTTTGCTCAATCTTATTTTTTTTTCACTGAAATTCCTTTGGGCTATTAAAACAGGCACACTTTTTATAAAAGTGGCAAGTTCATTGAGTTTTTGCTCACTCACAGCCTTAACGGGATAAGATGGAGGTCTATCAATAGTGCTTAAATCCACTCTTAAGGGAGAAATCTTTTCCAAAGCCTCATCTAAGGCTTTAAATTCCTTTTCATTGTCATTTAATCCCGCAACAACTAAAATTTCCATAACAAGCTCACCCTTAAAAATTCTACTAAATTCTGCCATTTTTTCTATCATTAAATTTAAATCAATACTCTTTAAAGCCCTATCAATTCTATAAAAAGTCTTAGAAATTACACTATCAAGGCTGAATTTTACAATATCAAGTTCAAGCAAAGCTTCAAATTTATCCCTATGCAAAACTGCTGTGCCGTTGCTTAGTATGAGAATTTTTTTATTGTTGAGCAGTTTTTTTAAAGAAGTGATTAATTCTTTTAAATGTGGATAAAGTGAAGGTTCTCCATTTGCCGTAAGGGTCAGCACATCAAATTCAAGCCCCTTGTTTAAATTCACATTTATCTCATGTAAAATCTCTTCAACACTCACAACAGAATTTTGTGCTTGTATGCTTTTAGCAGGACTTAACTCACAATAAACGCAATCAAAATTACATTGTTTTAAAGCAGGACTTAAATCCACACCCAAAGAAAGCCCAAAACGTCTCGAGCTTACGGGACCAAAAACGATTTTCATTTTTGTGAAAGCCTTTGGACTAAATTGATGAAATATTTTGCATTTTCAACAGGAATATCGGGTAAGATTCCGTGTCCGAGATTGAAAATATGAGACCTTGCTTTCATAATCTTTAAAATCTCCTCCACACCTTGTTTGATAGCATTTTTATCATAGAGTCTGCAAGGCTCCATATTGCCTTGTAAAGTAAATTGAGGGCTTAATTTATCCTTAGCTAATTGCAAGGGGGTGCTCCAATCCACACCAAAAACATCAAAATTTCCTTCAATTTCATCTAAATACCCACTAATACCCTTAGGAAAGATAATCACAGGGATATGCGGATATTTAGCCTTTATAAAATCTGAAATTTCAAGCATATATTGAAAAGAAAATTTAAAAAAAGCTTCTTTTTCTAAAGCATTTGCCCAGCTGTCAAAAATCTGCACCGCATTTGCTCCAGCCTTAATCTGCTCTTCTAAATAAAATTTTAAAACCTCGCTTAATTTTCTTAAAAGGGCGTGTAAAAATTCAGGATTTTGATAGAGCATTTTTTTAGCTTGAGCATAATTTTTTGAACCCCTGCCCTCTATCATATAAGTTGCAATCGTCCAAGGACTGCCGCAAAATCCTATCAAAGCTTTATCCTTAGCAAGTTTGTCGCGAGTGAGCTTTAAGGCATCATAAACATAAGAAAGTTTTTTCACAGCCTTTTGAATTTCAAGTTTTTCTAAATCTTCTTTTGTGCAAATAGGATTTGCAAAAACAGGACCTTCGCCTTTTTCAAACTTCAAATCCATGCCCATTTCAAGCGGAACAACTAAAATATCTGAAAAAATAATCGCTGCATCCACAGCTAAAATTTCCACAGGTTGCAAACTCACTTCACTCGCTTTTTTATAATCCTTGCAAAGTGAAAGAAAATCACCTGCAAGTTCACGTACTTGCATATATTCTTTAAGGTATCGTCCTGCTTGACGCATCATCCAAACCGGAGTGTAAGGTGTGGATTTTTTAAAACATGCATCGATAAATATCATTATTTTCCTTTATTTTAAACTCTAAAATTTCATTCAAATCAATCAAAAATTTATGAAATAAATTTTCATTTATCTGCAAAATAAAACTTAATTTTTTATATTTTTGATTAAGATAATAGCATATTTTATTAGTTTTATCAATGCATTTTTATCATAAAAACTCAAAAAAACAAAATTTATTTATAAATAAATAATATAAAAAAATATAGCAAAATGAAGATAAGGCAAAAAGAGCTTAATAATTTAGATGTTTTAACGCAGGGCTTAAGGCAAAGCGAGATTAAAGATATAGAAATCAGTGTATTAAATACACTTTATAAGGACAATGAAAAGCAATTTAAAAATGGCTTGAATGTTTTTGATTCTCAAGGCTTTTTAAACGCGTTAGAAAATCTTAATAACTATCAATTTAAAAGCCAAGAAGCAAAAGACTTTATCAAATACACAAAGGACTTTAACAAGCTTTTTTATAATGATGTGAAAATCGCAAGTTCAATCTTTGAACCAAAGGCAACGAGCAGCTCAAGCACAATGGCAACAAGCATTCAAGGTTCTGCACAGGTAAAAATCACTAATTTTTTAATGGACAGCATTTTAAGAAACTTATCTTTGCCTTTCTTTTTACGCGGGGGGACAATGGATCAAAGCATCAGCAAAAGGGCGTTAAAATTTCAAATCGAAAGGGCATTAAATCATGCCGATGGTTTGAGTGATTTTAAGAAAATTTTGCAGAGCAAAACAAAAACAGGGGATTTTTCAAACGGAACAAGAAAAGCTTTAGAGCAATTCACTCAAGCTTTAGAAAAAAGCGAAGATGAGTTTTATGAGCATCTTAAACTTATAGCTAAAGAAGAAGAATCCCAAGCCAAGAATGCAGAACAAAAACAGATAAATAAGACAGAGGCTAACGCACCAGAAGCCACACAAGCAAAGAATGCAGAACAAACAAGCAAAGAAAAAGAGCCTTTAACAGAAGCTCAATCGCTAAGCAGAGCTAACAACCTAACGCAGAACGCTAAGGATGATTTAACCAAACAAGGCTTAAAAGACTCTAAAAATGAGCTTGATAATATCGATTTAAACGAACTTTTAAATGCTATCAAACCCGAAAAGATGCCCAAAGCAATAAGCATTGATGAGTTTTTATCTTCTTTAGAAGCTTTTAATAATAAAAATAATTTCTTAGAGCATTTGCTTTCAAAGCCAGACAATGAGCAACGTCTTGCTTTGCTTAATCTCATTGAACCGACTTTTAAGAATCCGGACATACTCATTAAAAAAACAGAAAATGGAATCATAAAAGAAAAAAGACTTAAAAAATTCAGCGATGGCAAAGACTTTTTTTATCTCTTAGTTACGAAAGAAAACGATAATTTACTTTTAACAGGATTTAAAACAAATAAACTTAATACGATAAAAAAAGAGTTAAGTGACTATGATACTATAGAGTATAATGCCGACATTATCCAAACTTTCATTCGGCCGGGTAGCAAACAAGACTTAAATCAAGGTTTGGGCTACCAAAACAACGCTATCATATCAAATAAAGACTTAAAAAATGCTAAAAACACAAGCGAGAAGTCTTTAAACGCTAAGACTCAAGAGGGGCTTAAACAAGACGTGCAAGAAAGCCCACAAGAAACGCAAAATGAAATGTTATATCTCAACACAGACTCACCAAAAGGCATTAAGGCTTTAAGAGAGGATTTAAAAGCTCATTTACAACCGCTTTTAAATAAAGAGATTATAAACAAAGAAACCAATATGCATGGAGTGATAACGCAACGCGAGATGAATAAAATATCTAGCAATAAAGCAGTGGAAAAAAGCTTAAAAAATGGATTTAGCACAGACGAGCATTTTAAAGCGAGTGCAGAAATTAAAAATTTATTTGAAAATGCAACACTCACAGAGACACACGCGGACAACAAGCACAGAATGAACATTTTAGCTGTGCATAGATTTAAAAGCGATTTAAAGATAAATGATAAAGAAGCAACTGCCAAAATAACGCTTTTTGAAAAGAAGCAAGGCAAAAATAAAATTTACACGTTAGAATTAGAAAGCCTTGAAAAACCCACCCCCTTAAGCATTAAAGCGGATAATGCAGAGATGGCAGTTAAAACTCAATCGGTAGATGCCCCGCTTAAAACCCCTACTAGTATTGTTAAAACTGATAGTGCAAATCTAACACAAAAGCCCTTAAAAGACTCTAAAGAGCCTTTAGAAAATGAACCTTTCGGTGTGAATTTTAGTGCCTTTTATCATAAAGGCAAAGAAGCCATTAATCATTTGTTAAAAGAAAAACAAGGGCAGGTTAAAGGAGCATTTTATAGGGAGGATTTGGGCGATATTAGCTTAGTTTGGGGAGAAGCAGGAACAGGAAAAAGCGATGGTTTTGGTTTAGCCAAGATTGCAAAATATCATCCCGAAGTTTTGGAGAATTTAGATCATATCATTAAAAAAGGTTTCTTTTATCATGATGAAAAAGGCAGACCAAACATTAAGCTTAATGATGAAATTATAGGCTTAAGGGATAATTGGAAAGGTAAAAAAATACCTTATTGGATTATAAGCAGTTATAAAAAGATTGATGATGAGACTCATAAGGCGATCGACTCTATGAGTAGCATAAAGCCAAGTAAAGAGAACTCTTCTTTTACAACTCATCACGAGGACACTTTAACAAATAAAGGCTTAAAGGATGATGAAACTTTCAACACAAAGCCGGAAACTAAAGAACTTTTAGAAAGCCCAGCAAAAACAAGCCCTAATATCTATCAATCAAACGCACACATCGGCAGCGGATTAGCAGGAGGAAGTATAGCAGGAGTAGAACGCGATGAAGAGGGCAATATGAGTTTTAATCCGCAAAAATTTCTTTTAGGATTTTTAGGCGGAGGTTTAGGAAGTTTAACCCTCTCAAAGGGCTTTAAAGTCTTAAAAGACAATCCGCAATTTAAAGAAGCGCTTAAAAAAGAACTAGCCGACACTCTAGCAAAAGGTTACGATCAAGCCGTGCAAAAATATCCCTTTTTAGAAACGTTCAATCTCAAAAACCACATCATACAAACCGAAAAAGGCAGATTAGCCCAAGCAAACCACCTTTTAAATGAACTTGAAAAAAGGGAAGCAAAGGGCATTTATAATGTAACTTACAATGGAAAAAACGCCACACTTATACAGCAGGACTTAGAAAATATAGACAGCGCTATAAGATATGCAAAGGGAGATAAGAACAAGGGAGGAAAGCATATTGAGATTAAACACTTAACAGATTCAACAAAACAAGGCTATGTTACAGATAAAGAATTAATGAGTTTAGGTAAGGATATAAGGGAGTTTTTAAAAGAACATGAGCCTTATAATGAACCAAACGGCTCACGCGTTTATGAGTGGAAAAAAGACGATGTAAGATTTAGAGTTGTAATCAATAACATCAAGAGGGAGGGCGACTCTAACCCGCCGCAATTACCGAAACCTCTTGACTATGAAATTATAACATTTTACTCTGATAGGAATCTTAATGAAAAAATGAAGTTTAAAAATCCACTTTTAAGAGCAGAGGAAAAATTTAATTTCAATGCACAAAAAGCTAAGGATTTGATGCAATGGCATAAAGATTCAAGCCCTTTAACAAAAGACAACGAGGGACTACCGATAATCTTTTATCACGGAAGCAAAAGCGAAAATGTAGAGATTTTTAAAGATTTTGAAAATGGTTATGGCAGTTTCTTTTCAATCTCTAAAGATGAGGCTGATTTATACAGAAAAAATGGCAACGTAGGAATAAAAGGGCTAAAAAAATGTTTTTTAAAGATTAAAAAGCCTTTTTTAATGGATGAAGTCAAAATTCAAAGCGAACAAGATTATTATAAAATAGCGAAGGATTTTAAAATTATAAAGGACGATGAGGGTAATAAAATAGGCACAGAGCATTATAAAAGTTTTCAAGAGTTAAAAGATTATTTTAACACCATTAAAACAGACCTTGAAAACCACGACTTGACATTAAGCGAACTAGACATAAAAGGCAGTGAAATAGTTATTATCGACAAAGAGGGCAAAGCTTATAAGGACAATTTTAATGATTTAAAAAGCAAAAAACTTAAAGAGATTTTAGGAAGATCTTATATAAAATGTCCCATAAAACCCGTAGATTTTTATCAAAATTTACAATACAATTATATAAGAAACGAGTTAGATTGTGCGATTTATTCATTTAAAAATACAGATATACAAGAATACTCACAAAGAAGCTATACACACATATCAAGCCCATTTAAAAGCATTTTACAAAGCAAGGGCTATGATGGCATAAAGTTTAATGATGTGCAATTTAGTGTTTTTGATTCAAACCAAATCAAAGAAATCACAAACAAAGGAAGCATAGAAACCGCAGAGGGAGAATTCAAAACAGCAACCCCAAAAGACACAACCAAAGAGGGCTTTAAATATTTTAGAGAGCAAAGCCCTAATATCTATCAATCAAACGCACACATCGGCAGCGGATTAGCAGGAGGAAGTTTAGCAGGATTAGAACACGATGAAGAGGGCAATGTGAGTTTTAATCCACAAAAATTTCTTTTAGGATTTTTAGGCGGAGGTTTAGGAAGTTTAGCAGTATTAAAGGGTTTTAAATATGCAAGAGAACTTAAGACTCAAGCAAAGATAAATAATAAAGATTTATATAATATTTTTGAAAATATAGACAAAAGCACACAAGCCGGGAGCAAAATGTTTATTTTAGGCAAAGAGAATTTAAGCCCGGAAGTTTTAACTTATATCATTATAAAAAATAAAAAAATTGCTATCAATAAACTTAATGAAGAAATAGCAAAAGAGCTTAATTTTAAATATCCAAAAGACGTTCGAAGGACAATTGATTTTCAAGATTTAAAACATATTTTAAGACGTCATGGAGAAAATAGCATTTTAGTCAAGAAAACAGGACAAAAGCCGATAAGTTTAAATGAAATTATCCATTATCAAGATTTAGCAGATAGTGCAGAAATCAAAAAACTATCAAAAAGCAGAAGCAATCAGGACGTGCTTATAAGTATCAAAGCACAGGATGAAAATAATTATATTGTCATAGAGCAGATTAAAAGAAAACATAATGAACTTGCATTAAAAACTATGTATCATTACAGCGGAGAGCTTACGAAAGAGGCTATTGAACGCTTAACATCTCAAAAATAAAGATGCGTGATTACGACTATGTTATGAGCACGGCCATCACTTAGATAAGTTTCTATCAATAGCCAAGTATAATTATAATAATTTTCTATAAATTAAAACTTAACAGATAAAATTTGCGAAAATTTTAAGAGCAAGAAATCACTAAATATATGATTAAAACAACAAAAGATGATTAACAAGAAAAAGATTTTATTGTGTATCCTTTTATTTGCTTTCTTTGCGGTTTAAAAATGTTAATAAAGCATTTAATATTTCTTTAAAATGTTCTCTTAGTTTAAAAGTTAAAGGAAACAACAATAAAAATAAAAAGAGATAAAAAGAAAATGTTAATAAATTTTTGCAAACATCCATAAAAACATCTATATAAAGCTTATAATTTTCATTCATATTTTTTACTATTGATTGATAAATATCGTTATTCATATGTCCTATTAAATATAATAATAAAAAGAATGCTGAAAAAAGAAAGAATACCCAACGTCTAGAAATAAATAATTTCAATAAATCATGATAACGTGATTTAGCCCAATAATTATTTTTATTTTCTTTGTATTCTAGCTCTTCATGTTCTTTTGTTTTCTCTTTATATTCTTTAGGCTTTTGTTCAGTTTCTGTCGGATATGTTTTAGAAATAAAAGCTTTATCGTCTTCACTCATTTAAAAGCCCTAAATTATCAAGTCTAAAGGTTAAAGCCGAACGACTAACTGACAAGTATTTAGCAGTATCATCTATATCATAATTATTTAAAGCCCACGCTTTTTTAGTTTCTTCTTCAGGCATTATCAAACAAGCCGCGAAGTGATTTGCTCTAACTTCTTTGAGTTCTTGCTTAGAAATAACATTGCGATAGCTAATTTCAAAAATGTCCTTTTGCGGTGCAATGCTTTTATAATCCAAAACCCAATGCCCAATCTCATGTGCAATAGAAAATTTTTGTCTTAAAGGTAAATCGTTTTCATTAATGAAAATTTCTTTTTTATTTGCGTTAAGCATCCCCGAAATGTTAGGATTTTTTTCATTATAAGTATATACTTTTAAACCGAGATTATTTGCAATTTCAATCACATTAACAGGAAAAGACGTGCTATATTTTGTGCGTATATCATCAGCAATTAAGCTTATTTGTTCTTTTGGAGAAATCACAATCATAACGCCCTCTTTTTTATACAAAGTCTTTAAATGCCTTGAAAGACAATTTTTAAGCCTCACTTGTTTCAGTCAATCATATTAAAAATTTTATTAAATTATCTTAAAAATTTTCAAAAAATTTTATCATTTTTATTTTTTGTTTCTTTTTAACCCTATGATAAAAACAAAATATTTGATAAAATCACAAAAAACACAGCAAAGGAGGACTCTTTGGACTATATGTTTATATTGAATATAACTATTTGGATTATTTTTATGCTTTGCATTCTTGCGGATACGATAGATGTTTTTTATTTACAAAAAAGAGCCCTTAAAAAAGACAAGAAAAAAAGATTGAAAAACAAAAAGATCCAACACTCCATTTCTAACATGTAAATTCTTTTAAAACAAAGAAAACACCCTTTAGGTTGTGGATAGGCTCACGCTTCTATCGTTCTGCTTTTGTGATATTTTAACCATTTTTTATTAAATATAAACTTAATTAGGGACTTTTAAACGCAAAAAAACATTTAAGCTAAGCTTTTTTTCATAAAAAACGCGTTTAAAGCTTGTTCTTGTTTGATTATGAAGGTTTATCGATTTTAAGGGTTTTGAGTGAGTAAGATTTTTAAGATATAAGCTTGAACATTAATCTTTTCATCATCAAAAATCTCAAAGAATCTCTCATCAATATTTTTTATCATTTCTACAAGAGCATTTCTTTAAAGCTTCTTTATTTTCACTAAAATTTTCTGGCACAAATGCAGAAAAAGCCCTATCAAGATAATGCCTGTTTTGATAAAGTTTTTCCTCATTCTTATAATAAGCATTCAACTCCCAAATAAGAGGAGTTACGACTTGAACAGACATCTAAACTCTTCACTCTTTTCATACAAATCTTGTGTTTTTTGTTCTTGAACTTGTTTAAAATATTCTCTTATTTCATCATTAGGGATAATATTATTTTTATTTTCCTCATAATTTTGCAAATAAGGCTTTTCTTTGTGTGTTTTATCTCTTAGTTTAAAGGCTGTATATCCTCCATATTCTCTAAAAGCCATTTTGACAATTTCTTTTTCCTCATCTGTAAGACATTGAGAATATCGCTCATAATCATTTAAGGAGCTTATGTTCATTAAATTTTCTTTTTTGTATTGTTTTAATTCATCATATAAAGAAACAATCACGGGACCATGTTTCCAAGCCTCAATCGCTTCTTTAAAAAGAGGTTTTTCAAGATAGACTAAGCTTAGAGCATTAGCATAATAGACAAGTTTTATAAGCTTAAGTTTTGTAATTTCATCGGGATTTTCTCGATCGTTTTCATTGATACCTTCTTGAGTTTTTGTTGCACTCAGTTTATTAAGATATAGAAAATATACAGCAATGGCGAGGATTTTATCCCTATCTGCTCTATTTGAAACATCATTATTTTTCATCGCATTCTTCCCTTGATTTTGCATTTTCAATTATTCATAAATATTATATATAATAATATTATTATAAATTACATTAATTTAAATTAAAAATTTATTTTTTATTGATTTTTAGGGTTTTAAAGCCAAGAGCCTTACTCTCTTAGCGAAAAACTTTAGTTTAAGCATAGGCTAAGTAAGGCTATTCTATAATTCAGTTGAAAAAGTTAAGAGAGAAGCTTATTAAGCTCTCTCAGCAATAAGAGTAATAAAATTAAAATTGTTAAAATTTTATTTCCCATTATCAGCTCCTTTCCCACCAAGAGAAATTAACCGCTTAAACTTATGAAATTATAACGCAATTATGCTTAAATAAAGCTCACTTTTTTAGGGCTTTTTGGTTAATTTAGGATTGTTTTTTTAAAAAAACAATCCGCACATTAAAGATTTAAAAAGTGCAGACATTAAAACACTTCTTAAATAAGCATTTTATCAAAAAAGGATTTTAACAAGATTTTTTATATTGATAATAGATATTATTTCAAAAACAAGCTTAAAAATCTTGTCTTGTCAAGCTAAAATCGCGTCTTAGTAAAGCCCTTTAAAATCTTGTCTTGTCAAGTCTTAAAAGTTTATTTAAAAGCCTTTATCTTAAATCAATGCCGCCTTTTTGCATCGATTTATTATGACTTGTTTGTTCGGGGTTTAAAGCTTGTTCTTGCAGTTCTAAACTTTGTGCTAAAGTAACAGAATCGGCTAAATCCCCTTGAGAAGCATATTTTTTCGCTTTTGCTTGAAGTTCAGCGATTTCTGCTTGAAGTTTCGCAATTTGCAATTCATTGAGTAAATTTTGCATTTCATTCGGTTCGTTTGCTTGTTCTTGCATCATCGCTTCTTTTTCTTTTAAGATGTTTTCAATGTCCGCAGCGACTGGGCTGTCTGTGTCTTTAAGCATTAAAGGCAAAATATCACTGATTAAATCCGGTCTCACGCTTGAAATGGTCTTAAACATTTCGCTCCAGTAAGCAAATCTTTCTTCGCGTCCTGTGGTTTTAAGCTGTGATTTGTAAATGAGATCAAATTTTCCGACTTTGATTTTATTATCCTCGCTTGAATTAATGCTAAAATAACGCTCTCCCGTCTTTTCATCTGTGATTTTAAACACCTGCTCTTTGGTAAAATAATGCGTGATAAAAAAAATCACTTTTTCAAAAATGAGCCTATCCATATGTTCACACGCGTTTAAATACTCTTGCAAGCCCATCAAGCCCGTTTCTTTGCGTTGTGAAACAGCGGCGGCAGAGAGGCGATTGTTTGCAAGTCCTAAGGCTTCTTCATTCAGTCCGCTTAACATTTTAGCCAGTTGTCTTTTTTCATTTGCCTTTTGTGAAAGTGTCGCGATGTCGTTGTGATGTTGTATGAATTGAAATTTATTCTCTTTTAACGCTCCGCTTCGCACTTTGACAATCGCATTATCCAAACTTGCTTCATTGATAAACTCTTCAGCATTTAAAACCGCGTCTTCTTCAAAAAATGCCTTTAAAGAGCCCATCATATTTGCCATGCGATTTTCAGCAAAATTCACATAATCCTGCAAAGGTTTAATGTCTCTAAAAAGTCCATACCATAAGCCCTTATCGTCGATTTGATATTTTGAGATGATGAAAGGATGAGCCCCATTTTTAAAAGGGCTTTTTCATCGCTACATTTGGCAAGAAGCAGGACTTTTAAAAATATTTATGAGTTTTCAAAAAACACAGAATATAAAAATTTCAAAGATTTTGCAGAGAGTCTTTTATATTTTTGTGAAAAACAAAAAGAAAAAATAAATATTAATGATATAGAAAATTTCAGTCATTTGATTCAAACACAATTTTCTTCTTTAGACGATAAACAAAACTATAAAGATGCTCTTTCTAGTTTGATTAAATTTATATTTATAATTAAAAATCTTAAAATTTTCTCTCTATTAGGAAATACTGAATTTTTATTCTAAAAATTAAGTATTTATATTTGAAAGCTAAAGTTTTTATTCTTTTGCTAAAGCAAAATCATAAAAACAGCTTTTTACATAAAACACCAAAAAGAAAAATTGATTAAAAAATTAATTATTGATTATATTTCTAAATCAGCTTTATTATTTTTGTGTTCTTGTGTCTTTTTTAAATCATTGAAAATTTGTTCTTTGATTCTTTGAATTCCATATGCTTGATAGAGGTCATTAAAATCAGACATTCCTCTTTTAGCTTCTTCAATATCAATGTTTGGAATTATGATTGAAACTTCTTTAATCAAATCTTTAACAGCTTTTGCAGATTCTAATCCAACATTTCTTTTGTTTTGTAATTCTTGTTTTAAATCGTTATCAGCAAAAATGGTGATTTTTGTTTTTGGAAACTTTTGATTAAGAGCTTGAGCTACATTGATTAAGTTTCCAGCATCAATTGCAACTATGGTTGGTTTTTGTGTAGCAAGTTGAATTGTCATTGCAGTAGCAAATCCTTCACAGATTAAAAATTCATCTTGTTTTTCTAAAGGAATTTGTGTGTAAAAACAACCTTTCTTTCTTGCAGAATATTCTATGCCTTGTTCTTTTTCTTCTTGAGTTTTTATCACTCCTATGATTTTATTGCCATTTTCACTGATTCTTTGTAAAGACCAAAGTTTATTGTTTTCATCTCTAAGAGGGATTAAAAGATTATTGAATCGATCAACTTTTAAATCATAAGCAGTATTTAAACCTTTTGAGATGAGATATTTGTGTTCTTTTGTTGCATCTTTGCTCTCTATCCATTCTTTTTCAAGTTTTAAAGCTGTTTTCTTTTGAATGTTTAATCTTTCTAATTCTTTTTGTTCTTGTTTGGTTTGAAAAGAATGTTTAATGTTTAAAGAATGATTATTTTTAAAAGTTTTTTCATTTCTTTCAAGTGTGAATTTCCAATTCTCTTTGAAGCCTGTTTTGTGATTTTGAATGAATCCTGCAGGATATTCATCTAAAAATCCTACATAAGCTCCACTTTTTTCATTGCCTCTATCACCGATAATTTTACATCTTTGAATCTTACCATTCATTATAGGGGTGTCGATAAGAAAGCCTTGAGTCTCTAAGGCAGTTTTAAATTGTGCAAGGGCTTCATTTGTATCTATTTTTTGATAAACATTTTGTTTCTTTTGATTTTCTATACTCCATTTTTTGAATAAATCCTGTTCTAAATAAAAAGGTGCAAAGAATTTCTTTTCTTTTGCATCCCAGATTGCACCTAAATTCTTTGCTTCTTGTCTTTCTTCATAAGGCACATTAAGATATTGTCTTTGACGAGGCATTTATCGCTCCAAATCTTTATCTTTAGATGGTTCCTTATTATCTCTTTGTAAGCTTTGTTTAACTTGTTTCATTAATTGTTTTTTTGCAAGTTCTTTTTGAGAGTGTTCTTTGGTTGGAGATTTTACTTCTAAGTCTTTGTTTATAGAGATAAAGTCTTTAAAGATATGATTGAGACTATATTGTTCTCCTATATCAGTTACATCAAATTCTTGTATGCAAGAACTCAACCAAGAGAATTTCCTGTTTAGCTCTCTAGTCAGTGTCAATATCTTATCATCATCCATAGGCTCTTTTGAAGCATAACCTGAATATTGCCTGTGTTCAAAACCATTCTCAAGCATAAAAGTTTTTATTTTAATGTAAGGCTCTCTTGTATCCTTGAAATGCTTTTTGAGTTCATTTGTGGATAAATCAAAATTAATAGCCTTACGAGAGAGACTCACGCCCAAACCCCCATATTTCTTGCTTTATTTCTAGATATTAAATCCATGTTTCCCTCTTTCTCACTCAACCATTCCCATTCTTTGACATTGAGCGTGAACCAATCACGTTCTATTAAACCATCATAAAGAAACACTCCCAAACGAGCCAAATCTTCCTCATTGCCCTTACAATGATAAGTGTTTTTATCAATCTTAATTAAACCACATTTATTTGCCATTTCCTCAATGATTTCATACATTTTATTTAAATCATATTTATCTTCTTTTAGAATCTTTTCTTCATCTAAAATGAATCTTGTTCCTAGTAGTGGATAAGCCATTGTTTGCTCCTTTTGAATTTTTTAAAAATTTTATATTAAATAAGCTTTACAATGTATAAAATAAAATGATTGAATGGATTAAATATTATAAAACAAATTATTTATTATTTTAAATGATGAATATTATTTAATAATTTAAAACTCTTAAGTTTGTGTCTCGTCTGTTAGTGAATATTAATATCATTTATTTCTTTTTTACATTCTAAATGTTCGTTTTTATCCATTGATTTTAAGATAAGCTGTGATTTTAGAATAAAATTACTTTTATAAGAACGGCTTTTACTCATTTTTTCAATTTCTAACATTATAGTCTTTTCATCCTCTCTTAATGCCAAAAGATAATCATATCTTTTATAGGGTTTTGCATTTTCACCTGTAATTTTTTCTAATGCAATAATTTCAGAGCAAAGTTTAGAAATTTTTCTATCTGTTGTAGAAATTCTTTCTTCAATACCATTGTAAAAATTATTGATTCTTGTAACCAAACCTCCAAGTGTTATAATATTGCTAAAATCAATAAAGCTGTTCTTGTTCTTAAATACAAGATTTTCAGGCTCAATGAAATCACCTTTTGGTGTATTAATGTAAAAATTAAGAGTGTCTATTTGAGTTTTTTCTAAGGATATGGTTATTCCTCTGTATTCAAAAAGCTTGTATTCTGTGGCGAAATTTCCATGAGCAATTTCAATGCCTTTCTTAAGAAACTCTTTAATGATAAAGAAAAATATAAATTTATAGTAGGGTTTAGGGGGACGGAAACTGATAATTTTATTGGCTCAGACATAGCTCAAGACATAACTCTATCTCTTAATGGCAATATCCAATCTTCCCCTCTTTTAGAATTTTTAGAACAAGTGGATAAAATAAATGAAGCCAAAGAAGTTAATGAATTTAATGATAGTTTTAAGAAATTTTTTCTTACTGAAACAATCAAAATTTTAAATAAATTATCTTATAATAGAATAACTTATTATATTAGGAGTGATTTTGCAAATTCCTATTTATTCTAAACTCAAAGCAAAACTAGAAAGTAAAGGAATAGACAATATATCAAGCGGACAAATTGCTTGGTTTGTGTGTAGTTTGGTTCTTGCTTTGGTGACTTTTCTTATTGTCTATTTTACAGGGATTGTTAAAAATGGTGACAATTTATTTTTGGCAATATTTAAATTGTTTCAATGGCGACTATTTATTTTTATCATATACTTTTGCATTCCTTTTAATTTATTATATATTTACAATGCCATTCCTTTGGTTTTGTCTGCGGTATTTATATTTTTAGCATTTTATTTTTCTAGTTTAAGCTTGTTTATTGTCGTTTGTTGTGGTATAGGAGTATTTTTCTTAATATCTATTTTCAAAAGAAAGCTTATGTTTAGCGTTTTATTATTTGCCATGGGTTATACTTGCACATATCTCTTTTTTTATGGACTGGCAACTTATCATTAAGGAGATTTATAAATGAAGTATTATGTAACGATTTATATTGACGAGTTATTGGAATTTCAAACAATAAAAGATTTGTGAAATATGAAAGGTTTAGACCTCACCCACGCTTTTTAAAATACAAATAATTATTTCTTGTAATTATTTGTAAAATATTATATATTAATAAATATGCTAGAATATGCTGGGCTAGTTATTCTACAGGTTTAAATGAAAGTATGTTTAAAAAATTCAGTAAGGTTTAATAAATGTTAGAATTCTTTGTTAATCTTTTAATATTTATTCTTGTATTTTTCTTTTTTATTTTTATATTTTCTATTATTTTATATTTTATCTTTAAAGTCTTTTTTAAAATAAAAAATAAAACAAAAACTATAAATTTTAAAACAATATTTAAAAATCTTGCTTTATTTCTTTTGCCAGTATATCTTTTATTATTCTTAGCAGGAGGATGTTCTTATAAATATATGGATCCGCAGTATTATGAGTTTGAGAGCTTGTGTTATCTTAATGCGGGAAAGGTGTTGATTGGAAATGAACCTAAAAATTTTATTTATGGTGACCATATTATACATAAACAAATAAATAAAAGTATAAAAGAAATATCATTTCAAAAATTTTATAACAATCAGTTGGTATTTTATCAAAACGATACATATTTGTATGATAATTATGGTATATTTTTAGAAGGTGATGAGGGTGCTGGGTTCTATTTTGGATATATGGAAATATTAAGTTGCAAGGATATTGATAAAAAATTTAAAAGTATAATGAGCTTAAGATAGGAAGATAAATTGAATAAAAATATACAAACTGCAAATGCTAAATTGGACTTAATCACTAAATTTTTAGACTATGCCAATGTCGCAGATGCTAGTTATGCAATGTTGCAATATGTTTGGGAAAATATAGAGCAAGATGAAAATGATAAAGTCAATAAAGCAGATAAGCTTACTTTTGGTGATAAGTTAATTCAAGATATAGAAATAAAAAATAATGAGGGTAAATTATTATATATAAAACCTAAAAACACAAACACAGCCTATGCTTGTGCTATACAAGCTCGTTTTGAACAAAGTAAAATAATTAGAATAGAATCTAAATACTGCATTCCTTTTACGGATACTTACTTTTTTCACAAAGAAATAACATTGGATAATGATATTAGTAAAGTGGGATTAAATGATACGCTTAGTAAAAGAACCATTGATTTTGTAAATAGATTTAAACTTTTAAAACATCAACCCAATGCTACAAGTGGCTTTAGTGCTACTTTGTTTTACGATAAAGAAAAAGATAAATTTATAATAGGGTTTAGGGGGACAGAGTGAGAACACTAAAATTTTTATATATTGTTTGGATGGTATTTTGGGGTTTTTTTACTATTTTTGGTGTTGCTTTTGGACATCATGGCTATAATGATAATGTAATTCTTACCGCATTGTATTTATATTTGTTTTTATGCCTTTTTCCATTATTACCTTATTTTTACTATTTAATTTTTGGGAAAACAAAAAGCAAAAATATACTTGTTGCTATTTGTTGCTATTTGTTGCTATTTATTATTATGTTAATAGCCGATGATATAAATATCATCTATTTTATTCTAGCTATCATTATACATACTGTAACATTTAGCATAATTTATTGGATAAAAAGGGCTTAATTTGAAACAACAAATTAACAATCTCAAAGACTACGCTGAACTAGCCCAAGCTAGTTATTTTAATTTTAATTTTTAAAAAGGTATAATGATTTTATTAAAAATATTAAAAAGGAAGATAAATGGGTTTATTAAAGAAAATTTATATCATTTGGGGGATACAATGAAAATATTAAAAATACTTTATATTTGTTGGATTATATTATGTGTTGTAGGTTGGTTTATATCTCCTATTGTTGGACATAATCCAGATAGAGTGTATGAATTTTTTGTAATGCTAGGTTGGATAGTCTTTCCACCAATGATAGCCAATCTATGGCTTTTTGGAATAACAAGAATTAAAAAATATTTGATAAGGTTTTTTCTATTATTGTTATATTATCCTGTAGCTTTTATATTTTATTACATGCATTATTATCATATTTTATTATCATAATAGTTTTTATGTTACATTATATATTTTTTTATCATTATTTAAATAAAGGATAATTTTGAAAGAAAAAATCAATGAACTAAAAGATTATGCCAAACTAGCCCAAGCTAGTTATTTTTATTTTGATTTAGAAAGTTATATACTACAAGAAAATGAAACTATCATTACCTTAAATGAGCTTGTAAGCTTAAGCTATAATGGTAAAATAGTCGGCAAAAAAGAAAAAGTCGGACAAGAATATAGTTTTATTGGCAAAGGTGAATTAAATGGTGAATTTGGAGAAATCCAAGCACAAAATTTTGCAAAACGCTATACAATCAAATTTCATCAACCTAACACTACAAGTGGCTTTAGTGCTACTTTGTTTTACGATAAACAAAAAGATAAATTTATAATAGGGTTTAGGGGGACAAAGTGAGAGCACTAAAATTTTTATACATTGTTTGGATGGTATTTTGGATAATTGGACATGTAATTTTTTTGCCTACAGCACATGGATTTGATAATATGGGTTTTACAGATTTTTTCATACTTGCTTTACAATTTATAGCTATAATTTGTTTACCCCCATTACTCATTTTTAATATCGTATATTTTGTGATAAAAAAAGAAAGAAAATATATTATAAATGCATTATGGATATTATTATATTATCCTATAGCTTTTATATTTTATTACATGTTTTATTATCATATATTATAATAATAGTTTTTATGTTACATTATATATTTTTTTATCATTATTTAAATAAAGGATAATTTTGAAAGAAAAAATCAATGAACTAAGAGATTATGCCGAACTAGCCCAAGCTAGTTATTTTAATTTTGACTATATTAAAGAACAAAAAGCTTTAGAATTTAAAATATCTACAACTAGATTTTTTAAAGATAAAAGTGAATTAGAAAAATTAGAATATTTTAAAGCATTATATGCTAAATATAATGGATATTTGATTATAGATAATTCTTTATTTATATACCCTAAACTCAATGGAGAATTTAGTGAAATTCAAGCACAAAATTTTTCAAAACGCTATACAATCAAATTTCACCAGCCTAATACTTTTAGTGGTTTTAGTGCTACTTTATTTTATGATAAAGAAAAAGATAAATTTATAATAGGGTTTAGGGGGACAAAGTGAGAGCACTAAAATTTTTATACATTGTTTGGATGGTATTTTGGGGTTTTGCTTGTATTTTGGGTGTTGCTATTGGAGACTATAATGATGATGTAATTCTTGCCTTATTGCGTTTATATTTGTTATTATGCCTTTTTCCGTTATTACCTTATTTTTACTATTTAATTTTTGGGAAAACAAAAAGCAAAAATATATTTGTTGCTATTTGTTGCTATTTGTTGCTATTTGTTATTGTCTGTTGCTATTTGTTGCTATTTATTATTATGTTAATACACGATAATGTAAATATCATCTATCTTATTCTAGCTATCATTATACATACTGTAACATTTAGCATAATTTATTGGATAAAAAGGGCTTAATTTGAAACAACAAATTAACAATCTCAAAGACTACGCTGAACTTGCCCAAGCTAGTTATTTTTATTTTGATTTTTTAGATACTAGAAATATATTTGAGTTAGATTCTAATCAAGAAAAAATTCAAGATAAGAATTCTCTTAGAAGCTATAGAGAAATAAAAGTAAATTTAGAACATGTTGTAAGTCAAAAATATAAAGATAAAGAAGTATTGATTGATTTAAGACAAGATGATGCTTGGCAATCAAAAATGTTAAATTTCTTTGATGAAAAAACAAATTTTGATAAACTCAACGGAGAATTTAGTGAAATCCAAGCACAAAATTTTGCAAAACGCTATACAATCAAATTTCATCAACCTAATACTACAAGTGGTTTTTCTGCTACTTTGTTTTATGATAAAGAAAAAGATAAATTTATAATAGGGTTTAGGGGGACGGAATTAAATATAAAAACTCTACTAGAAACATCAAAAGAAACATCGAAAGATTTAGTAGCCGACATAGGACTTACTTTTGGCAAAGGCGATTTTCAAATCAATGCCCTAAAACAATTTTTATTAGATATAGCACCTCTTTTAAATAATGTAGATTCAGATAAAATTATCTTTGTAGGACATTCATTGGGAGGTTATTTAGCTCAATGGGCTTTAATCTATTGCGATAGTCTATACAAAGATAAACTTAAGTTCTCTCCAAGTGAAGTTTATACCTTTAATGCACCTAGTATTCATGGTTGGAATGTTCCTAGTGTAGTTATAAATCCCAATACCATAAAAATTATGCGAGATGTTTTAGAAAAATATATTATAGATGTTTCAGAAAAAATCACCCATATTTATGATAATGGTGGAGTAAAAATCATTGCTTCTGCCCAATATGGCTCACGCAATAGACTGCCTATCTATACAGGGAAAAACTCTCACTCCATTATCCCTCTTACTCAAACTCTTTATTTTTATTCTTATCTTTTAGAATTAGATGCTAACCATAATAAAGTCAAAGATAAAAGCCTTAGCGAGTGTATAGAGTATCTTAATCATTTTATGAAAAATATTCAAATATATACAGAAACTTTTGTGTTAAAAAATAATGCGATTAATAATAAAAATTTTACTCTTAAAAATGGACCTCTTGGTCCTTTTAGAACTTCCCCAGAAAAAATCAATTATTTTGAATACTTTCTTTCATTAATAGCAACTATAATGCAAGAAACAAATGATATTTTAGAAGTAGTTGGGAATAGTTATTATACAAGCTATAACGCTCCTGTTATTAATCAAACAAAAATCATAGATTTTATTTTAAAGGTGCAAGAAAAAGAAAAATACATTTTAATTCTTGATAAAAATGATTTTAATAAATACAGAAAAGATTGTTCCTTTGTTAATAATCAAGAAAATCTAGCCTATAAAATTGCCATTGGGGAATTTAGAATTTTTATTGTAGTTTATAAAGATATGAAATGTCTTGAAAATATTAATAATATAACAAAAATATACGGATATAATTCAAAAAGTTATAAAATAAAAGATCAAATTTGGAATGAGCAGTATTTAGGTGGAGTTTGTAAAATATCACAAGCTTTGTATTTTAGCGGAAAAGCCAAAATAGGTATTATTTAGGAAAATTATGATAAGTAGAGACTTTTTATATTCTATTCATAAAGATAAAAAAAGTATTTATTTATTTTGTGAAAATAAAAGTATAATTGATTGTCAAAGTATTTATGAAGAGCTTTATAAATTAGAAGCAACGACAGATTTTACTTTTGAAGAACTTCAAAATTACCAAGCTTATATCTTCCTAAACTCCACCCTCCTTACAGGCTCAACTGAACTTCCTAATAATCCTTTTTATTTTGGAGAATTAGATAAAGATAATATTATAAAACAAGACAAACCCAGTTATTATTTTTCTCCTAAAGATGAAAGCAGTGGTTTAGGAAGACTTAGTATTTTTTATAAAAATGATGAGCTTTGCTTGCTTAATTATTCTATCATAGAAAATTCTTTAAATATCAAATTAGAATGCTTAAGTAAGCAAAGCTTAGAATATAAAGATTTAATTTCAAACACTATAAAAGAACAAAAAACCATACAAGTAGATAAAAAACAAAGTATAGCTAAACTTCATGCCCTTTTAGAAAATCAAAACCTAGAATGTATCCATGGAGGTAAAGTCATACTTCAATCAAATAAAGGAAAATCTTTTAAAGACAATAACATCCCTATTATGCTAGAAAGTGATTTGCTTAATTCTAGTATAAGTGCTTGTCCTAATACTATAGCAGGTGTAAGTGTTCCTTGTACTAAAGTTGCTAATGTAAAAGGAGCCTTATCTCAAAAGAAAGTCAATAATGAATATGCTATATTACAAGAACTAATCTCAGCTTGTATCACAGACAAAGGCTTTCCTTTAAAAGTAAGCTTTACTCCTACTAAGTTTAAATTCGATCATAGTTTTGATCCTAAGGAGGGCTTGGTAAAACAAAGCAAAAACCAAACAGAGTTAAAAGAACCTATAATAAGACTTCATTATAAAAGCGATAGATTTCAAAAAGATAATTTACCTATCTATAATCTTTTAATCAATAATGAAAGAAAAGAACAAGATAAGGCTTTAAATGAATTAAATATAGATTTAAAAGATATAGAGGACATTAATATTCTTAATCAATTCAAGCAAGGCTTTAGTAAAGATTATGAATTTAAGACATTAAACCTTAGCTTGGATACTAATTTAATCAAGCTTTATTTCATTATCCCCAAAAACATCGCTAAAATTCATAAAAGTGCTTATAAGGAATTTGAAAATAAAGATTTAGGAGCGGGATATTTTACACAATTACATGAATATGATAAAATCATAAAAAATGCTTTAGAAGATAATAAAAAATTAAACGCATATCATTTTAGTTTTTTAGCCCCTGCTAAAATGAAAAATTTAAAACTTCAAATCGCAAAAGGACTGGATGAAATCTTAGAAGATGAAGATAGAAAGCAAGAGCTTTATGTTTGTAAATTTGTGGTGGTCAATGGGATTAAAATATGAAAATAAAAAATTTTACTTTAATTACATCAAATCATAACTTAGAAATCGCATTAAAAAATCTTACCAAAAATGCCAATAAAATTATTTTTATATGTGGTGATTTTGATGGATATAAAGAAGCTAAGAATTCTTTGTATCAAACATTGCATACTATTGAGGATGATTTTAAAAGCGACAATACAAAAGCTTTTAAAATTATACATTTAAATCAAGCTAATAAAGATGAAATCACAAAAGAACAAAATTTTACTTCTGATAAAAATTTATCCAGCATTAAAAAAATTATCTATAATAATTTAAAACTTTTAAATAATGCAATCAATCAAAATAAAAATAAAACACTCAATAAAATTATTGATGAAAACAATGAAAAAAATATTGAAAATTTTTTAAAAGAAATTCAAAAAGAATTAAATACTTTATTAAAAAATATTAAAGAATCTAATTATTTTGAGCAAGAGATTAAACCAAAGATACAAGTGGCTTTAGTGCTACTTTGTTTGAATATACTAAAGATAATAATCAAAGTAATATAGGATAATAATATATGAAAAACAAGCTCTATCATTATTTTAATAATAAAGAAAAATCAAATGATTTTAAAAAACAATTCTTTAAAAATATAAAACAAGCTTTATTTTATCTTTTTCTTGTCATTTTAACTTTTTATAATATTACTTATTTAACTCTTTTAACCTTTTTCCCTTTTCCTTTCTTTGGATGGATTAGTTTATTTATACTTTCTACTATATGGGTATATTTATTTTTAAAGCTTGTCTTTTATCTTATCTTTAAAATTTTTAATATTGATAAAAAAATTAAAAAGTTTTATTTATTTTTGCCTTATCCATTATTTATGCTTCTTTGGTTTGGATACTCTTTTGTACCTCTTGAATGGCAAAGTAGTTTTAAAGAATTTGAGAGTTTGTGTGAGAAGGCTGATTCTAAAGAGGTTATTTATGATGCAAAAAATATTATAAGTCTTTGGGATAATTATAAAAAAATAAACAAGAATATTTTATTCAATATAACAGAGCAATATGTCGATTTTAGAATAAAAAAAATTATTATTTTATGGTACTATAAGGACAGCAAAAATACAATACAAGAATATAAAATAGACAATACCTACTCTTGGCTTGACATAGGTATGTTTGCTAAATACAAAAGAAAAATGATATGCTTTGATATTCAAAAATATAAAGAATTACAAGAAAAAAGAGGCTACTAATGTATGAAAAACAAGCTAAATATATAAAATTTTATAAATATGCTAGAATATGCTGGGCTAGTTATTCTACAGGTTTAAATGAAAGTATGTTTAAAAAAATTGAGAGGGTTTAATAAATGCTAGAATTCTTTGTTAATCTTTTAATATTTATTCTTATATTTTTCTTTTTTGTTTTTATATTTTCTATTAGTTTATATTTTATCTTTAAAGTCTTTTTTAAAATAAAAAATAAAACAAAAACTATAAATTTTAAAACAATATTTAAAAATCTTGCTTTATTTCTTTTGCCAGTATATCTTTTATTATTCTTAGCAGGAGGATGTTCTTATAAATATATGGATCCGCAATATTATGAATTTGAGAGCTTGTGTTATCTTAATGCGGGAAAGGTGTTGATTGAGGATGAATCTATAAAAAATAAAACGGGTATAAGAGTGACCCCCACAAGTAAGCAAATAACAGATAGGATAGCGGAAACTGGATTTGAAAGAAAAAATAAAAACCAAATAGTATATTATCGTATTGATACATATTTGTATGATAATTATGGTATATTTTTAGAAGGTGATGAGGGTGCTGGGTTCTATTTTGGATATATGGAAATATTAAGTTGCAAGGATATTGACAAAAAATTTAAGAAAGATGATTGGCAAGTTGAAACTTTGGAGTAGTAAATGAGTAAAAACATTAAAACACAAGAAGCTAAATTGGACTTAATCACTAAATTTTTAGACTATGCTAATGTCGCAGATGCTAGTTATGCAATGTTGCAATATATTTGGGAAAATGCAGAACAAGATGAAAAGAATAATATTTATAAAGCAGACAAACTTACTTTTGGTGATAAATTAAAGCAAGATATTGTTATGAAAAATAGCAAAGGGGAAGATATTGCAAAACCTAAAAACACAAACACAGCCTATGCTTGTGCTATACAAGCTCGTTTTGAACAAAGTAAAATAATTAGAATAGAATCTAAATACTGCATTTCTCTTGTAAATACTTGTTTTGACAGTAAAGAAATAACATTAGATAATGATATTAGTAGAGTGGGATTAAATGATGTGCTTAGTAAAAGAACCATTGATTTTGTAAATAGATTTAAACTTTTAAAACATCAGCCCAACACTACAAGTGGCTTTAGTGCTACTTTGTTTGAAGATACTAAGGATAATAATCAAAAGATTATAGTCATACGAGGAACAGAGCCTAAAAGTAATTTTGGTGTTGATATTTTAGATGCTGATGTTGATTTAGCTTTAGGTAAAGTTCCCTATAATCAATATCTTGATATGATTAAATTTTATTCTGAGTGCGTTAAAGAATTTCCAAATATTAAAGAAGATAGAGGATTAATAATTGTAGGTCATTCTTTAGGTGGAGCTTTGGCACAGCTACTTACTCTTTCTTTAGCGAGTGTTAATTCTAGTGCTAATGTTAAAGAAATCTATACTTTTAATTCGCCTGGTGCAAAAGAATTAAAAGCTTTAAATTTAAATCAAATTTATAATATAGATGAAAAAATTATCAATTCTGATAATAAAGAGCAAGCATTGTTTTATCAAATAAGATCTTATAAATATCAAAAAAGTATAGAAATAAGCTTAATAGGGTATGATTCTAATTTATTTCAAAATATAAAATCATATTTTCATAATAAAAAAAACTTAAAAGAACATTATATCTTTATAAAAACAAATATTATTTATGGTAAATCAACGAGTTATTTTTATGATATTTTTGAAGTTGATGAAGTATTTATAAATTGTGTTAATCAGCTCCTTACTAATCTTAATACCAAAAATATTTTAGCTACAAGTGATAATACTTATCATATTGAAACAGATACTGATTCTGATGCTTCCAATGCAAAAGGGGTGATACAAGATTTAGGAGTAGATATAGATGGGAAGCATTATATTATTAATTTAGGGGATCAATTTTGGGATTCTCATTTTTTAGAGCCTACTATTATAGAATTAAATTATATTTTAAATCTTATGAAAAATAAAGAAATTGATAACCTTTTAGAATATAATATAAACAAGGATAAAGAAGAGCTGCGGACTTTTATCAAATATCATAATAATGTTTTAGCTACTGCAAGAACTCGTTATGATGATTATATTTTGTCATATTTTAGCATTCCTAAACCATCTAGTGATTTTTCAAATTCTTTGGAATATTTGCAAGTTCATTATTTGCCAAAAGAACCCCAAAAGCCTTTATTTGCAGCAAATATTCAAGGTTTCTCATCTACGCAATTACAAGCTTTGGAGGAATATAAAATAAAAAAAGCTAAATATGATGATGAGTTGAAAGGGTATAAATTTTATAAAGTAAAATACGAAAGAGAGCGACAAGTTTTTAACCAGAAATTTAAAGAGCATTTTTCAAGAATAATCTTTTATCAAAACAGACTCTATTCTCATAAAAAAACACAAGAGAAAATTATAGTAAATGCAATAATACAACAAATTAATCAAAAAGATATAGCATATTTTAATTTGTATTCTGTGATAGAATTTTTAAAAGAAAATAAGGCTTATTATAAATATATAGTTTTAAATGAAATCCAAGATTTAATTTTAAATGATTTAGATAATAAATTAGGTTATTTTTATTGCCTTTATGTATGTATAAATTCAATAGTATTAAGAGAAGATAAAAACACTTATTTCACCCAAGCTACCGCTATAAACAATCTAGGCTATAGCAATGATTTCACAAAAATCTTCATCCTAGATAAAGAAAACCTCAATGATACCTATCTTGATGCTAGAAAAAAGCTTTATAAATCTATCAATACTTTAAAAGAAGAAAGAAATGAAAAAATAAAAAATATCCAAGCTTATTTAGATAAAGAAAATTCCTTGCAAGACAATCCAAATAATCAAAGCTTTAATACTGAGGAAAATGATGTTAATTTAGCTTTAAACGAAGTATTTAACATAGAACAATTTTATGATAAAAATACCAATACCATAGTATTAAAAACAAATAATATAAAAATCATATTTTTAGATAAAGTAAATTTACAAGATTTGCAAGATAATACTAATACCACTTCTTTTATCTCTATGTCAAATTTAATCCATATTTATGATAATCATTGTGATATTTTTACAAAAGATAGAAGTGTTTTAGATATAAAAGTTATAGAAGAAAAATATCATATAGATTTTAAAAGTTTAGATACAAATATCTTCCTAAACTCCACCCTCCTTACAGGCTCAACCGAACTTCCTAATAATCCTTTTTATTTTGGAGAATTAGATAAAGATAATATTATAAAACAAGACAGACCCAGTTATTATTTTTCTCCTAAAGATGAAAGCAGTGGTTTAGGAAGACTTAGTATTTTTTATAAAAATGATGAACTTTGCTTACTTAATTATTCTATCATAGAAAATTCTTTAAATATCAAATTAGAATGCTTAAGTAAGCAAAGCTTAGAATATAAAGATTTAATTTCAAACACTATAAAAGAACAAAAAACCACACAAGTAGATAAAAAACAAAGTATAGCTAAACTTCATGCCCTTTTAGAAAATCAAAACCTAGAATGCATCCATGGAGGTAAAGTCATACTTCAATCAAATAAAGGAAAATCTTTTAAAGACAATAACATCCCTATTATGCTAGAAAGTGATTTGCTTAATTCTAGTATAAGTGCTTGTCCTAATACTATAGCAGGTGTAAGTGTTCCTTGTAGTAAAGTTGCGAATGTAAAAGGAGCCTTATCTCAAAAGAAAGTCAATAATGAATATGCTATATTACAAGAACTAATCTCAGCTTGTATCACAGACAAAGGCTTTCCTTTAAAAGTAAGCTTTACTCCTACTCAGTTTAAATTCGATCATAGTTTTGATCCTAAGGAGGGCTTGGTAAAACAAAGCAAAAACCAAACAGAGTTAAAAGAACCTATAATAAGACTTCATTATAAAAGCGATAGATTTCAAAAAGATAATTTACCTATCTATAATCTTTTAATCAATAATGAAAGAAAAGAACAAGATAAGGCTTTAAATGAATTAAATATAGATTTAAAAGATTTAAAAGATATAGAGGACATTAATATTCTTAATCAATTCAAGCAAGACTTTAGTAAAGATTATGAATTTAAGGCATTAAACCTTAGCTTGGATACTAATTTAATCAAGCTTTATTTCATTATCCCCAAAAACATTGCTAAAATTCATAAAAGTGCTTATAAGGAATTTGAAAATAAAGATTTAGGAGCGGGGTATTTTACACAATTACATGAGTATGATAAAATCATAAAAAATGCTTTAGAAGATAATAAAAAATTAAACGCATATCATTTTAGTTTTTTAGCCCCTGCTAAGATGAAAAATTTAAAACTTCAAATCGCAAAAGGACTCGATGAGATCTTAGAAGATGAAGATAGAAAGCAAGAGCTTTATGTTTGTAAATTTGTGGTGGTCAATGGGATTAAAATATGAAAATAAAAAATTTTACTTTAATTACATCAAATCATAACTTAGAAATCGCATTAAAAAATCTTACCAAAAATGCCAATAAAATTATTTTTATATGTGGTGATTTTGATGGATATAAAGAAGCTAAGAATTCTTTGTATCAAACATTGCATACTATTGAGGATGATTTTAAAAGCGACAATACAAAAGCTTTTAAAATTATACATTTAAATCAAGCTAATAAAGATGAAATCACAAAAGAACAAAATTTTACTTCTGATAAAAATTTATCCAGCATTAAAAAAATTATCTATAATAATTTAAAACTTTTAAATAATGCAATCAATCAAAATGAAAATAAAACACTCAATAAAATTATTGATGAAAACAATGAAAAAAATATTGAAAATTTTTTAAAAGAAATTCAAAAAGAATTAAATACTTTATTAAAAAATATTAAAGAATCTAATTATTTTGAGCAAGAGATTAAACCAAAGATACAAGTGGCTTTAGATACGCTTTTTAATACACTTTTAAAAAATATTACTCAATCTAATGATGATGAATATAAACAAATTATTAGAGCTGTAGCGAAATTTTTTATCAATATATTAGATTCTATAACCAACCTTAAAAAGCCCATTTCTTTAATCAAAAAAAATCCTTATGTTTTTGTTGTAAATACATTATTTGAAGCTTATAATTCTTACTCTGAGTATGAAGAGTATAAGGAAAAAAAATATTATTATGATTTTGCTTATCCACTTTTAGAGCTTATCACTAGCAAACTTTATCCTATTATTGCTTTATGCAATGAAGAGATTTTATCCGATGTATTAATTATAGATGATAAAATATTATTAGATTTTTCATCTTATATTGACGCACCTTCTATCAGTCTTTATAGAAATAGCTTTTATAAAATTATTTTAGACGAAGAATTTCAAGGCATTTTTGATAATTTTTTAGAAAATAATCAAAAATTTGAAAATGAAAAATCAGATGATACGCTTTTAGTGAATTCTAGTTTAAATAATTCTGATACAACATTAAAAAAAGCGATAAATTTAAATATTTTTGAACTTCATCATTTTTTTTATGCAGAATACCCTGATTTAAATTCTTCCATGCTAGTAGAAATGATATTAGATAAAAAAAATGCTGATCAAATCAATACAAGCAAAATGGGTAAAAATTATTTATTTATTACCAATCCACCACAACTTAATAATGCAGGGCTTTGTGAGGACTTGTATCAAAAAAAATTAGGAGTAAAGATAAAAAATCGTCCTAAAGCCCTTACAAAAAATGAAAAACTTGGATTAAAAGAAAAATTTCCTAGCAAAAGAGATTATGGCTCTTATTTTATAGAAAGAGATGTTAAAAATGAAGATGATTTTGTATTGCAACTTTGTCCTTTTGTAAAACTTGATGGACAGATTTATCAACAATATAAGGAATATTTTAATTTTTATAATCAAACATATCCTTGGTTAAAATTTTATTCATTAGAGTGTATAAATGAGCTATTGAAATACGAAGAATATAAGCAAGATTTTGCTTATATTGATAGCTTTTTTAAATCACCTAAAGAACTAGAAGAAATTAGCAAAAAAGAAAAAGAAAAAGCAGAAGAATATGTCAGGCTTTTCAATGATTATTTGGATAATATAAACAAAAGTTTAAGCCCTTATTCTGTTCAAAATTTATATGAATATTCTGTTTTGCATTTGTTTTTAATAACTTGTGCTTTTTATGTTTTTCAAAAAGAATTTGAAAAACATGAGTATGAAATATATACTGATAGAGGATTGTATTATTATCAAGCGTTTAATCTTGATCATATGAATAAATTAAAAGTCATTTTAGTTGAATCTTATATTATGCTTGATGATAAAAAAATTTACATCTTTTTATCCAAAGAATTAAATAACAACAAAAAAGAAGATGAAGTCATTTATTTAGATGAATTAGCTAAAGCTATGTTTGAAAATGATTTTGAAGAAGATCAAACTTATGTAAATTTTTTAAATACCTTAAATGAAGGCTTTGATGAGGAAATTGAATTTGAAGAAAATATACAAACAGACCAAACTCTTCCTTCAAAAAAAGATTTAGATAAAAGCATTCAAGATATTATGCTTGATAATGAACTTGCAAAATTATCTATAGATATTACTTTTTTTAATATCATTAAGCAACTTTTTCCTTTTACAGAATTTTTTATGAGTCAGCCTGATTTTTTTAAAAAAATGATTTTATTTTTTATAGATTCAAACTTTGATAAAAAGCATTATGGTAATAAATTATTTTCTAGTTTTAAAGTGCATTTTTTTAAAGAACTAGGAATATTTTATGCGCTTAGTCCTAAAGGGCGTTTTATAAAAATTAATCCAAAGAGCAAAAAGTCATTCAATAAGCTTTTTTTGTATCAAATAGGAACAAATTATTATTATTTTAATCAATCAGAATATGCAAGCAAGTTAAAAAAGTCAAAAAGTTTTTCAAGATTGGATAAAGCTAAGCAAATTCATTTGATATCAAAAGTAAGAAAACAATTAGCCCTTGATTTTTCTATTAAAATGAGTCAAAATTTAAGTGGGGATGTATTAAGAAATTTAGCAGGATCTTTTATTGATACACTTTTGCCTACAAATTACGAAAGATTGAAAATTTTATATGAAAAACTAATGTATGAAAAATTTACTTATAATTATGATTTTCCTTTAGCTGTAAAAAAAGAGGAATATATGACCTATCCTTTATTGATAAATTCTAGATTTATGAGTTTTGATTTATCGCGATTTATTTTTGGTTCTTTATTGTGCACAGGTGGGCTTAATTATTATCCTAGTATTGCTTGTGCTACGACTTCAAATGAGGCTAGAGAATTTGCCTTAAAAAGACTTTTATCTTATATCATTTTAGATGAGAAAAGAAGTGCTTTTATGGAAGATAAAATCAATGAGGGCAAATATATCTTAAATGATAGGGAATTTTTTGAAAAAAACAATATAGAACTTAAAAATTGTAATATATATAAGCTAGAACATTTTCAAAGAAAAGAAGAGTATAAAACACAAAATCCCATGATTAAACAACACCCTATCTTAGCCTATAATGATACTATACAAATTTTATGTGAATATGCAAATGGGATTTATAATACTATAAAAGATGAAAGAGCTCATCTCATAGAAGATAGACAAAAGGCAAGAAGATTGATGGAAAATTTAGAAGCTATAGGACAACATAATTTAGAAGTGATGTATAAGGGGATAGGGGACGAAAAAACAAATGATAAAACAAAAGATGAAAATGATAGTGAAGAAAGCGATGATGCTAGTAAAGCCCAAGATTATTCTAATAAATTCATAGGCAGACTAGCCACGATTATAATCATGGAAGATGGTTTATATATAGGATGAAAGGATAAAAATGAGTGAAACTTATGAAATTTATATGCCTAATGGAATTATATTAGATGTAGAAAAAGAAACGAATAAAATTTTATTAGATGATAGAGGAGCCAAAGTAGGCAAATACACCCAAGAATATTCTAAAGCCCTCTTTGAAGCTGATCGTATATTAAGAAATTCCCCCTATATCAATTATCAACCCCAATACCTAGATCCTAACCTCAATACAGGGCAAAGATCTACTTTGCTTGAATTTAAAGATTGGCAAAAGATTTATTTAAAAGATCCTATAAAAGGAGCTATTGCTCCTTGGACTAAAGCAGAAAAAGCTTATTTTCATTCTTTAGATGGAGAAGGAAGGTATAATTATTTAGTAAAAAGAAGTGGCTTAGTATGCACTCCTGTAGATTTAAAAGATAGCACTTTAACAAGACCTAAAAGACCTAAAGAAAAAAGATTTATAAATGCTTATGAGCAAGGTATGAAAGATTATAAAGAAGCTAAGAGATTAGATTATAAAGGATATGATCTTTTTCAAAAAGCCATTAAGAATTTAAGCTATGCTTATGAAGAGGGTAAAGATTATAAAGCAGGACTTGCTTTAGCAGAACTTGGATATTCAAAAGATTATTTTAGAGCTATTATAGGTAAATTAGATCAAGATGAAAATAATGAAGCTTTATTGGATAAATTGATTAATGAATTTTTAAAGGCTAATTATAGAAGTATAAGGATTTATGAAGAACTTATAGAAAAGTATGACTTAGGGGATGCTTATTGGGGTTTGTATGTTTATTCGCGTAAGATAGAAGATACAGTATTTGATGATAGATTTTATTTTGTTCAGCTTGAAGATAGCAGTGAAGAGCTTTATAAAAATGCTTTTGAACATGGAGCTTATGGAGCTTTTGGTGCTAAGGCAAATACTATATATTCTGATCTAATTGCAGGAGAATATCAACTTTGCTTAGGTATCTTGGGTAATAAAAAGGCTTTTTATGATGCAGCCATAGGGCTTAGTGATTCTGGTTTAAAATCAAGAGGCTTTCAAGCTCTTTGGCTTGGAGTGCAATTAGGAGATAAAAAATGTTTAGAAAGATTGTATCATCCTTTATATGGAATACATAAAAATCCTTTAAAACAACAACTCATCAAAGACTTTGCTAAAAATCCTCCTTATGATAAATACGGAATGCTTCCTTTCTTAGATGAGTTAATCTCTACAGAATGGATTATAGATTCAAATGAATATGATTTTATTAGTGATGTCGATAATGGTGTAATGAGAACATTCTTAAATGAAATCGATAAAGGCAAAATAAAAGATCCAAGAGATGTGGATTCTACTCCTGAAAGTAGAAGAGAATTTGACAAAAGAATGTCTAGTCTTATACCTACCTATACAAGGGGTTATACTTATGATGTACCCAATCACTGGAGTGAAGCAGATGTAGAAATTTATTTAGAAGAGCTTTATTTACAAGCCAAACTCGCAGCCCTAACTCCTCCTCAAGGTTATCCTAATGCCCCTTATTATTTCACACCTGAAAGACTAGAATGGATTTATAAAAAAGGAGACTTAGATGCTAAACTTGATCCAAGAATCCCAGCTATTTATAGAGCTAACTTTCCTGAAGAGCTTAGAGCTAAGATACAAGCCTATGCTAAAGAGCATAATATAAAAGAGTGAAGAATCACTCAAAATCTTTAATATACTTTTCCAATGCTTTTAGGGTAAGATTCTCAAAAAGAATCTTATCTTCTTTAATATTGTTTTGTATGGCAACTTCAAGATATTTAATAAACATATTTTCTTCCATTTCTTCAAAGATAGGAGTATATAATTCTTTTGCGATTAAGCTAAGGGCTAAAATATTGATCAATCTTGTGGATTTGATTAAGGGTATATTATTAATAATACTTTCAAAATCTTTAATACTGATAGGAGAATAACCTTTATTTAATTTAGAGCTTTGTTGTTTTGTTTTAATATCTTTTAAATTTTTTACCAAACTTTTTAAAATATTTTCATATTCTAATGAATTTGGATTTTTTTGAATTATTTCTTTTAAAAAGCTGTCATCTGCCTTTTCTTCTTCGATAAACTTATAATTATTATTTTTTAAAATCTCTTTCAACTCTTCGTTTTTGTCAAAATTTATACTTGTTTTTCCTCTAGGCTTAATTTCAATTTCATCAAAATGATTGCGTTTTTCAATATCTTCTAAGTATTTTTTATTTTCTTTGATACTTTCTTCAATGCTTTTTGCATCCACAAATCTAAATTCCAAATTACCGATTTTAAAAATATCGCCTATGCTGATTATTATTCCATAGCCACTTGGCATTCTAGAAAAGGACTTGTTATAATAAATGTCAGAATCTTCAAAAGCTGCAATTGTAAAAGAACCTTCTTCATAAGATACTATGGCATGGGTATTTTTGATTTGTTCTAGTTTATCTTGAATACGAAAAGTGCAATCATCACCACTTCCTATAGTTCCACCCTTTGTGTTAAATACAAATGTTTTAGAACCACTAATACATTCGTCATAATTCTCAATAACAATTCCTATTTCTTCTTTTTCTATCATTGTTTATTTACTCCTGTGATATTTTCTACTATTTTAAGATTATTTAGAATATAAACTATATTATCTAAATCACTAGCACCGTTAATAATTTCAAAGTCAAAATATAAGTTTTTATTATTGTTAAATATAATGCTGTATGTAGAATTATTTTTATTATCTTTTATAAACTTATACCATGCCCATTCTCCTTTATATGATTTTGTATAATTTAAATTAGGATTAGAGTAATTATAGGCTGTAAAATTTAAACTTGTTCCATTATTGAATTTTTCTGCTACAATTTGTAGAGTTTGATTAAGAGTGTGATCGTATTGAATATTTCTATTATCATAGCCAAGCTTTACAAAGGAAAAATCCGCACTTAAATCAAGGCTTTGAATAGTAAAATTAACTTTTATATTATCATCGGCATTTAGTATGAGACTTGAAGAGACTAAGCGTCTCTTACTATTCTTAACACAATAGGGCTGGGTCAAGTGCGTTTGTCGCTGTACACCCCGCACCCCTATCAACGCAAATCATAGCACCTTACAGGTGCGATTTGCTATAAACACCAAAAAAAGAAATTATTCGATTTAAAGTTTAATGGCTTGGAGCAATGATAAAACAGAAATTTATTTTTTTATTTTTGGTGTAATTAATTGTATATTATTAATTACTAGAAATAACTATTATATATTAAAAATTACTAATATATAATATAATAGTATTTATTTTTAAGATTTGGGTTTGGAAAAGATCTGAATTCATTTATTATTCTTGAAAAACTCTTTAGCACTTGGTAGCGGTGTTTCAAATGACTTAGAATAACTTGCCTTATAAGCATTTGAGCATTCTGCATCAGTTTGTGCAGAATGTGCATTTTTATCGCATTCTTTGATTTTAGCTTCTAATTCTTTAGTATTCTTTGAGTCTTCATAATATTGCACACTTTTTGGTTCTGAAGAACAAGCAGAAAAAACACCAGCAGTAACTACACTTAATAAACCTAGTTTAACTTTAGTTTGTTTTTTCATTCTTTGCAGGTATAATTTTTATTTCGTTTTTATCAATAAAATGAGTATTAGCATAAGCAATGCTTAAATTTCTTATGAGAGCTTCAATGATACATTCTTTGTCGTTATGTGCATTTAAACGCTCAGAATTGCCTCTTAAAATTTAATTTTATTATACATTAATAAATATTAATATATAATAATAACTATAACAAGTCTTAAAGAAACTTTCTCTAAAGAACAAAAAGAAGAAATGAAACAAATGATTAATGAAGCTGTTAAAAAAAATTTTAACCAAGACATAAAAAGAGACAAAGAACTCGCACAACATAAACCAGAGATGAGCATTGCAAGATAATATGGTTCAAATGCTAAACAATAGAGAATATATGCTTGATTTGTGTGTGCGTATGGCACATCACAGCACAGCAATTGAAGGGAATACTTTAACGCAGGACGAAACAGCCTCTATTATTTTAGATGATTATATTCCTCGTGCGATAAAAGATAGAGAATTTTATGAGGTTAGAAACTATAAGCTTCTGCTTCCACATTTAATAGAAAAACTCCAACAAAAAGCTCTGATTGATGCGGAGCTGATTAAATTTTTTCATTCTTTTATTATGAAAGATTTAGATGAGAGAGCAGGGAAATTTAAAACGCTAGAAAATGCAATCATAGGAGCTCATTTTGAAACAGCAAAGCCTTATTTAGTTCCAACTTTAATCAAAGATTTGTGTGATAATCTCTATTATAGATTAGAACACTGCAAAGATGACGATGAAAAAATCAAGGTGATTTTTAAAACTCATATTGATTTTGAAAAGATTCACCCCTTTAGTGATGGTAATGGTAGAACAGGAAGATTGCTTATGGTCTATTCTTGCCTTGAACAAAACATCACTCCTATTGTCATACCAAAACAAGATAAGGATTTTTATATTTTTTGTCTGAGACAAAACAAAATTGATGAAGAAATGATGAATTTTATTAAAAAAATACAGCTTAAAGAGCAAGAAAGACAAAACAAATTCCAAAAAAGCAATTAATGAAACAAGTTAAACAAAGCTTACACAAAGACAAAGATAGTAAAAGTTTATCTCAAGATAAAGAGCTTGAAAGATAAATTATTAAATAATATTCATCATTTAAAATAATAAATAATTTGTTTTATAATATTTAATCCATTCAATCATTTTATTTTATACATTGTAAAGCTTATTTAATATAAAATTTTTAAAAAATTCAAAAGGAGCAAACAATGGCTTATCCACTACTAGGAACAAGATTCATTTTAGATGAAGAAAAGATTCTAAAAGAAGATAAATATGATTTAAATAAAATGTATGAAATCATTGAGGAAATGGCAAATAAATGTGGTTTAATTAAGATTGATAAAAACACTTATCATTGTAAGGGCAATGAGGAAGATTTGGCTCGTTTGGGAGTGTTTCTTTATGATGGTTTAATAGAACGTGATTGGTTCACGCTCAATGTCAAAGAATGGGAATGGTTGAGTGAGAAAGAGGGAAACATGGATTTAATATCTAGAAATAAAGCAAGAAATATGGGGGTTTGGGCGTGAGTCTCTCTCGTAAGGCTATTAATTTTGATTTATCCACAAATGAACTCAAAAAGCATTTCAAGGATACAAGAGAGCCTTACATTAAAATAAAAACTTTTATGCTTGAGAATGGTTTTGAACACAGGCAATATTCAGGTTATGCTTCAAAAGAGCCTATGGATGATGATAAGATATTGACACTGACTAGAGAGCTAAACAGGAAATTCTCTTGGTTGAGTTCTTGCATACAAGAATTTGATGTAACTGATATAGGAGAACAATATGATTTTAGGTTCAATTTTTTTCTTTATAGCAATTTTAATAATTGTTATGATATAATTGTGAGTTTAAAAAATTCTATAACAAAAAGGTTAATGCCAATGAAAACAAAAATTTTAGCAAATTTAGCTTCAGTAGCCTTAATGAGTCTTTATATTTCAGCTTGTGGAAATGAACCTAAAACTGTAGAAGAATTAAAAAAACTTCCTGAGAAAGAACTTGAGAAAATACTTCAAACCTGCGAAAAAAAATATTCAATAGAAACTAAACTAAATCATCCAGAAAATATGGATGAGCAATGTCAAAATCTTCTAAAGTTAATGCTTGGTGGTGGAAAATAAATATAATTCAAAGCAAAATCTTTTTAAGTCAAATATTTAATTTAATGTTATAATGTATAATATTTTAAGAGAATTATGAAACTCTAAATTAAAGTTTTATAATTCTCTTAAAAGGAGAGTTGGCTCTATATAACAGAGTTACCCCGTCTCGTGCGGGGATATTATTTTATTTATTATTTTATCTTTTATAATATTTAAATCTTCTTCTTTAATTTTACTACAATAGCTTATAATTCTTTTTGTATCAAATGTTCTTATTTGAGACAATAATGCAACTTGTTTTTTGCCCCTATTATCTTCAAAATGATGATAAGTAAATCCATGCTTATTTTTTATTCGACTTGATAATGGAATTCCTATAAATAGATTAATATAATCTTTGATATATATTTTATTCACAACCAAAACAGGTCTTATAAATTCATCTCCTTTACCATAAATCTCACTGCCTATATTTTTCCTATGTTTATTTTTCTATTTTTATTCGTTTATCTTTTTTATTTTGTATTTCTTTTTATCATTGCATTTGTTAAATTTATCATTATAGTCCATAGTCATTGACACTGCGAAAGGATTAAAAGAACAAAGCCTTAGAAATGTTCAAATCACGCTAAAGTTTTAGCTGATTTTAAAAATCTGGCAATGATTTTTTTACAAAATCTTTGTATGGTTTCATCTTCTTTTTCAGCCATTTTTCCTAAAAACTCAAAATCTTGTTTGTTAAAATAAAGGGCTATATTGTATTTAACTTTTTCGTCCTCACTTTTTCTTTTACGACCGGGTTTAGAACGCTCGGCTTTTTCAAATGTTTTTTGATTGATAACTTCACTTTTTAAAGCTTCTTCAATCGATAATTTTTTTGTTTGCATTTAATTTCCTTTTAATGTATTAAGCAATCTTTGATACTCTTTGTAAAAAACAGCATAAGACATTCTTGTCAAACCACTTTCCTCTGTTAATTCCTTAAAACTTGCTCCTGTTTTCATTGAATTTTCTAAAATTTTAGAACGTTTAAAAAAATAAAAATCTAAATCTGTAAAATTAGATTCTAGCATTTCTAAAGTATAAATCTTATCATTTTCTGAAGTCCAATCAGTGATTAATACAATAATATTGAGATTGACTTTTTTGATTTCTAAAATGGTTTCTATGGTTCTTAATATTGAATTATAAATGGTTGTGCAAGGCACAATGACAAAATCACTCTCTTTTATTATATCTAAAATTCCTCTATCTACAAATCCCCCAAAATCAAAAACACAATTATCGAGTAATTGTGGAGAAGCAGAAATTTTAGCCTTATTTGGATAAATTTGCTCAATAATAGAGCTGTCGTTACTCTGTAAAAATAAATCTAAATCTTTAGCGATTGAAAAAGAAAACGAAGTTTTACCCACTCCACCCTTTTTGTTTATAACTGAGATTATCATTGTTGTGTTCCATTTTGTTAAATTTTAATTATATTATAATAAATATTATATTAAATTATTATTAATATAATATACATTAAACAATGTAAAATATATTAAATGATTTATTTTTATTAATCAAACATCAAAAATAAAAATACATTATTATCAAATTATGGATTTAATTATCAATTTAGTGCTAAAAATTTAGATATAATTTTATAAATATTATAAGGATTATCTATGAATAAACGTAAGTTAAATTTAGATGAACAAATACAGTATATGGGGGGGGGGGAAGATCTGGGCATAAGATTTAATCTTATGGATAAAGAACAAGCAAAGTGTTTTTTAAGCGAAAGTAATTATTTTTTTAAAATTAAGGCTTTTGCTAAAAATTATGACAAAGATAGAAATGATAAGTATATACGATTAGATTTTGCATATTTAAGAGAAATGAGTATTATAGATGCCCTATTAAGAAATATTATATTAGAGTTTTGTTTGATTTGCGAACATTTACTCAAAACACAGATTAATACTCATTGTAGCAATAGTAAAGATCAAGATGGATATAAAATAGTTAAAGATTTTTTATCAGAATATGACAAACGTCCTTCTTCCCTTATGCTTTATGAAAAAAAGAAAGAAAGCTGCAATATCTATCAAAGAAAATTAATAGAAAAGTATTATGTAAATCAAAATGGGATATGGGAGAATTATTTTGCTTTGTGGAATTTTATTGAGATATTGACTTTTTCAGAATTTACCAAATTTTATCAATTTTATTGTAAAAGCTCTGACCTAAAAGAACATAATTTTGTTAATCAAATAGGAAAATTGAGAAATGCTTCAGCTCATAATTTTTGTATTTTAAATAATCTTAAATCTTACAAAAATTTTTATTTTAAACCAACAAAACTTTTACAAACTAAGATAAGAGCATTATCTGTTGTTAGAAAAGATAAGAAATTAACACATTTAGAAAATCCACTTATACACGATTGCATATGTTTATTGTTTCTTATCAAAGACTTATGTCCGCCAAAAATGCTAAAAAAGTTAAAAAAGAAATTATTTGACTTTATAAAAAGAGCTAAAAAGAACAAACAATATTTTATTGATAATCAATACATTTCATCAAGTTTTGAATTTATGATTAAGTTAGTTTTAAAAATAATTTAATTATAATCTAAAACATAGAACAAAAAAATGAATACATTTTTAGCGAGAATAGTTGCAAGACTATTCTTTTGTTTTTCATCCATTATTTTTTTAATGACTCATTACATCAATCATCAAATAAACTCTGTTCTTTGTGATGATTAATGAATTTATTGTTTCTTACATTAAGGTTATTCATAGGGTCATTTTTCTTAATAAAGCGTTTGATTTTATTATTGCTCTCATAAACAAAAATCAAATCATTTTCATTCTTGTATTTATTTGCTAAAATCTCATCATCATATGCTTCAAAAGGCACATTCTTACCATAAACATTGATTCCAAACTCTATGAGCTTATCCTTTGCTTTAATAAGCTCTTTCTTTTGTTTTGAAATCACCATTTTATCTTTGTAGTTTCTATATGCCTTAATATCGCAAAAATCCTTAAAACTTAAAATCTTTTTATCGGGAAAACTCGTTAAAAATCTTACTAAATCTTGTGCCACCAAAGAATTTAAATTGATAAGAATTTTTGATAAATCATCATCATAAGAAAGAGTGGATTCAGTTTCAAGTTTTTTAATATATTCTCTACGAACTGTTAGCACAAATACAGATACAATTATCCCATTTTCTTTTGTAATACGTTCTACAGAATCAAACATTAAAATCCCTTTATCTATTTGCGTAATTGTTTTTTTGTCTTTGTCTTCTATATTTTGTGTGAAAGCTAAATCATACGCAAAACGAGAAATTTCTGTAAATTTTTGTTTTAACCAAGAGTAATTATTAGAATTCTTATTGAGATATTGTTTTAAAAATTTATAAGGTTCTAATCTTACTTCCATATCCCAAAAATTTTCTTGGTATTTTTTAATCACACTAGTTTCTACATTTTTTTGATATATAAAAACAAAGCATCCAAAATATTTCTATGTGTTTGTGTCAGTAAATAATTTTTTAAACTGATAACATAAGAAGAGTCGTTTGCACCCGTCATTTTAAAATCTATTTTATTATCATTTTCTTTAAATACTTTGTAAAAATTAGTATCAACAAGCTTTCGTGAACTTAAATAAAAAACACCTCTATTTTCATTCATTGTTACATAACCTTCTGCTAATTCATTAACACTTACAGCGGATATGTCTTTTTTATTGATAATCTCTAAAGTGTTAGAATCAATACTATTAGCTCTGATATTTTTAATTAAAGGTTCATCAATATTAGAATTTTGTAATACTTTGATTGTTTTTTGAAATTCCCCAGCATTAATATTATTATCTTTTAAAACTTCAAGTAATCGATAGGTGGTAGAATTTTTATCCTCTCCTTTTTCAAATGAAAGTTTATAAACCAGTCTAGGAGCATTTATAATCACGGAACTCCCCATTATGCTTTCACCTTTTTTATCGAGGTGATGAATAAGTAAAATAGCTTGATTGTTTTTAATTGTAATATGTGTTAAGACATTGAAAAAATTTTGCACATCGTTTTGGTTGTTTTGGTCTTTAAAGCCAAAATAGGAAAAGAAAGCACTAAAAGTGTCCAAAACAATTAAATCACAATCTTCAAGACATTCTAATTCTTTAGAAAGATTTTCTTGTGGATTTAATTTTTTATTTAAAATAGGCAAATCATTAGAAAATTCAAAATCATTCATCGCAAAAGGATAAAAGCTATGAATGTTTTTGATTCTGTCTAAAAGAGAATTGTTTCTATCCTCTAAACTCCAAAAAAAAGGTTTATAACCCTCATTTAAAGCATTAGCACAAACTTTTAAGGCTAAAAAAGATTTACCCATTTCACTTTTACCACAAAGCAAAGTTAAAGAACTAAGCTCCATTCTTAAAGTATTTTCGCAAATGATTTTAAATTCTTCATTATTGAATAAACTTAAAGTATCAATGGCTTTTCTAACAGGCATAATAAATTCTCCCTTATTTTTATAAAAGTTGCTAAGTTTATAATAGTCTCTAAATTCTCTAAATTTATTAAAACTTGCAAATGAAATTCACAGCATTATTTGGGCTGTATCTTACACTTCTGGTATGTCTTTGGCTGGAATTTTCATCTATTTTTTAAATGTTCAAACGGCTTTTTTGTTTGATTGTTTTTTACTTGGGATGGGAATTTTATTTTTATTAAATCTTAAAATCAATGATTTTAAAAATGAAGCCACACAGCAAATGGGAGCTATGATTAAAGAGGGATTTTTATATGTCTTTAAAAATAAAACCATTTTTCATTTAATCTTACTCCATGCTTTTTTAGGACTTACTGCCTATGAAGCCTTAGTGACTCTTTTAGCAAAACATAGTTATAAAGAGCTTTTGAGTGCGAGTTTGGTCATAGGTTTTTTAAATGCCGTACGTGCTCTTGCTTTGATGGTTTCTCCTATGATTTTAAGTCCTTTTATCAATGAAAAAACCACAGGATATTTGTATTTTGGACAAGGATTTGGAATTTTATTTTGGGCTTTAACTCAATTTAATTTTTATCTTTCTTTTTTAGGGCTTTTGGCTGCAGGGTTTTGCACATCATCACTTTGGTCCTATACTTATACCATGATTCAAAAAAATAGCGATAAGAAATACTATGGACGCGTTATAGCCTATACGGATATGATTTTCCTTAGTTTTAGTGCTATGATTTCGATTTTGGTGGGTGTGCTTTTTGATTGGGGTTTGGGCTTAAATTTAATCACGGCTTTACTTGGAATGGCTTTTATTTTTGCAGGTCTTTATTGGACTTGGTTTTATAAAAATCATTTAAATTAGTCTTTGATGATAATATTTTTTAATTCCCTAAAATAAAATAAATTAATCCCATTATCATACATATAATCAAGCTTCATGCCATGAGCTTTTAAGATGGTATCCACTATATAAAGCCCTAAACCGAAGCTGTCTTTTTGTTTAGAACCTTGAGTGAAGGCTTGAGTGTAGTATTCTAAAGAATTATTCAATTCATCACCCAAATTTTTAAAACAAATGAAGTCTTCGCTGATATCAATTTGTAAAAAATGGTTTTTAGAATGTTTTAAACCATTATCTATCATATTTTTAATCGCCGTGGTAAAGAGTTTAAAATCCACATTCACAAAAAAACTTTCAGCGATGAGTATCTTTAAATTTTTATCATCACTCATTGCAATCTCTTTAGCTTCATCTAAAATATCTAAGATATTGTATTTTTTGCGGTTGATAAAGGCTGCTCCGGAAGTGATTTGTTCAATGGCTGCAAATTCATTGATAAGAATTTCAAGCCGCGTAAAAACTCCATTTAAACGTTCTTTATATTTATTATCTTCTATCATTTCAAGAGTTAAAAGTCCCTTTGTAATGGGAGTTTTAAGCTCGTGCATGATATTGCGTAAGAAGAATTGACGCGATTGATTGAGTTTTTTAATCTGCGTTGTAGCCTCGTAAAAGGCTTCTGAAACCTGTGAAATTTCATCAACGCCTGTGCTGACATTTTCAATATCATCGAGTTTGCCTTGAGCAAATTTATCGATTTGTTTTTTTAAATTTCTTAAAGGTTTAAGCTTTCTTAAGATAAATATATAAAGCAAGATAAGAATACAAATCACCGCAGCTGCAATGGTTTTAAAGATATAATAGCGATAAAATTGAAAATCTTCATCTTTATAAAGATGAATTTTGCCTTCATAAATCACATTAAGATAATTATAATTTTTATAATAAATCAGCTCTATGACACCTTGAAGAATATTTTTATTTCTTATATCTCCATCGTTAATTTCTGCCCTTGCTATAACCTCACCCCCGGATAAAACCCTGCGAATTTCTTTTGGTTGCGTGATTTGATTGAGTTTATTGTAATTTTTTGTTCTTTCTTGAAAGGCTTTATCATCGATTTGATGGGCTAAATTTGAAAGTCTTGCAATACCTATAAGAGAATATTTCGCATCAAGTTCTTTAGAATAATTTTGTTGATCATAAGCAATCAACCATAAAAAAGCGAGTATAACACTCACTCCTGCAAAAATAAAAATAAAAGTGATGGTATAAAAAATCGAAGCCCTATTCATTGAGTAAGCTTATACCCTATACCTCGTATAGAATGTATGTATTTTGGTGTTTTTGGGTCATCTCCCATTTTTTGACGCACACGAGAAATGATAACATCAATGCTTTTATTGCTAGAATCCTCGCTGATTGAAGAGCAATTATATACAAGTTCTTCGCGACTGACCACCCCCCCTTCCTTTTTGATAAGATAGCTTAAAATATCAAATTCAGCATTTGTGAGTGTTAGTTCTTGTCCTTTCATTGTGATGATATGTTTATATTGGTCATAAACTAAATCTTTAATGCTTTTTGCAATCGCATTTTTAGTGTTTGAAATGCGTCTTAGATGGCTTTTAATCCTTGCTTGAAGTTCTTTAGGATTATAAGGTTTTGGTAAATAATCATCAGCTCCAAGCTCTAAGGCATTAACTTTATCGCTAATATCGTGTCTTGCACTTGAGATGATGATAGGAGTGTCGTATTTTTTACGAATTTCTTCACAAACTTCAAGTCCATCCAGACCCGGCAAAGAAAGATCAAGGATTATGAGTTGATATTCTTTTAAAGCAAGTTTTGAAAGCCCTATATATGGCTCATGTGCTATATCCACTTCCATGTCAAATTGTTCTAAATATTCTTTTGTAATCTCTGCTAGTTCTAAATCATCTTCTATCATAAGAATGTTTGTCATTTTAATCCTTTTATTTTAATAAAAGCTAATTTTAAGCTAAAATTTCTAATGAAAAGAAATTCTAGCTCATTTTTCATTTTAACACAATCAAAGTAACAAAACCACCGCGATAAACCCAAATTTTTACAAAATCTTTTTTATTAACTTTTTTGAGTGCCTCGTCTAATTCTTCTAAATTTTTAATTTCATTCTGCCCTACACCAATGATAATATCGCCTTTTTTAAAACCCGCTTCTTGTGCTTTACTCTTATCTTTAACATTTTCAATAAAAACACCATTTGTATCATTTGAGAGTCCCAGACGATTTTTTAAATTCGCATCCAAGGTCCTTAAACTTAATCCCTCGATGATATCCTCTTTAGTATCTTTGGTTTCTTTATCACTTTTTAGAATAAAGCTGACTTCTTTGATGGCTCCATCCCTTTCATAGCTTAAATTGATTTTTTGATTAGGCTCGAGTGTGCCGATATAATTTTTAAGATCATTTGGAGTTTTGATGATTTTATCATTGACTTTTATCACCAAATCCCCTCTTTTAAGCCCTGCTTCATCAGCTGATGAGCCTTTTTGAACATCTGTAATCAAAGCACCTTCTCCATTTTTATAAGCCTTTTTCGTATCTCCTGCTAAGGCTACGATAGTCACCCCTAAAAATCCTCTTTCTATCTTGCCTTTTTCAATGAGTTTCTTAGCGACATCTTTGACCATATTTGAAGGAATGGCAAAGCCTATGCCATTGTTTCCTCCTCCGCGTGAGAGTATAGCTGAATTAATCCCTACTAAGGCTCCACGCGTATCTACGAGTGCTCCACCTGAATTTCCCGGATTGATTGAAGCATCGGTTTGAATGAAATTTTCATACTGATTTAAGCCTATATTATCTTTGTTTAATGCTGAAATGATACCACTTGTTACACTAAAACCAACTCCAAAAGGATTTCCTAAAGCAAAAACCACGTCTCCTTCCATTAAATCATCTGAATTTGAAAAACTTATTGCCGAAAGATTATTTGCTTCAATTTTAATCACCGCTAAGTCTGTTTTAGGGTCTTTTCCTATAAGCTTAGCTTTGTACTCTGTATCACTTTGAGGTAAATTCACAGAAATATTATCCGCATCATCGACAACATGGTTATTTGTTACGATATAGCCATCTTTAGAAATGATGACACCAGAACCCAAAGAACTAATCACCTCTTTATCATCTTTAAATCCTCTTCTTTGCGGAGCATCAAAATCAAAAAATTGCTTAAAATAAGGGTCATTAAAAAAATCATCCAAAGGGCTTGGAATGTTTGCTCTTGTGATAGTTTTTGAAGTGGATATATTAACAACAGATTTTTTAGCTTCTTTAATTGAGTCATGATAGGATAATATGATATTATTTCCTGCTGCTGGATTGACGCGTTCAATTTTAGAATCAGCCTCGTTAAAACTAATATTTGCCGCAAATAAAACACTCGCTAAACTAAGAAGCATGAGATGTTTTTTCATTATTTACTCCTTTAAATTTCAATAAATAATTACATAAGCTCTTATGTAAATGATAGTATAAAACTAAAAATTTACAAATTTGTAAATGAAAACTTGAGCGTAAAAAAATTATTAAACTTGATTGACACAGGCTAAAGTTTTTGATACAATATTTATATAAAAATTTTTAAGGAAATTAAATAATGAGTAATAGTCTATATGAAACCTTAGGTGTATCTAAAAATGCAAGTGCCGATGAGATTAAAAAAGCTTATCGTCGCTTAGCAAGAAAATATCACCCCGATATTAATAAAGAAAAAAATGCCGAAGAAAAATTCAAAGAAATTAACGCAGCTTATGAAGTTTTAAGCGATGAGAAAAAACGTGCTCAATATGATCAATACGGCGATAGCATTTTTGGCGGACAGAGTTTTCACGATTTTACGCGAGGTGCTGGAGCTGGAGGCATTAATTTGGATGAAATTTTCAGTCAATTTTTTGGAGCAAATGCAAGCAGTAAAGGATTTAGTTCTCGAGGATTTGGGGGATTTGGAGGTTTTGATGAAGAGGATTTGGATTTGAGTGCAAACATTAGCATTCCTTTTGAAACCGGAATTTTAGGGGGAGAGCATACGATTTATTTTAATAATGAATCGATTAAAATCAAAATTCCTCATGGCATTAAAAGTGGTGAAAAACTAAGGATTCGCGGTAAGGGTAAAAAATCTTATGGAAAAACAGGAGATTTAATCATTAAAGTCAAGCTTGAAGAAAGTGAAATTTATCAAAGAGATGAAGATGATTTGATTCGCACTTTTGATATTTCTTTAAGAACAGCCCTTTTTGGTGGTAAAATTAACGTTGTAACTCCTAGAAAAGAAGTGAGTGTAAAAATTCCTCCTAATTCGAAAAATGGACAAAAAATTCGTCTTAAAGGATACGGAGTGCAAAACCGCAAAAGCGATATTTATGGAGATTTATATTTAGTTTTAAATATTATTTTACCACATACTGAAAGTTTGGATTCAAATTTGCTTAAAGATTTAGAAGAAAAATTACCAAAGGATTAAAAATGCAACAAAATTATGATGAACCCCTTTATTTAATCAGTGTCGTAGCCAAAGTGTTAAGTATCCATCCTCAAACCCTTAGACAATACGAAAGAGAAGGATTGATAGAACCAAGCAGAACCGATGGAAAAATCAGGCTTTATTCTCAAAGGGATATTGATCGCATTAAACTTATATTAAGACTCACTCGTGATATGGGCGTGAATTTAGCAGGAGTTGATGTGATTTTAAAGCTTAAAAATCAACTTCAAGAATTTGAAATTTTAATTGATGAACTTCGTTTAGAACTAAGCAAAAATAAAAACAAAGGAGAATCAAAGGCTGTTGTTAAGCATAAAAATAGTTTTGATTTGATTTTTTATGAGAAGCATTAAATGGTGAATTTTCTACAAGTTTTCTTAATCGCCGTTTCAAGTGCTGTTATTTTAAATGTCTTTTTAAAGAGATTTGAACTGCCTACAATCATAGGCTACATACTCACAGGCATCATTTTGTCGCAAATTTATCATTTTAATGTTGATGATGGATTTTTACACATTGCTGAATTTGGTATAGTTTTTTTAATGTTTAGCATAGGACTTGAATTTTCTTTAAAACACCTTATGACGATGAAAAAAGAAGTGTTTTTAAATGGTAGTTTGCAGATGTTAAGCTGTGGGCTTGTTTTTACTCTATTTGTAATGGCGATTTTAGGACTTGTTGATAAAAGTGCTTTTGTAGTGGGTTTTGCTCTAGCTCTTTCTTCTACGGCTGTTGTATTAAAAATTCTTAATGATAATGGAGATATTAATGAACAATACGGCAGAAAAGCTTTAGGAATTTTACTTTTTCAAGATATTGCGGTCATTCCTTTGCTTTTGCTTGTGGATCTTTTTTCATCTAATGATGCAAACATTTCTCAACTCTTGCTTACAACTTTTGTGAGTGCAGTTATTTTAATTGCTTTGCTTTATTTTATAGGAAAATATCTTGTAGATACAATTTTTCGCTTTGTCATACGCTCAAATTCGCAAGAAATTTTTATTCTTACTATACTTTTTATGGTGATTGGAGCAAGTTTTTTAGCTCATAAATTTGGCTTTTCTTATTCTTTAGGGGCTTTTATTGCTGGAGTACTCATTGCTGAAACAGAATATAAGCATAAGATTGAAGCGGATTTGGCTCCTTTTAGAGATTTGCTTTTAGGACTCTTTTTTATCACTATGGGAATGCAAATTCAATTTCAAATTGTTTTTGAAAATTGGCTTTTGGTTTTAATTTTAATTTGTATTGTTTGTCTTTTTAAATTAGGTATAGTTTTTGGTCTTTTACTTGTTTATAATAATAAAAGAATCGCCCTAAAAACAGCTCTTAGCATTGCTCAAATTGGTGAATTTTCTTTAGCGATTTTTTCACTTTTACAAACTCGCAATATGATTGATATAAAAACCTCGCAAATTCTTATTGTTGTGGCTATTATCACTATGATTATCACGCCTTTTATTCTTAATAATATGCGTAAAATTGCTAATATCTTTGAAGATACAAGTTTAAATTCAAACACGCAAATTCCCGTGCAAAATTTACAAAAAAAGCCTAAAAATCACTATATTATCTTTGGTTATGGTCGCTTAGGACAAGAGGTTGTGCAAAGGATTAAAATGATAGGAGTGCCTTATTTGGTACTTGAAAGTGATTTAAATTTGGTTGAACTTGGCATCAGTAGAGGTGAAAATGTGCATTATGCAAGTGCAGCTCAAGAAGAAACTCTAAAGATTGCAAATATAGAAGAATGTGCAGCGGCTATCATTACAATCACTAATGAAGCAAAGCTTGAAATGCTGTGCGGAATCCTAGCGGGTCTTAAAAAGCCCATTGATATAATCATTCGTGTTGATGGAAACTTTGAAAAAGTCTTTTTTTCAAGTATCGATGAACATATACGCATCGTGCGTACAGAAAAGGTCTTAGCTAAAGATTTAGTCCAAGAGGCTTTAGAATGTGTGATTAACAAAAATTAAAGAGTGTGTTTTGTCAAAAGATTATCAGAAAAAAATGCGTATTAAATATCTTAGAAAATTAGAAAAATTTGCTCATTGTGCAAACGCAATCCTTAAAAAAGAAGATTTTAATGCGAGTCAATTTAGGGAAAGAATGCTTAAAAATTCTCAAATTTTTGAAAAAAATTGTGAATTGAATTTGCATTCAAGTTATACAAAGGCTTTAGAAGATTTTGTAAAAGCTTGTCTTGATTTTTCTAAAGAAAAAGATGAACTTATAAGTCTTGCAAATGCTCTTGATAAACAAAGAAAACAAAGTGAAAAAAAAGAAAAATATAAAAATTATTTAAGGGAATATGAATGATTAATGTGTTTTTTGATATGGATGGAACCTTAATTGATAGTGCCAATGCCATCAGTGCAGCGGTGAATGAGATAAGAAAAGAGCTTAAACTCAATCCCCTTTCAAGACAAGTTATTTTAGACATTATCAACACTCCAGGCATGGATTGGGCTAAAGAGCTTTATAATATTGATGATTTTCACAATTCAAGTTTTAAAGAAGGCTTTGAAAAATACTTCATCAAGCATTATGAAGAGAGTGTTGTTTTATTTGATGAGATTATAGATTTATTAGAATTTTTAAAGGAAAAAAAATGCTATCTTGCCATTGCGACAAATGCTCCTCAAAGCTCTTTAAATAAAATTCTATCTCGGCATAATATTATAAAATATTTTGATAAAATTTTAGGCGTAAGTTTAGGAATTGAACCAAAACCTCACCCGATGATGCTTAATTTACTCAAACAAGAAGCACCCTATGATTTGAGTGTTTTTATAGGAGACAGCCAAAAAGACAAAGAATGTGCTAAAAACGCAAATATTCCTTATTATCACGCTCGGTGGTATCAAAAAGACTTAAAAGCCGACGAATTTAGCACAGCAAGGGAACTTAAAAAATTATTAGAAAAACATTTATAGCTTTTTTATCAATTATGCGTTAAAATTAGCAAAAAATTTAATCCAAAGAGTAAAAATGAGCGAATTATTGATAGAAATTGGTGTTGAAGAGCTTCCGGCAGTGCCTTTATTAAAGGAACTTCCAAATATAGAAAATAAATGGCAAAACATTTTAAAAGATTATCGTTTGCAGAGCGAATTCAAGTTTTATTATACCCCCAGACGCCTTGTTTTTTGGAGTGAAACCTTCCCTAAAGAGCAAAGCAAAACTCTAAGCGAATTTATAGGAGCACCTAAAAATATAGCCTATAAAGACGGCAAACTGACTGCTGCAGGTATGAGTTTTTTGCGAAAAGCAGGGATTAGTGAAGAAGAATTAAGCTTTAAAGAAACCAAAGGTCAAGAAGTCTTATATCATCAAAAAGAACTTGAAGGTAAAAAAAGTTGTGAAATTTTAGGTCTAATCATAGAAAATTTCTTAAAAAGTCTTAATTTTGGTAAAAGTATGCGTTGGGGAGCAAATTTTTTTGAATTCATTCGTGCTATACGCTCTTGCGTCTGTGTTTTAGATGATGAACTTGTAGAATTTGAGCTTTATGGGGTAAAAAGTGCTAAAAAAACTTTTGTACACAGAAGCGTAAGTTATGATTTAAAGGAATTTAAAAGCATTAAGGATTATTTTAAACTTTTAGAAGAAAATTTTGTTATACTTGATCCCGAAACAAGAAAAACAAAAATCTTAAATGAATTTAAATTAATCGAAGCTAAGGAAAATTTAAGTATTGCCAAAGATGAAGAGCTTTTAGCCGAAGTTATAGCTATCACTGAATATCCTAATGCTTTACTTGGCAGTTTTAAGAAAGATTATCTTGAAATTCCAAGCGAGGTTATCATCACTTCAATGAGAGAGAATCAACGTTATTTTGCACTTTTTAATTCAAAGGGCTTAGACAATCATTTCATCGTTGTTAGCAATGCAGTGTGTGAGGATTATTCTAAAATCATTTATGGTAATGAAAGGGTTTTAAGAGCCAGACTTAGCGATGCGATGTTTTTTTATAAAAATGACTTAGAAACAGGTTTAAATCCTGAAAATCTTTCTAAAATCACATATTTAGAAGGGCTTGGCACACTTAAAGATAAAAGCGAGAGGGAAAAATTCATTGCTATGATTTTATGCCAATTGTATCAAAATGAAAAAAAAGACGCACTTTGCAAAGCTATCACTTATGCAAAGGCGGATTTAAGCACTCAAATGGTTTATGAATTTACAAATTTACAAGGCATTATGGGTTCTTATTATGCTCAAAAAATGGGATTGAGTTATGAAATTTGTCTTGCAATTAAAGAACAGTATTTGCCAAATTCTGAATCCTCGCCCCTGCCAAGTACGGAATTTTCTAGCATAGTCGCACTTGCAAACAAGCTTGATACACTCTTAGCACTTTTTAGCTTAGGTAAAATTCCAAGTGGCACGAAGGATCCTTATGCTTTAAGAAGAGCGGCAAGTGGAATGATAAAAATCGTTTTAAATTTAGGCAAAAATTTTGATTTAGATCTTTTATTTCAAAAACTAAAATCTCAATATAAAAATTTTGATTTGCAAATTTTAAAAGATTTTATCTTTGAAAGGCTTTATACTTTTTATGAGGCGAATGCTTCTTTTATCAAGGCTGTTTTGAGTTCAAAAAATGCAGATTTAATCCATATTGACACAGCCATTAAAGCTTTGATAGAGCTGAGTCAAAAAGAAAATTTTAATGAAAATTTGAGCACTTTTAAAAGATTAGCGAATATCGCTGTGAATCCAAATTTTAAAATCTCTCCAACTCTTTTTAAAAATGCTGCTGAAAATAAGCTTTATGAAGAATTTAAAAAGAGTTTAAACACTCAAAACCTTAAAGAAAGATTACAAAATTTATTTGCTTTAAAGCCTTTTATTGATGAATTTTTTGATAAAGTGATGATTAATGTAGAAGATGAAGAACTTAGAAAAAACCGCCAAGCTCTCATTTTTAGCATTTATGAGGAATTTTTAAACATTGCAGATATTAAGGAGCTTAGTCTATGAGAATTTTTATCTTATTTTTTCTTATATTCTTCGCTTTTGCAGATGAAAGAATAGGATTGATTAGGGGGCAAAGTCTTTTTTTGGAGCTTGATAAAAAAGATCTTATTGAGGTTAAAACTAAGGATAAAAAGCTTAGTTTTTTCACGCATCCTAAGAACAAAGATAAAATTGTCGCCCTTTTTACTCTTCCTTACAAAAATCCTCCAAAAATCACTCAAATCACCGCAGTTTATAAGGATAGAAGTGAAATTTTCATGATTGATAGCTTAGAAGGAGATTATAAAAGCGAAAAATTGCAAGTTGAGCCTAAAAAACTCTTTCCACCAAAATCCGTTCAAAGTAGGATAGAACAAGAGCTTAAAGAAGCCAATGCTGTGTATTCTAGCGTAACAAGAGAAGTTTTGTTTGATGGAGTTTTTAAAATTCCTATGGATAGTTTTATCACAAGTGCTTTTGGCAAGGCTCGAGTATTTAATGAAAAAGTTGCAAGCTATCACAGCGGGACAGATTTTAGAGCTGCAGTAGGAACTCCTGTTAGGGCTTCAAATTCAGGCGTGGTTAGGATTGCAAAGGAACGTTATTATGCTGGAAATTCAGTTGTCATTGATCATGGATATGGCATTTACTCGCAATATTATCATCTTTCACACATTAAGGTTAAAATTGGACAAAAGGTTAAAAAAGGTGATGTTATAGGGCTTAGCGGGGCTACGGGCAGAGTGAGCGGACCTCATTTGCATTTTGGAATTTTTGCAGCAAAAAATCAAGTTGATCCTTTGGATTTTATCGCTAAATTCAATCGTCTTTTTCAATGAAATTGAGTGAATTTTTTAGGCTTTGGGTGGAAAATTATTATCAAAACATTGCCTTAATCGGAAAAAAAGGAGATTTTTTTACCGCTGTAAGCGTAGGGAATTTGTTTGGAACTTTGTTGGCAAAACATTTTTTAACTTTGATTGATAAAAAGATTTTAACCCCGCCCTTACAAGTTATTGAAATAGGAGCCAATGAAGGCTATTTGAGCAGGGATTTTTTAAGTGCTTTGATGGAATTTAGACCTGAAATTTTTAAAGACCTTGAATTTTTTATTATCGAACCTTACGAAAAATTAAGGGCTTTGCAGAGAAAAACCTTACAAGATTGTGAATTGATCCATAAAAATTCTTTGCAAGATTGTGAATTTAGCAATGCTTATATCTTCTGTAATGAGCTATTTGACAGCTTTTCTTGTGAGTTAATCAACGGAAAAACTATGGCTTTTGTCGATGATGATTTTAAACTTTATTTTGCACCAAGTGATGAGAAAATTCAAAAAGAATGCGAAGAATTAGGACTTAAAATAGGAGAATTAAGCCAAGAGTTAAATCTTTTTTTTAAACAGCTTGATAAAGCTTGTAAGAGCTTTGTTTTGAGTGGATTTGATTATGGAGTTTTAAAGCCTGATAAATTGAGTTTAAGAATTTATCAAAAACACGAGGTTTTTGACCCTTTTAAACTCGATTTGAAAAAATTTTTTGGCAAGAGTGATTTGACCTATAATGTCAATTTTACGCATTTATTAAAGCTCATTAAGGATTATAATTTCAAACTTTTAGCCTTTGAAAAACAAAGTCAAGCTTTGAGTAAATTTGATTTTGAAGAGGTGTTAAATCACACAAAAAACAAAAATATACAGAGCTATGAGAATTTTCTTTCACAAGCAAAAAGATTGTTTTTTGGCTTTGATGATAAATTTCATTTTTTTGAATTTCAAAAAATCTAAAATTCTATATTTTTAAGTTTTGCAAGGCAAACTCCCTCTCTTAAACCCTCATCAATGACGATAAGTTCTTGCTTTTCAAATAAAGCATAGAGCAAAAAACAACCCGCTACTATATAATTTTTGCGTGAATTTCCTACGAATTTTCTTGCCTCATTTTCACTCATATTCCAAAGTTTTATGCCAAATTTTAAAAAATCATTAGCACAAAGTTTTTTTCCATTAATCTTTGTAAAATCATAATTTTCATAATTTAATCCTAGTTTTAATGCACATATACTTGTAGGAACTCCTGAATTTAAGACGATTCTTCGCGTTTTTAGCCTCAAAAGCTCTTGTTTAATCTCTCTAAGTTCTTCAAAAGCCTTAAAAGCTAAGGCACAAAGCCTTTTATCTTGGATTAAAAAATGAATTTTAAGCTTTTTATCTTTTATTTTTCGAATGAATGCAGAATGTTTTTTTACATCAATCGTTTTAAGTTGCGATTTTTGATTAAAATTTTTTTGATTTTTTTCATAAAAAGTAATGATTCCAAAATCAAAACTTTTAAAACTATCCCTAAAAGACAGCTCACAAGAAGCTCCTCCTAAATCACAATAAGCAAATTCCTGTTTTAATCCCAAATTCAAAAGTCCTCTTTTCATCCCTAATACGCTAAGTTTAGCTTCAGTTTTTGCATCAATGATTTTAAAACTAGCTCCAAATTCCTCTCTTAAATCCTCGAAAATTTTTTGAGCATTACTCGCCTTTCTAAATGCCGCAGTTGCCACAATAATCGCATCTTTAAGTGCGTATTTTAAAGCCAAAGTGCCTAAAGCTTTTCTTAAATTTAAAATGGCTTCATCACCTATTTTTCCACTTGTATTGAGATTTTTTGCTGCACCGATGATGAATTCATATTCTGCAATTTTTTTAAAATTTGTATCCATATAAACTGCTCTTAAAGTATTTGAGCCAATATCTATGCCTAACATAAGCTTCCTTAATTAAAATTTAGAGTATAATAGCAAAAATTTTTAAAGGAAAAAAATGACTTTAGGTGTAAATATCGACCATATCGCTGTTTTAAGGGAGGCTCGAAAGGTTAATGACCCTGACCTTTTAGAAGCGGCTTTGTATTGTGCTCATTTTTGTGAGCAAATTACCATTCATGTCAGAGAAGATAAAAGGCACACCCATGAAAAAGACCTTGAAAATTTAATTTTATTTTGTAAAATTCCTATCAATTTAGAATGTGCAACTTGTGATGAAATTTTAGATCTCGCCTGCCAATTTAAGCCCTCGCGTGTCACTTTAGTTCCTGAAAAAAGAGAAGAGCTTACCACAGAGGGGGGATTGAATTTAAATCTTGAAAAAATTGAAAAAAGCATTCAAAAACTCAAACTTTGCGATATTGAAGTTTCACTTTTTATCAATCCAAATTTAGAAGATGTGCAAAGGGCTTTTGACTTAAAAGCCGATTTTGTAGAATTTCACACAGGTTTATATGCGAATTTATATAATGCACTTTATTCAAATATCTTGCACACCCCCTATAAAATCAAAGAATTAAATCTCCCTAAAAAAGAGCTTGAAAAAGAATTTCAAAAAGAACTTCAACTCTTAAATCTTTGTGCAAAAAAAGCCCAAAGTTTAGGACTTAAAATCGCCGCTGGACATGGATTAAACTACAAAAATGTTAAAGAACTTGTAAAAATTAAAGAAATTACCGAACTCAACATAGGACAAAGCATAATCGCAAGGTCTGTTTTTGTAGGACTTAAACAAGCTATTTTAGAAATGAAAGCCTTGATTAAAAGATGAAAATAGCTGTGAGTGTGGGCGATATAAACGGAGTGGGCATAGAAATTCTCATCCGCTCTCATAAAGAAATTTCTCAATTTTGTGAGCCCTATTATTTTGTGCATCAAAAACTTTTAAATCAAGCTTTAAAACTTTTGAATTTAAAACTTGAAAACGCCAATTTAGTCGCCTTTTCAAAGGCAGAAAAACAAGAATTTAACTTTGTAAAAAAAGAAAAAAAACTCAATATCTTTTCTTTTACTTCTGCTTTGGAATTTGAGCTTGATTGCGATTTTGAAATTAAGGCAGGTGAAATCGATGAAAAAAGCGGGGCTTATTCTTTTTTGAGCTTTCAAGCAGCAAATCATTTTGTCAAACAACATTACGCAAATGCTTTAGTAACCTTAAGCATTCATAAAAAAGCTTGGGACAAAGCAGGGATTAAATTTAAAGGACACACAGATGCCCTAAGAAGTTTTTATCAAAAAAATGCAATCATGATGCTAGGTTGCAAAGAGCTTTTTGTTGGACTTTTTACCGAACATATCCCCTTAAATCAAGTCAGTCAAAAGATAGAATTTAAGGCTTTAGCGGAATTTTTGAGAGATTTTTACTTACAAACTCGTTTTAAAAAAATCGGGGTTTTAGCTTTCAATCCTCACGCAGGAGATTATGGAGTTATAGGAGGTGAAGAAGAAAAAATCATTACAGAAGCGATACAATTTACAAATGCGTATTTGAATTTTTTACAAAGCGACTTAGAGACTAAAAAAGAGTTTTTAACTTCTATAAAAGAGAATAAAAGGAACAATTTTTATGAAATTTTAGAAAATAAAAAGCTCAAAAAAAAATTGACAGAGAATTTTAAGCAAAAATGTTTTTATTTGCCCTATCCTTTGGTTGCAGATACGGCTTTTACAAAAGATTCCTTAAAGCAATGCAGGCATTTTGTTGCGATGTATCATGATTTAGGTTTAGCCCCTCTTAAAGCTTTGTATTTTGAAAAAAGTGTCAATGTGAGTTTAAATTTACCCATCATTCGCACCAGTGTTGATCACGGAACAGCCTTTGACAAGGCTTATAAAAATGCTAAAATCAATACTAAAAGTTACAAAGAAGCTGTAAATTTTGCCATTTATTTGGCAAAATTGCGTCAAAAACATAATTTTGAAATTTAATCAATACCTCACTAAAAATTGAACAAATTTAACGAGGAAAATTATCTTTTGATTTAAATTTCATTATGATTTTTAAATATTTTTTTAAATCCTTCATTTTTTATTTTTATTGTCGCTTTTTAATCCCATCAAATCATATTTTCAAACTACAATATCATGTCAAACTTGTCTTTTGTGTGATTTTATTTTAAAAAAAATTTAGTCAAACGAGTTTTAAAATCTTATAGCTCAATTTTTTATCTATAAAAATTCCTTTGATTGTAGCAAAATTTTATGTTTATTCCTCATAACAGCTAAAGCAATTAAAATAAAGCTCGAGCATAAATCACTTAAAACTCCTTTTAAAGGCTATATTCTGTTCTTCTTTTTAAGCTGAAGTATTTTTTAAGAATTTAAATTCATCTTTTAATATTTTTTTAAAAACACTGCATTGTTTTTCAATTGAACCAAATTTTTTAAGATTAAATTTGATTTCACAATTGACTTCATAAAAATTAATTTTAGTAAAAATTATAATAAAAATTTAAATCTTATGGAACCTAAGTCTCATAAAAGTTTTTATAAAAATAGAATTTTTCTTAGTCCTATATTAGGAATGATTTTTGCTTGTTAATTTAAAATTGATTTTCAAAGGAATAAAAATGCAGATTAATGAAACAAATTCTAAAAATTCAACTTTCTTTCAAGCAAACAAAAGAAAAGATGAAAAGGACAAAGAATTCGAAAAATATTTAGAAAATTTAAACAAAGAAGAAAAAAAGAAGAGTGATTTTAGCGATGATGAGCTCAATCTCTCAAAAATCTTAAAAGATTTTAAAAATTATGCTATAAATAAATCCATCAAAGACAAGCAAAAAGAGAATGAAGCCACCCTACTTAACAAGCTTTTTACTTTGATTGATTCAAATATTGAAAATAACAAAAAATTTAAAGACATTTAAACATTTTTAAATAAATCTTGCAAATTTTTAAAGGCTTCTTCACTGCTTTGAGCCTTTGTAGAATCAAGTTCTTTAAGCTCTATCTCATAGGAGCTTAACATAGTTACAAGGCGGATATTGATACCGCTTTTACCTATGGCTTTGCTTTTTTGGTCGCTGCTTAAACTCACTAAGGCTTTTTTGCCTTCAATCTTTACAGAATGGATGATAGCGGGAGTTAAAGCTCTTGCAACAAGAATTTCAGGCTCACTAGAATACTCGATACAATCGATATTTTCATTATGCAGTTCCTTACTCACAGCATTGATTCTAACACCCTTAACTCCAACAGTAGCTCCAACAGGATCTATATTATCCGCATTTGCCATTAAAACAATCTTAGCCCTTTCTCCGGGAATTCTTGCACTTTTTACAACACTGACAAGTTTGTCTTTGATTTCCGGCACTTCAGATTCTAAAAGACATTCTAAAAATTTTGGACTTGTGCGGGAAAGTTCAATCTTAATGCCCTTATCCATATAAACACTACGAATCACTGCCTTAATCACATCTCCGACCTTAAACTTCTCGCCTTTAATACGATTTTTTCGCGGTAAAAAGGCTCGCAGTTCATCAATTTCTATATAAGTATTTTCTTCATTATCCACACGAATGACCGTCCCAAAGACCATTTGTCCAATTTTATTTTTATATTTTTCAAAAATTGTTTGTTCTAAAAGTTTTTGTATGTGATACTCAAGCTCTTTATGCAAAGCATTGACCGCTGTTCGTCCTAAATTTTCTAAAAAGCATTCATAAGTCAGCTCATCGCCAAGTTCAATATCTGCAACCTCTTTTTTTGCCTTGCTTAAAGCGATAAAGCTTTCAGGATTTTGTTTAATTCTTTCATCATTATCGGCTACAACACTGATTTTTTGGTAAAGATTAAGGCTTTTTGGTTCTACAAAAAAATCATATTCTTGTCCATAAATTCTTTTTGCAGTATTGATTAAAGCAGTGATAACTTTTTCCTTCACACTTTCTAAATTTAAATTTTTTTCATTAGCAATAGCTTCTATTATATCCGTTATTTTTTCCATAATTTTAAATACCTTTTTTGGGAAATTTATTTAAATGAAGACTAAAATTATATACTTAATAAGTTTAATTAAAAGTAAAATTTGCTAAGATTATAGATTTAAAAAAGTCAAGGATATAATATGGACTTAAAATTAGCGAGAAATTTGATCAACGAAAAACCTAAAAATATCAGCTTGGAAAAGATAGAGGAAGCGGTTGAAAAAGAGGGGCAGAAGTTTTTTTATTTTGATAAAGAAAATTCACACAAGCAGCTGATTGCTCTGGTTGAGCATTTTGAAAAAAAGGGCTTAAATGTTTATCACAGAGTTGTTAAATACGGACTTGATGAGAATGATTTCATTTATGAGGTGCATATCCTTTGAGTGCTAAAAAACTCTTTATCCAAACCTTAGGTTGTGCGATGAATGTTAGAGATTCAGAGCACATCATTGCAGAGCTTACTCAAAAGGAGAATTACAGCCTCACTGAAGACATTCAAGAAGCAGATTTGATTCTTATCAATACTTGTTCAGTGCGTGAAAAGCCCGTGCATAAGCTCTTTTCTGAAGTAGGAGCTTTTAAAAAACTTAAAAAAAATGGGGCTAAAATAGGAGTATGCGGTTGCACAGCTTCCCATTTAGGAGCTGAAATTTTTAAAAAAGCTCCCTATGTGGATTTTGTTTTAGGGGCTAGAAATGTTTCTAAAATCACTCAAGCAATTAAAATTCCTAAATTTTTAGGCACTGATTTAAATTATGATGAGAGTGATTTTGCTTTTAAAGATTTTAGAAATAGCATTTATAAAGCTTATATTAATATTTCAATCGGTTGTGATAAGCATTGTACTTACTGCATTGTCCCACATACAAGAGGCGATGAAATTTCTATTCCTTTTGCAATCATCTTCAACGAGGCAAAAAAAGCCGTGAGTAAAGGGGCTAAAGAGATTTTTTTACTTGGACAAAATGTCAATAATTACGGAAAAAAATTTAAAAATGAACATAAAAAAATGGATTTTTCAGACCTTTTAGAAGAATTGAGTCAAATCGAGGGTTTAGAAAGAATTCGTTTTACCAGTCCGCATCCTTTGCATATGGACGATAAATTTTTACACACTTTCAGTCAAAATCCTAAAATTTGCAAATGTATTCATATGCCTTTGCAGAGCGGTTCAAATGAAATTTTAAAAACAATGAAAAGAGGCTATACGAAAGAATGGTATTTGGATAGGGCTTTGAAGTTGCGTAGCCTTTGCAAAAATTTAAGCATTTCAACAGATATTATCGTAGCTTTTCCCGGAGAAAGTCAAAGGGATTTTGAAGAAAGTTTAGAAATGATAGAAAAGGTTCGTTTTGAACAAATCTTTTCCTTTAAATATTCTAAAAGACCACTGACAAAAGCAGCCTTAATGGATAATCAAATCCCCGAAGAAATTGCTTCTAAAAGACTAGAAATTTTGCAAAATAGGCATTATGAAATTTTAGATGAAATTGTTAAAAAACAAGAGAATCAAATTTTTGAAGTGCTTTTTGAAGAATTAAGAGCCGATGGCGAGATAGCCGGACGCACAGATAATAATTTTTTAGTTCAAATTAAAGGAAGTGAAGAATTTTTGGGGCAAATGAAACAAGTTAAAATCACAAATGCAAGACGTATGGTGCTTTATGGGGAAGTCGTTTAAAATTCTTTGTTTAACCCGATTTGTTTTTATTTTACAATGGCTGATTTTTCTTACTTGTTTTAAGACTTATAGGGGAGCTAAAGTTGATGAAAGTCCTTATGTGGTGCTGTTTTGGCACGGACGTTTAGCCTTAATGCCTTTTGCCTTTAGACATTTTAAATGTGGTAAAAAAAGAGCTTATGTGATGATTTCTCATCATAAAGATGGAGAATATATCGCAAAAATCATTAAACTTTATGGTTTAAATTCGGTCAGAGGGAGCACTTCAAAAGGTGCAAGTAGTGCTTTAAAAGCTGCTTTTAAAGTTCTTGATGAAAATGACGATATAATCATAACACCTGATGGACCAAGAGGTCCTTATCATAGCATTTCAGATGGAGCCATTTTGCTTGCCCATAAAAAAAATGTTAAAATAAGAATTTTAAATTATGAGGCGAGTCGTTTTTGGCAGTTTAAGAGTTGGGATAAAATGATTTTGCCAAAACCTTTTAGCAAGATTGTTTATAGATTGAGTGAGCCCTTAGATGTTTCGCAATTAAGCAAAGATGAGGCTAAGGAATTTTTACAAAGAGAATTTGAAAAAATACGTCAAAGCGATGGTTTTAAGGAATAAAATGTTATCTTTTTTCAAAAAATTCATTCCTAGACTTTTTATCAGCGTGATTTTAAGAGAAAAGAAAAATTCTCTTAAAACCGCAACTTATCTTAATGGGAAATTCATAAATATCGTTGAAAAAAGCTTCGAAGACCCTCATCGATTGTTTGCTTATATCAAAAACTCTCAAAAAAAATATCTTTATTATTATACATCTTTATTTTTAAATAGCGAAGAACAATGGCTTGTGCCAAGTTTAGATTCTAATGAATTTGAAAATTTTATCACAACCAAAGTAAGCGTTAAAAGCATAGTTTTAAACAATGCTAGACTCTATACAGCAACAGAACACATAGAGCATTTTACTGAACTTTTTGAGGATAATGGCGGACTTGATTTTTTATTTTCCCCTCTGGCTTTGCTTTATTATTGTGTCCAAAAAGAAAATTTAGAAAGGGATAAAATCTCGCTTTGTGTTTATAAAAATTCAAACAATCTTGCTTTAATCGCTTGTAAGGGACAAGAAATTTTAATAGGAGAATTTAAGCTTTTTGAAAAAGATATAGGTTTAGAGCTTGATGGCTTTGAAAGTCAAAACGAAGAAATTATCAACGAAACAACAGAAGAGCAAGTCGAACAAGAGGATGAGCTTGAAAATTTTAATGAAAATTTTGGCGAGGAATTTAAGGATAAATTAGACCTTTCTAATCAGGAGCAAAAAGCAGAATTTGATGAATTTAGCAATTTTAGCGATGATATGGAATTTTGCAATTATATCATTTCAAGTATAGAAAAATTTTATAAAGATACAAGATACGCAGGGGATTTTATCGATAAACTTTTAATATTTACTAATGAAGACATCACTCAAAGTGCTCTTGAATTTTTAGAAAATGAAATCTTATTAACTCCGCAAGTTAAATCTTTAAACACCTTAGATTTAATGATAGAATTAATGCAAAAGGAGCTTAAAATATGACTTATAGTTTCACTCAACCTCAAAAAAGGTCATTTTTTAATTTATTTGCTAAACTTTGGCTTGCCCTTTTTGCATTTGCTGTTTTTTTTATTATGGGTATATATTTCATTTATAGTATAAAAATCAAACTCGCTCAAAATTCTGTAAATCATAAAAGAGAAGAGGTTGTGCGGATTGAAGAGCAGATTGCTCAAGCAAACAAACTTTACGAAATTTTACTCGAACAAAGCCATATGTCTAAAGATTTTAATAAAGAAAATCAAGCCATCAAAGAAAGTTTAAGAAATCTTTTTAGTATTGTTGTGAAAACTGATGGCATTACTCTTGATAATGTCGAACAAGATAAAAATTCCTTAAAAATCACAGGAGTGAGCCCAACAAAAGAAATGTTTGCTTTACTTTTAGAAACACCTTTAAAAAGTATATTTGATGAAACTCATACAAGTTATTATCAGCTTAGTAATGGTTGGTATCGTTTTATCAATATCAACACAAAACAAAATTTAGAGGAAAACGATGAAAGATAAGAGTCTTGAAGAAATCAATCCTATAAAATTACTCATTTGCATTTTAAGTTTTATAAGCATTTGTATGGCTTTGATTTTATTTTTACTTTTACCTCAATTAAGAAATTATCAAGAAAATTCTTTAAGAGAGAATTCACAAATCGCCCTTTTTGAAGCCACTAAGGCTAAATTTGCAGCAAGTGAAAATAAAATTTCATCTTTACGCAATGAAAATAACAAAAGTTTAGAACAATTTGAGCAAAATTTTGATATAAAAATCCTTGAAAATTTTTTACAAAAATATTTTAAGAATGTAAAAATACAAGAAAATCAACTCACCCAAACCCAAAAATATCTTAAGCATTCTTTCACAATCGACGCAAAAATTCAAAATCCTAAGAGTTTTTATGATTTTATTGATGCTTTGAGTGGATTTGATTATCTGGTTAAAATGGACTATCCTTTGAATTTAAAAGCGGCACAAGAAGGCATTGATATTAGTTTTGTTATCAAAATCTATTCCGCCGCTTTTTAATGCGTTTTTTATGTTTATAAAATTTAAACCAAACTCACCTCATCACCTTTAAGAATTTGATTCATTGTATTCATTGCACACATTTTTCCGCACATTGAGCAAGAATTGAGTTCTTCGGGTTTTCTTTCATTAAACATTTTTTTAGCTTTTTCTCCATCAATGGCATAAGCAAACATTTTTTCCCAGTCAATATCTTGTCTTGCTTGACTCATCTTATCATCAATTTCTCTGCTCTTTGGCAATTTGGCTAAATCTCCAGCATGAGCTGCAATCTTAGTTGCAACAATCCCAGCTCTTACATCATCTAAATTCGGTAATCTCAAATGTTCAGCTGGTGTTACATAGCAAAGTATATCCGCTCCCGTTGCCGCTGCAACTGCTCCTCCTATTGCTCCGCTTATATGATCATACCCCGCTCCAATATCTGTTACCAAAGGTCCTAAAACATAAAAAGGAGCTCCCTTGCAAATACGTTTTTCAATCTGCATATTCGCTTCTATTTCATTAATAGCCATATGTCCAGGTCCCTCTATCATCACTTGCACTCCCGCATCCCAAGCCCTTTGTGTCAATAAAGAAAGCTCAATGAGTTCAGCAATTTGAGCACTATCACTTGCATCGTGAGTGCAACCGGGTCTTAGAGCATCTCCTAAAGATAAGGTAACATCAAATTTCAAGCAAATTTCAAGCAAATCATCAAAATATTCATAAAAAGGATTTTCCGCCTCATTCATTTGCATCCATGCATAAAGCACAGAACCTCCTCTTGAAACTATATTTGTGATTCTTTGAATTTGTTTAAAAACCCTAGCGGCACGAGAATTTATCCCCGCATGTATGGTCATAAAATCCACCCCGCTTTTAGCATGATGATAGACCACATCTAAAAAATCTTTAGCCTTAATTTCTTTTAAATCTTTTTCTAAAAAACCCACAGCATCATATACAGGCACGGTTCCTATCATCGCTTTTGAAACTTTAATGAGTTCATCTCTAAAATGACTCGTTTTGCCATAATTACTCAAATCCATTATCGCTTCAATGCCGAATTTATGAGCCAATTCAACCTTTTTCATTTCTTCAGTATAATCTATACAATCATTAGAAACACCTAAATTCACATTCACTTTAGTCTTAAGTCCATATCCTATGCCATTTGGATCAAGACTTTTGTGAAGAATATTTGCAGGGATAATAATCTTACCACAAGCAATGTTTTGGAGTAAAAAATCTTTATCCACTTGTTCTTTACTCGCGACAATTTCCATCTCTTTAGTAAAAATGCCTTCTTTGGCATAATTCATTTGAGTTTTCATGTTTTATCCTTTTAAGAAAATTTGGATAAATGAAGGGTAGTGATAAAGGAGTTAAAATCTTCCCGACGCTGGCATTATCCAGATCCGGTTCGGTCTAAGCTTTTAGCTTACTCTCAGCCTGTTTCACAAGCTCCCGTCATTTATAGGATAAAGTATAATATATTTTGAGTAAATTTAAGAAATTTTTTTCAAACGCGAGGTCTTAATGAATTCTATTAATTCTTCTGTAGTCTTAATATGATGGGGCAATTTTCCTAAGCAATATTTAAAAATTTCTCCCGCCGCTAAAGCATCGCTTAAAGCTCTATGATGTGTGCTTTGTATGCCTAAGAGTTCTTTGAGTGTATCGAGTTTGTATCTTGGACTTTGAATGCAACATTGTGCAAATTCTATCGTGCAAATTCTGCGGTTGAGTAAAATTCCAAAATCATTTTCACTCAAAGCCTTTGAAATGAAATTATAATCAAAACGCACATTATGGGCAATAAAAATACTATCCTTTAAAAAAAGTCTAAAATCATTTAAAACTTTTGCAAGACTTGGAGCATTTTTAACCATATCAAGACTGATTCCTGTAAGTTCTGTGATATTTTCCGGAATCTCATCGACCTTAATGAGCGATTCAAATCTGTCTATCTCTTTGGAATTTTGAATTTTCACTGCACCGATTTCTAAAATTTGCCCACTTTTAATCCCCGCTGTGCTTTCAATATCCACAATGCAAAAAATTTCATTTTTGATTTGATTTGTTCTTGTTTTTAAACTTAAGAGATTGTTTTGTTTAATCTTAAAAGAAAGTCCCATAAGTTCGAGAGTTTCTAAATCCAAATCCAAATGACTTAATTCTTCAAGTTTGCCAAATTCAGCCATAACCCATTCATAAGGTCTGCTTTCTTTACTTAAAATGCTTATGATTTTATCAATTTGTTGCAAACTCAAAATTCTAGCTTTAAAGATTTGATAGCATTTTTATAATCATTTGAAGAAAAAATATAACTTCCCGCCACGAGTATATCCGCTCCGGCTTCCTCTAAATTTGAAGCATTTAAGCCATTGATTCCCCCATCAACTTCGATAAAAACTTTTGCATTTTTTTTATCAATCAATTCTCTTAATTCTGCGATTTTTTCATAAATTAAAGGCAAAAATTTTTGTCCGCCAAAACCCGGATTAACACTCATTAATAAAACCATATCGACAAATTCTATCATTGTTTTGATAGAACTAATGGGTGTATGAGGATTAAGCACAATTGCTGGATGTATGCCTTGAGTTTTTAAGTATTCACAAATTCTTATAGGATGAGCTTCAGCTTCGATGTGAAAAGAAAGGAATTTAGGCTTAAGGGGTAAAAAAATTTCTACAAATGAACTCACATTTTCAACCATCAAATGTATATCCAAAGGCACCTTGCTTATGCTTGAAATTCTTTCAATCACGCAGGGTCCAAAAGTTAAATTTGGCACAAAATGTCCATCCATTACATCAATATGCAAAAGGTCTGCTCCAGCCTCACTGACCGCTTTAATTTCATCTTCAAGCCTCAAAAAATTTGCTGACAATAAACTCGGGGCTACATACATTAAAAAACCTTAGAATTAAACTTTAAAAGAATTTTATCTTTTTTTATGTTAAAACTTAATAAATATTTGAATATTTTAAGCTAAAATTTGTTATAATATTTGCTTAAAAATTTTAAAGGATAAAAAATGGCAAGAGTATGTCAAATCACAGGCAAAGGCGTTTTGGTAGGAAATAATGTCAGCCATGCTAATAACAAAACCAAAAAGCGATTTTTACCTAATCTTAGGACCATTCGCATAGCTTTAGAAGATGGCACAACAAGAAGAATAAGAGTTGCAGCCTCAACTTTAAGAACTCTTAAAAAACAAAATTCAAAATAATTTTTAAGAATTCATCATTTCATCTTATATTTTATAAATCATTCTTCTTTGTTTTTTACTTAATTTTTAGCATTTTAATGTCTGTGTAAAAGTGCTAAAAATTAATAAAATTTAAATATTTTAAGTAAAAATTATCTTTTATTATGGTAAAATCTACAAAAAATACATAAAAGAGTTAAAAGGAGTATGTATATGTTGCACGAATATAGAGAGTTAATGTCTGAATTAAAGGGTAAAGATGCCCATTTTGACAAATTATTTGAAAGGCATAATGAATTAGACGACCAAATTAAAGATGCCGAAGAAGGTAGAGTTCATCTTAGTGATGCCGAAATTTCAACTCTTAAAAAAGAAAAACTACGTGTTAAAGATGACTTGAATATGTATTTAGCAAATTATAATAAATAAGGAGAATTCTATGTTTGGTGGTAGTACTAAAACTAATAATGAAGAAATTAAAAAAATCAATGGAGAAAATCAATTATTAAAAAATCAACTCGCAAGAGTTCAATCTGAAAATCTTGAGCTTAAAAATAAACTTGCAACTTTTGAGCAAAAATCAGGGGAGCTTAGTTTAAAAAATAAACTCTTAAATATTTTGTTAGAAGGTGTGGTTAAGAATATTTCTATCGTTCAAGGGGATATGGTATCAAACATCGATAAAGCAGAGGTTATCTCTTCTTATTCTCAAACTTCTCTTAGTGCAATGGACGAGCTGGGTCACATCACAGAATCTATCACCGCATCACTCGGCAATATCATAGAATCTGCAAACAAATCAAGAGATACAGCAGAAACTTTACACAGAAGCGTTGATGAAATCACAAATGTTATCAATCTCATCAAAGATGTATCCGACCAAACTAATCTTTTAGCTCTTAATGCAGCCATTGAGGCGGCTCGTGCAGGAGAGCATGGACGCGGTTTTGCTGTCGTGGCTGATGAGGTCAGAAAACTTGCTGAAAAAACTCAAAAAGCAACTGCAGAAGTAGAAGTTAATATCAATTTATTGAAACAAAATGCTAATGAAATGTACACTCAAAGTGAGCAAGTGGAGCAAATTTCCATTGATTCGAATTCTCATATTACGAATTTCTCTAGTAAATTTACAGAACTTGTTAATGAAGCACATTCAACCAATTCAAATGCTGTCAATATCGTTTCTGAAATTTTTGTATCTTTGGCTAAACTTGATCATGTTGCATTTAAAGTCAATGGTTATAAAGAGATTTTCGCAAAATCAGGAAAACAACTTGCCGATCATTTAAATTGTCGTTTGGGTAAATGGTATTTGGGAGCTGGAAAAGAAAGATTTGGTCAAAATAAAAACTTTTCAAAAATCAATACTCCACATCAAATTATCCATGAAAATATGAATTCAGCTATTTCTATTGCTCATTCTGAAGACATTAAACTCGAAGAAACACAAAATAAAATTTTTGAAAAATGTCAAACTGCTGAAAACACTTCGCTTCAGCTTTTCGATGTCTTTAAAGATATGATTGAAGAGCAACAAAAGCAATCCTAATTCAAGGATTGCCTTAAATTCTTTTAATCTCCACCTTTAACGCTGTCTCATAGAATTTTCATAATAAGCATTTTTATTTTAATCTAAATTTGGTTAAAAATTTTCTTTAATAAACTAGCCTTGAAAAATATAAAAAATTGTTTTATAAAATAAATTTTTATAAATAACTCAAAAAAAAGAATATATCTTGTTTGTGAGTTTTTGCAAAAGTAAGATGAAAAATAATTAAATTTAAATGATAAAAATCTTTTTCAAGTTCTTATCTTTATGAAACAATATGCAAGAAAAATATAAAATGCACATAATCAAGGATTAAACCGATGGATTTTATTATTTTATAAAATTAAAATGTTTTGTTAAAAAACTCACTAAAACTTAGAAAAAGGCAAATAGAATTTAAAAAACAAATATTTTATAATAATACCGCCAAAAATTTATTTTAAATTTTCTCATCTTTTAAAATTAAGTTTTGGTATATTGAATTGTTTAAAAATTATAATGAAAGAATTTCAACACAAAGAGACAAAAAGAATTAAAATTAAGAAGAATAAAAAGCACACCCAAAGCTAAAAAAGCAAAGAATGCACCTTTAAAAAAATCTAAAATATAAATCAATGTCCTTCCTCAACTATAGTCGCACCCGCTAAATACACATAAGTTAAAATCATAAAAATAAAAGCTTGTAAAAAAGCCATAAAGGTTAAAAGCACATAAGCTGGAAGTGGTGCGATATAAGGAACAAGAGCTAAAATAACTGCCAAAAATAAATCATCACCCTTAATATTACCAAACAAACGAAAAGATAAAGAAATCACACGAGAAAAATGAGAAACAAGCTCGATAGGAAACATTAAAGGAGCAAGGAGCTTTACAGGACCCATAAAATGCGAAAAATACTTAATAAATCCTTGAACTCTAATCCCTTCAAAATGATAATAAACAAAAACAATCACTGCCAAAGAAAGGGTTAAATTTAAACTCGCTGTCGGGGCTTCAAAACCCGGAATAATTCCTATGATATTGCTTATAAAAATAATCATTCCTAGAGTTGCTACAAGAGGAAGATATTTTCTTGCCCCCTCTTCACTGCCCATAGTATCGCGTCCCATAGAGACAATACCCTCTAAAAAAGCTTCACCTAAATTTTGCATTCCCCTTGGGACAAGCTGCATAGAATGCGTTGCCATTTTAGCGATAATTACGGCGATTAAAGCCACTAGAGCGATATGAAAAAAATAGGCAAAAGTATGGCTGGAGTCAAACAAAGAACTAAATAAGAATAAATCTTTCATTGAATTATTTTCCTTTTTTAAATCTGTTAGCATTTATTATAACATTGTTTTTATTAATTTTTACTTTTTATGAGTTTTTATTCAATGAATTAAAATTAAATTTATCAAAACCCATTCATTGATAAATGATTGAGAATTAATTTAATATAAATTAAACAAAAACAATTGAGCAAATATTTAAGATTTAAAGATGATTTTGATACAATTTTATAAAATTGTAAAAGGAATAGATAAGAAATGAATTTATGGGATAAAAAAGCCAAAAGCTATGCAAGATATAATCCAAAATTAAACTCAATCCAAAAACAAAGTTTTGAGGAATTTAAGAAATTAAATATAGATTTTAAAGATAAAGTCATTTTAGATATAGCCTGCGGGACGGGAGTTTGGAGTTTGCATTTAGCACAAAGGGCTAAAGAGCTTATAGCTTTGGACAGCTCTAAGTCTATGCTTGATATTTTATATCAAGATGCAAAAGAATTTAAGATTGATAATATCAAAACGTATCATCTAAGTTTTGAGGACTTTGTGAGCAATCATCCTCAATTTCATTGTGATATAGCGTTTTTGAGTATGGCACCTGTGCTGAATTCAAAAGAGGCTTGTCAAAATTTCATCCGCTTGGCTGCTTTAAGAATTTATGTAACTTGGCATCATTACAGACAAAGCGATTTTTTAGAGCCGATTTTTAGGCATTTTAATGTTAAAGCAAAAGGCTTTGATAAAGAAAATTTAGAAGATTTTTTAACACAAAATCACTATGCTTTTTCTCGTTTTATCTTTGATGAAACAAGAAAGGTTAAAAGAACTCAAGAAGAAGCTTTAGAAAATGCTTTGTGGCATTTGCAAATGAGCGGTGCTGAAGTCTCAAAAGATGAGCTTAGACCCTTGATTAAAAGCGATATTGATGAAACCATAACTTCTAAAATCAAAGTTTTAATCTTTTAAATCATCTCTATCAAATATAAAAAATTTAATAAAAATTCCTATTTTAAGCGTTATTTTGCTTGAATTTAAGTTTTAAAAATATATTTTAAATTGTTTAATTTTTAAGAAGAAAGATTTATTTTTTTTAAATCAAAATTAGAATTATATTTTAGCAATTTGCACATTTAAAAAACGAGACTTTTTACTAAAACATATTTAAGATTAAAAGCAAATTAAGATTTTATCTTTTTTATCGTGTTTTCTAAGATTCCATAAGGGGTTAAACCTATGAATTTTTGCTCCATTTTTCCTTGATTAAAAAAGCTTAGCACAGGCACACCATAAACGCCTCCCACAGCAAGAGAGAGAAAATTGACCGCCTTTTTTTCATAAAATACTTTTAAATCCAAATTTTTTTCAAAACTCCATTCTTTTGCATCATTAAAATCCTTTGCATCGCCTAAAACAACAAAAAAATCAAAATCATAATGATTGATTAATTTTTTCAAAACAGAAATTTGCTCCTTGCAAACTCCGCAATCTTTGGTAAAAAAAACGAGAGCAAATGAATTTTTTTGATGATTGAGTTTTAATTCTTTTTCAAAACCATTGTAAGAAAAATTATAAATTTCATCTGTATTTAAGGCTTTAAAATTTTCTCCACTCCCACAAGCACAAAATAAAATCAAAGCAAAGGCATAAATTTGGATTCTAAATGTTCCCATGATTTTTCCCCTAGAATTCTATCTTTGATTTCATTGTTTTTTATGATAATCGTTGTCGGAGTTGCAAAAATACCATATTTTTGAGAGGTCATAGCAAGTTCATCTTTTAAAACCTTGATATTTTTAAATTCAAATTGCTCACTTAAAACCTTAATCACTTCAGCATTATCCACAGAATTTATAGCATAAACAGCGATTTTTTTAGGGTGTTTCTCAATAAATTCATCAAGCATAGGCAATTCTTTCAAACAAGAAGCACAACCATTTTGAAAGAAAACCAGAATTTTAAGTTCTTCTTTGCTATCACTAAGTTTGACACTCTTTCCTTCTAAATCTTTGGCTAAAATTTCACTCGCTTGTGAGCCTATTTTTCCCTTATCTTCACTAATTGTGCAAGCATTTAACATTAAAAATATGAAAAAAAATAAGATTGTTTTCATTCAAGCACTCCATGGTGAAGTTTGATGCATCTATCGGCATTTTTAGCGAGTTCGGGATTGTGCGTGATTAAAATAATAGTTTTACCTTCATTTTTAAGCTTTTTAAGGAGTTCAAGCACAATCTTCTCATTAGCCTCGTCTAAATTTCCTGTCGGTTCATCTGCAAGTAAAAGTTCGGGATTGTTAATCAAAGCCCTTGCTATGCAAACTCTTTGCTGCTCTCCTCCGCTTAATTGATTTGGAGTGTGATGGAAACGATGAGCCAAACCCACTTTTTCAAGCGTCATTTTTGCATCATTTTCATCGATACTCGAATGATAATACTGCGAAAGCATCACATTTTCTAAGGCACTTAAATGCGGAATGAGATGAAATTGCTGAAAAATCAAGCCTATTTTTTCGCGTCTGATTTTAACCTTTTCTTCCTCGCTCATTTGTTCTAAATTTTGAGAATTAAGAATATATGCACCGCTTGTAGGCGTATCCATAAGAGAGAGTATGTTTAAAAGCGTGGATTTTCCACTCCCTGAAGGTCCCATTATCGCAAGCCATTCTCCTTCATAAACACTTAGATTGATGTCATTTAAGGCTTTAACCTTACCAAATTCTTTATTTAAATTTTTAATCTTTATAAGTTCTTTCATCACTCACCCTTTAAATTTTCACAAACATTGATTTTTAATGCTTTTTTAAGAGGAAAAAACGCTGCAAAAGCTGCAAAAATCAAAGAAATAATCACAGATAAAACCACAGCCTTCAATCTAAAATCAATACCAGAATTAAAAATCAAAAATCCAAAAACATTTGCCAATAAAATTCCGCAAAATGCACCCAAAATACAAGACATCAAACTCACTACAAAACATTCGCTGGCAAAAAGTTTAAAAATTTCATTCTCTTTTGCACCCAAAGCCAAACGCAAAGCCACTTCTTTTTTTCTTGATAAAATAATGGAGCTTAGTGTTGTATTCACGCTTGTTGTAACGATAATAAGAACAATGAGTATGATTAAAAACATTAAAGCTTTGATTTTATCAAGAACCATAGCTTCGCTTAAACTTACCGATGAAATAGGCTTTGCACTGATATAATCATCGCTTAAAGCTTGTGTTTTAGCACGGATACTTTCAAAATCCCCATAAAGCACAGCATTTGCGTAATGAATTCCATTGATATGACTTAAATCTTGCAAAATTTTTAAAGGCACTAAGAGCAAAGAATCAAACTCATCATTGCTTATAAGTATAGCTTTTATCGTAAGTTTAGTAGTTTTTGAGGTGTTAGGATTGTAAATTTGGATTTGTGAGCCCACTTTAGCTTCAAGAGTTTTAGCTAAATTAACGCCAATAAAAGCAGAATCATCTTTAAAATCATTTAAAGAAAAACTTCCCTCTTTGAGTTCTAAAAAGGGTTTAGTGATTTTCAAAGCCCTAAAATCCGTGCCAAGCACCACTGCACTTGTGCTTCCTAAATTTAAAAAATCATACAAATAAGGAGTGATAGCCCTAGCCTTTAGTTTTTCTTTAAATTCTGCAAATTTTTCATTAGAAATCATATTTTCATTTTTAGGACTGATGAGGACATTTGCTCCATAAGCCTTGAGTTCGTGAGAAAGCTTTATATCAATATCAAAATAAATATTTAAAAACGCACTGCTGATTAAAGCTCCAATAAATACAGATAAAGCAATAATAAAAAGCCTTTGACGCGAGTAAATAAGGCTTTTAAAAATATCCTTTAAAAAAAACTTATCTGCCATAAAGCACCTGTGCTGGAGATAAATTTGAGATATTAAGGATTTGCAATAAACAACCTAAAATCGCTATTAATGCTGCAAAAATAAGGCTTAAAGGCAAGATAATATAAGCAATATCGATGAAATAACCAAAAATATTTAAAGCAATCAATTGAGAAATTAAAATTCCAAAAACAAAGCCAAATATAGAAGATATTAAAGCCACGATAAGATTTTCACTTGCAAAAAGTAAATAAATTTGAAAAGTGTTTGCTCCTAAAACTTTCAAAAGCCCGATTTCTTTTTTGCGTCTATGGAGTTCAGAGCTCATCAAACTTGAAATTGCAATGCTTGCAACGACAATGCAAATAAGACTTGTAATTCCCATTAAAGACTGAATTTTTTTCACAATCAAATTTTGAGCATCATTAATCGCATTTAAAACCTTAGCACTTGAACCTTTAAGTTCTTCTTCAATTTGATAAGCAATGCTTCCTGCATAAGCTGTGCAATACCAAGTGTCAAATTCAAGCTGATTAAGAGAGCTTGAATCGCGTCTTGCCTTTTGAGCCAAATCATTTTCAGGTATGGTTAAAGCCGAAACTTCAGCTCTTGAATAAAGCCCTTTTTTATCGAACAAAACTCCTGCTAGAGCCAAAGAAGTGATGATTTTATTTGACATTTTATCCGCTTGAGATAAAATTCCTACAATTTGCACCTTTTTATTTCCAAGTTCTAAAAAATCCCCCTCTTTTAAGCCATTATTTTTAGCAAAATCCTCGCCAACCATGACCTCATCAAGACTATCATCTTTAGCCCATCTTCCACTCAATTTTAAAAAAGGATAAAGATTTTTAATGCCGGTTTTAAAATCATCCTCATCACTCAATGCAATCAATTTATCAAAATAAGTCCCCACAACTAAGGCTTCTTTTGTTTGATTAAAAGTGATTTTGCCCTCCAAAAAAGGGGCAAAAGCTGTGATATTATTACGCCAAAAGATTTCTTTGATGATATGCAAATCCTTTTCCTCTAAATAATTTTTATCCTTTAAAGGTTCATAAATTTCATTACCTATTTCAATGCTTAGACTTGAACCCTTCGGTAAAACTAAGATATTTGAGCCATAATTTCTTAAATCTTTTGTGATTTCATTGCCTATGCTTAAAGTAATATTAAGCATAGTGCAGATGAGTAAGGTCGCTAAAAAGCAGGTTAAAAAAGCAAGAAATTTTTGAATTTTATTTTTAAAAATTGAATTTTTAATCATTCTAATGAGCATCGTTACGCCTTTGTATCATAAAATGAGCCTGTTTGTCTTCATCTGTGTATTTCTCCGGGTCTGTTTTAAATTCCTCGTAATTTTTTTCAGTCGCAAAATAATAAATAATCCCTTTATAACTATAAGAAAAAGGGGCTTTAAGATTGATGAGTTTTTCTTTTGAAACCGGGTCTGTTACTTCAATTTCTTTAATTTGATTAAAATAATTTGAACCCGCCTCGACATCTTTTAAAGCGATGATGATTTTTTGTCCATCAAATTTAAATTCGAGAGGTATGGGATTGCAACCTCCTAATTTTCCTACACTTGGTAAAAAAATTCTCACATTGCAAGAAATACAAATGAGTTCTCCATCTTTTTTGATATAGCCCATATCTCCACAAATCATACACGCATCAAATACAGCCACAGGAGAATCCCTATCCTCTCTTTTATTTAATATAAAAAATCTTATCACCTTACCTTGTTTGCTCACATAAGCATAGCGGTGGAGTTTATTGTCTCTAAATTGACTCATATCAAAGACAAAAAGCCCTTCATCATTAGGCATAATTTCTGTCGGTTCGTCTATTTTAAGAGGTTTAGAGCTAATAAGATGAAAATACGAAAGCACACTTAAAGAAAGTAAAACACAAAAAAGCACAGCAGAAAAATAGCGATAAATAAAGGCATTATAAGCGATATTTTTACGAAAATCAATGTCTAAAAATTCTTTTTTTTGAATGTTTTTCACACGCATTTTAAGACTTAAAAAAGCTAAAATTGCAATAAAAACAAGATACAAATAAACATTATAAGCACTAAAATATAAGCTTTTTGCTACAAAGCTTAAAAGAAAATCATAAGTAGAGATAAAATTTTCTCTCATCAAGGTTAAAAGTATTTGAGCTAAAATTTTATCCGATTCTAAAAATACGACAAGTACAAGCAATATAAAACTTGCTAAAGAATTTTTTTGCAACCTTAAAAAAAAGAAAATTAAGATACAAATTCCTAGAGCAAGAAAGATAAAACCCAAAGAAATCAAAGCTTGACTATCGAGTAAAGAAGCACTAAAAATAGGAAAATCTTGCGAGAGAAAATCATATTGTAAAGCGACACAAAAACTTAGTATAAAGCTAAAAATCAAGGAGAGAATTTCAAATTTTTGCCAAAAATAAAAAACAAAACACAAGAATAAACAAAATACAAAGATAAAATTGATATTAAAAATTAAATTTTGCGTTTGCAGAAAAGATGCCGCGATAAAAAAAGCAAAATAAGCAAATAAAAAGCCCAAAAATATCGCTAAAAATTGTTTAAAAATATGTTTAAACTTTTTAGAAGTTAAGCTTATCATCACGCTTAAAGGCAAAGCACAACTAAAAAAATGCACAAAATACAAACTCATTGTTTTCCTAAAAACTCGGCAAAAAGCCGAGTGAAATTATTTTGGAGTGCCGGTGTATTTGAATTTATAATCCACCTTAAAAGGTTCAAACCATTTTCCAACCCCTGTTTCTTCATCAACATGGCGTCCAAAACCTTGTTTTTCGGGATTTGAAATATAATAAGTCAGTTCATAATTTCCAACACCAAATCCGCCATTTTTATCTTTTTCCATAGCAACATTTGCCCCATAATGAGGACCATCATCAGCGACCATAGGCATTAAAGTTCCTCTTTTAATAGCCCCTGTATCTGTATTTTTAAGCTCATAAGCTATCGTAAGATAAGGAATCCAAAAGCCTTCGGGAAAGCCATTTGGATTGTTTTTAACAGCATGAATGTCTGCTTCTAAGTGAATGTCTGCTAAAGAAGCCGCTAAATCAATACCTCTAGGCTCCATTTCAATCGGTTGCAAATAAACTGCTGCAATCTCCATGCCATTAAGCTCTTTTGGGTCGCCAATCGGTACTTCACCCGCAAATGCACTCGTCGCAAGAATGACACTCGCACTCACCATTGATAAAAATTTTACCATATTTTCTCCTTTTTTGAAAGTTGTTTTGTTATCAATATGCCAGAAACCAGCAAGATTAAAACCAAAATTTGAGGGATAAGGGTTTGATAATAAGGATAAATCCCAAGCCATAAAATCGGCTCAAATTCTACGCTTAAAAAGCTCGGGGTGATGATTTTTCCTTCTATAAGCTCTGCAAAACCCTTGCCCGTAAAGACAAAAACCATATAAAAGATAATATAAGAAGTGATAAAGAAAAATTGCTTGATAGGAAGTCTTATAGCTCCGGCTTTTAAAAGATAATAAAGCACAATCAAAGCTAAAAGTCCAAGCGCAAGTCCTATAAAAACTGCACTATAATCCGCACTTGTTTTAGAATCAAAAAGTAAAGCTTGATAGAAAAGCACAGTTTCAGCCCCCTCTCTATAAACAGCTAAAAAAGTCGTAAGCCAAAGGGCTTTTGCGGAATTGCTAGAAATGGCTTTTAAGGTTTCATTTTTGATGAGATTTTCCCATTTTTTGTTTAAAGCATTTGACAAAAGCCAAAAACCGACATAAAATAGCAAACACACAGCAATTAGCATTGTAATACCCTCTATGAGTTCTCTGCTTTGCCCAGAATTTTCTTTAAACAGCCAAGCGACAGCAAAAGCAGTGATAAAGCTTAAAACAACCCCACTCAAAAGAGCTGAATATACGATATTAAGCCGATTTTTATTGCCACTTTGCACAAGATAAGACACGATAGCAACGATGATGATTAAAGCTTCTAAACCCTCTCTTAAAATGATGCCTAAAGCCCAAATGAAAAGCGAATAAGGCGAAGAATCTACAATCTTATCCACACTAGAATCAATCAAAGCATTGAGTTCTTTAAAACACAGCTGAAGTTCTGTTTTATCAGCACTTGCTTTAATGAGTGCAACGCCTTTAGAAAATAAGGCTTCAATTTTAAGTTTTAAATTGCTATCCACTGCACCGATTTTGCTTTCCATTCCACTCGCTTCAAAAATATCCAAATACACATTTTGCAAATCATCGATAATCGAAGCACTAAAGCCCTCATAATTTTGTAAAATTTCATTCAAAGCAAGTTCAATATCTTTTGAAACCTTAGAATAATCCTTGCCCACGTTTTCATCTTTAAAGCCTTTGATTTTCAGTGCATTAAGCTCCTCTTTTGGAATTTGCAAAAAGCTATCAAAAAGTTGCTCTTCTATGTGGTCTAAATTTTCTCTTAGTGTTTTCTCGCTCATATTTTCATCATTGATTTGTCTTATAAGATTTCTTATGCCTTGCTGAATTTTTTGGTCATTTCCTGCGGTGGTGAATTGATTGACAAGTACTTCGATTTTTGTGTTACGATAATCCTCAAATAAAGCATTTTGCAAGAATTTCTTACTCTCTTCTTTTTGTCCGCTTTTAAAAGCACTTGCCGCTTCTGAAAATTTTGTGCTGATATTATCTAAGATAAATTGAAGTCTTGCATCCATTGCCGCAGCAGCTTGTAAGTCATTATCAACCGCATTTGCATTTGAGTTTTCATTCAAATTTTGATTTGAATTTTTATTTGTTTGAGCTAATTCATCGGGGCTCACTCCCATCATTTGAGCAATCAGCTCTTCAGCCTGTGCCTCTCTTTTTTTGTTTTCCTCTATGGAGGATAAAGCAGCTTTTTCTTTATCATAATTTAAATCACTCGCTTGCGCACTCAAACGAAAACCCTTTTGCAAGATAGGAGCAACCTCGTTTAAATCATAAATCAAACTATCCACAAGGGCATTGACTTGTTCAAGAGGAGAATGCTCTTTATACATTCTTCTTAAATTTGTGAATTTGCGTTCCATTGTGATGGCTTTGCGTCCTATATTTCTGCCTATTGCACCTTCCATATTTTCAAAGCGTTGAAAATAAGCGTCTTCGCTCATCTTTTTTGCCCCAGCCGAATCACCCTTTTTATAGAGTTCAACACTTTGTTTCAACATCTCTTTAATGGCTTGTGCTTCAGCAATAAAATCATCAACTCTTGCGAAAGAAAAACTTAAAAAAAATAGAATCAAATATAAAATTTTCATTGTTTCAACCTAAAAATTAATAAAATTAAAAAAATGATATTTATTATTAATTTTTTTGCAAGTATAATCTCATTAAACTTAATTTCAAGTAAAATTTACTTTAAAATTTAATTAAACACCTTTCTTTTTCAACCAAGATAAAATTTTATTCTGTAGAAGTATTTTTCATAATGACAAGATAAAAATCATTGTTCATTTTTATTTTTAAGAGTATTTCTTGCTTTTGAAAATAATTCTTAAATTTTAAGCTTAATTTTCATTTGAAAAATGCGTTTTAAAAGAATATTTTCATTGAGTTTTGACCCCAAAGGAGCGAAAAAGTTTATCAAATGACCCGCTTAAAAAAAATGCGAAATTTTGCGAAATTTTTTCGCAATGATTTTTTAAACAATAAATTTTTTTAAAAAAAGGCTCATTTTTATTGAGTAAATTTTTGCCTTTTTTAAACAAATCAGTTTCAAAAATGCAACTCACTCCAAAAAAGAGTGAGTTAGCAATAAATGAAGGCAGTCAAGCCTAAGCCTAGTATTGCAAAACTACTAAGTAGGCTTGCAAAGCAAGGCTTTTTTAAATTCAAAGCTTTTAAATGAACCCTTTTTAAAGGCTTTAAAACAAAGTTTGAATTTAAAATACTTTTAAGTTTTAAATTCAAACCTAACACAAAACAAATTTTTACAAAACAAAGTTTTACACAACCATGCCTTGCAATCTAACTTCACAAAATTCGCATTTTCGAAGTTAAAACTCATCAAAACAAAGTTTTTAAAGCATTAAATCCCCTAAATTCAAAGCTTTAAACAAAAAACTCAAAGCAAAAAGCTTCAAATTCGAAAGTTCTTTAAAAGCTCTTTCAACTCAAAGTCCTAAACCAAATTTAGTTAAAGCTTCAAACAAAATTGATTGCAATTTCAATGGCAATCAACACTCAATTCAAAAACCAAAACTCAATTTAAATTCAAAAACTCAATTCAAAAAACCAAATTCGCAAAAGCCCTAAGCTTAAAAGCAAAGGGCTTAAGGACACACTTAAGGGTTATTGTTTAAGCTGTATTAAGGTGTTTAAAAGCTGATCACTTGTTGAAATGGTCTTGGAATTGGCTTGATAACCCCTTTGTATGATAATGAGTTCGGTTAAAGCACGGCTTAAGTCTGTATTTGACATTTCAAGGGCTGAAGTTTTCATCTCTCCCCTTCCGCCTGTTCCAGCCTCTCCAACGACAATTGCTCCCGAATTCGCAGTAATCTTAAACAAATTTCCGCCGATTTCTTCAAGACCAGAATTATTTGAAACACTCGCCATTGCGATTTTTGCCACAGCAAAGGTGAGTCCGTTTGTGAATTCACCTAAGATATTTCCCTTTTCATCCACTCTTAGGGCATCAGGTTTGAGATTGCCCGAAGTGTAGCCGTCTGTGGCTTGTCCAGTCAGAGTTGAAGCAGAGTTTGAGCTCACGATTCCGTCATTGCTTCCGCTTGTTCCAAAAGAAAGCTTAATGAGCTGATTTGGTGCGGCTCCATTGTTTGGTGAGAAATTAACCGTTCTTGGAGAATAAGACGCCAAAGAGCCATCATTATTGAATCTCGCACTTCCCACAACGATATTTGTCGGTCCCTCTCCCGTTGTGTTAATCTCCGCAGGTTCAGGCACACGAATAATCATCTGCCATTCATTTCCCCCGTCTCTTGTGGTGGTTTGTTTGACAAATTGCACTTCTAAGGTGTGGCGTCCCCCTAAAGAATCATAGACCAAAAGCCCCGCAGAAAAGGCTGAAAGCTTAAGCACTTCACTCTCTTTAATCTGACTTCCCGCAGGTTGTGGTCCATCAAAGGCTTTAAAAATTTGAGTGAAAAGGTCATTTGTGCTCACTGTGCCTTGCTCATCCGTATAAGAAGTGATATTAAAGCTCATATTTTTCGCATTCACAGGCGTAGGAGCGTTTGCAGCTTGTTGAATCCCTGCAGGCAAATTTGAAATTTCATTCGCATTAGAGATAGCATAACTCCCACTTGCATTCACCACAACCTTAACCGCTTCATTCACATCATCAAGTGCAAAGTCTCCGCTTCCATCATAATCAACCCCATATCTTGCATCTCTTTGGAAAAGCTCTCTTAAATCCTCTGTGGTTCTAAAAACTCTTGCATTAGTATTGAGCAAACCTCCATTCATAGCGTCCCAGTAAGCTGCACCTTCAGGGTCATTCGCTGGGTCAGGGCGTTGATAGTTACCTGCACCCCCATTTGGAGTGAATGTCTTTCCACTATCAGGATTATACATCACTCCTATATCGGTAGGCGTTGAGGTGTAGATGTATTTATGCGCTGTGATGATTTCTACATTCATCGCTCCATCTATCCAAGAAGTTGCACCCGCTGCTGGATTTGGGTTAGGTGTAACGGACGCGGTGAAAGAACTCGTCGCTGCGCCCCAAGTCATATCTCTTGCTTCTCCTGCGGTATTGCCTGCATTGACATTCAATCGTATGTTTTTCATATTGTCTGTTGTGCCATCGGCATTGTCATTGACAAATTCTATCCCCGCACCATTTGCCTTAGCCACAGCCTTAACTCCTGTGCCCGCTCTTGTATCGGTTGGAGCGGTGAAGGTGTTGATATAAGCGATAGCATCTTGTATGCTTCTTATGCTGTCATTTTGAATACGCACTCCATTGAGCGTAATATCAAGCGTGGTGGCTGTATCGGCACTTCCCCAAAAAATAACACCATTTTGAGTGGCTTGATTGTTTGGGTCAAAGGCGGCGGTGTCATTTGGATTTGTAGAATACTTCGCATCTGTATAAGAAACCCAAATGCCTTGTCCCTCTCTAAGATTGAGCCCTGTTCCGCTTGAGTTAAACAAAGAAGCCGCATCGACACCTTTTTCTGTCACTTCTATAGAATTGTTTGAAGTGGTGTAGAATTGAGTGATTCCGGTATCGTTTTCATCTCTATCCTGCAAGGTTTTTGAGTTGTATCCATGCACGGAGTCAAGGGCGTAGAGATTGCGGCTTGATGTGCCGATATTAAGACCGCTATTAAGATTAGCTTTGATAGAGACTTCGGTGGATTTTTGTGCAGGGATGTGCATACCCGGGTCAATAAAAATATTTCCCGGAATACGCGAACTATCGATGGTCTGGTCAGCCCAGTTGATATTCCAGCCTTGCACGATAAAACCTGTATTATTCACAAAATTTCCATACGCATCAAGTTTAAAATCCCCGTTTCTTGTGAGATAATTTGTGAGTCCTCCATCATCTGAAACCATAAAAAAACCATCACCATTAATCGCAACGTCGGTGTTTTTATCTGTGGTTTGCACAGAGCCTTGAGAATGGATGCGAGTGGTCGAGCTTACAGACGCACCAAGTCCGATTTGTAAGGGGTTTTGCCCTCCTCTGCCGTCTGTTGGAACGGTGGCAATCTTTACGGTTTGAGAAAACATAGTGCCAAAATCTGCACGAGAATATTTAAATCCGTTGGTATTGACATTTGCAATGTTGTTACCCTCAACGTCCATTGCAATTTGATGTGTTTGAAGTCCGGAAACTCCAGACCAAAGTGATCTCATCATTGTGAATCCTTTAAAAATATTGTTTGCAAAAATACAAGCAATAAGTGTTCCAAGTTTAAGAATAAAATCCTTTTTTTTATAGAAAATTAAAGCGATGAATTTGAGTTTTTACTTTTTTGGAATTTTGGTTCTTTTGAGTTGTTTTGAGGTTTTGGTTTTTTTGGCGGAGTGAATTTGTGAGCGGAGTGAATTTTTAGGGCGGGGATTTTAAAGCGAGATGAATTTGCGAATGGGATGAGTTGCGGGGTGTTTTAAATTTGGCTTTGGGGCTTGATATAAATTTGCGTTTTTGGCTGGAGGGCTTTGCTTGTGTTTTATTTGGGGGTTGTTGTTTTAATGGGATTTGTTAAGGAATTTTAAGTGTATGATTTGCGTTAAAAGCTTTGCTTTGGTTGTTGTTTTAATAGGATTTGAAAATTTCAACGAAATTTTAAAGTGAAGTGAGGGTTTGAAAAAAGATTGATTTTGTGAATTGATACGTCTTGTTGTGCGGTTTAAAGAGCATTTAAATGCACTTCAAGCAAGACCAAAATTTTGAGCCTTTTCTTTCATAAACCATAAATATGCGAAATTCAGCAAGGGCGTATGAATGGTTTTTGAAAAGAATGTTTCGCATTCTTTGACTTTGACAAAAATGGTTTCAATCTGCTCTCCGTCAATCCCGCCTCCAAGTCCTATTTTATCGCTTTCATCAAGAGAAGCAAAATAAAAACTTTGGCGACTCACGCCCGAACCAAAACCTGTATAAAAATCGCCGATTTTTTCTAAAAATTTTGGTTTATAGCCTATTTCTTCCATACATTCTTCTTTGGCTATTTCTTCAAGGCTTAAATTCTTATCCACCAAACCCGAACAAAGTTCAATGCTATAGCCCATATTTTCATCTTTTTTATAGCTTTTATCCTTACTTTGATGATACCAAAGAGGAATTCTAAACTGACGCACAAAAATAAAACTTTCAAAATCTTTGTGATACAAAAGCACAGAAACGCTGTCTTTAACCTCGATAAAATCCCAAAAATAGGTCTTTTCTCTGCTTTCATAGCTGAATCTCTTAGGTTTTATATAAAGCGAAGTCTCAAAATTCTCTTCTTTTAAATTCTTAAAACCCATTTTTAAACCTCTTTTCGCAAAAAATTTCTTAACTTTCTCGTTTAAGAATATAGCAAAATTTTATTTTTACAAAGTTTAAAAAATTTCAAATTTTTTAAAAAGCTTGGTGTCATTTTTTAAAATTTTACGTGAAATCAAATCTTCAATGACTTTTTTAGAGCAATCTGTCTGCTTAGGCCAGATTCGTGTATAATCTTCCAAAGCACCCTTAGCACTCGCATCAATGCCCACAACCTCTTCTTCGATAAAAATATCTCTTAGAGCGTCGATATTATTAACCACACGCCAAACGAGCATGTAAGGATTTGCGAGTTTGTTATCAGAATCCAAAAATACAATGATTCTAAAATGTTTTTTAAATTTCAAAAGTCTTTTAAAAAGACGCTTAAGTCTTTCTTTTTTCTTAACCAAAACGCAAACGATAGGATTTTGAGTCTGTGTGTAAAATTGCTTTAAATCCACGATTTGCTCTTCATTAAAAAGCCTTTTAAGGTCTTTATCTTTTAAAAGCTCTAGCTTGTCCGCTTTGAAATCACGCGTTGCGTCAAGCCCGGCTTTTCCTCCAAAACACGCATGGGGCGAGGAGTGGTCAAGCTGGTCGCAAATTCCCTCGCTGATGAGTAAATTTTTCGTGCTGAAGCGATTTAAAATATATTTTATCAAAGCATCATAATCCTCTAAATCTGGTGCATTTTCATCAACAAAAATCGCGTGTTTGACAAAACTCATTTGTCCTATTCCCCAAAAGGCGTGCATGAGCTGTTTTGCGTGTGCGGGATAATTTGTGCGGATTTTTGCTAAAATGAGATTATGAAAAACTCCATTTTCTGGCATTTTATAATCAATCAAATCGCAAATCGTGCTTTGCAAAAGAGGCAAGAAAATCCTCTCTGTGCCTAGTGCCATAAATTTATCTTCTAAAGGCGGTTTTCCTACGACTGTGGCTTGATAGATTGCATTTTCTTTTACAGAAATTTTTTCAATCTTCATCACAGGAAAAGGCTCTTTTGGCGTATAAAAACCCGTATGGTCTCCAAAAGGACCTTCGATTTTAAATTCATCTAAATTGACATAACCTTCAAGGACTATATCGCTATCAAAAGGCACGAAAATTCCATTTTCGCAAGGGGTGAGCTTTGCCGGAGTTTTTTTAATGAATCCATAGAGCAAAAGTTCAAAAATTCCCTTTGGAAGAGGAGCTTGTGCACACCAAATATAAAGCGGGTCGCCTCCTATAGCAATGCTTACAGGCATTTGCTTTAATCCTGCTTTTTTGTATTCTTTGTAAAAATTCGCTCCGTCTTTGTGAATTTGCCAATGCATTAAAAGTTCATTTTTACCGCTGACTTGAAGGCGATACATTCCTAGATTGTTTTGCGTTTTATCCGGACTTTGAGTATAAACCTGCCCCATAGTGATGAATTTACCCCCATCATACTCCCAAGTTTTAAGGATAGGAAGTTCATCAAGAGAGTGAAGAGTTTGAAAATCATATTTGCGGTATTTTGCATGGATTCTTTTAGGGGGGACATTTTTAAGCGTGAGAAGTTTCATAAAAAAATCCACTTTAGCCTTAAAATTTGTAGGGATATGGAGTTTTAAAAGTTTAGAAATTTCAGCACTGACTTCTTTATAATCTCTACCAAAAGCTAAATTTAGGGCTTTTTCATTGCAAAAGGTATTCATTAATACCTTAAATTGATAATTTTTATGTTCTTTTTTGCTTACAGCATTTGTAAAAAGCAAAGCCTTTCCCTGCTCCTTTTTAGCTTCTATATAAGCTAAATGAGGAATTTCAAGCTCCACATCTAAGGGTTCTTCTATGATTTTAAGCAAATCATTTTCTTTTAAAAGTTCGATAAAATTTTGCATTTTCTTCTTTCAAATCATCTTTTCAGCTCTTTTAAGCAAATCTTTTGCACCTTTTTCTATAAAAATTTTTGCAAGTTTTTCTCCATAATCCTCAAATTCATTCTTTTTAATCTTTGATTTTTCTTTGATAAACTCGCTTCCATCAGGTAGTCCTAACACCGCACGGACAAAAATAAAATCATCCTTAAGTTCAGCATTGATTCCTATAGGCACTTGACAACCGCCCTCTAAAGTTTTGATAAAATCCCTTTCGATTTTCGTTTCTATATAAGCATTTTTATCTTGAAGACATTCTAATAAATCCAGAATTTCTTTTTTATCAAGACTTTCTATACCTAAAGCCCCTTGTGCTGCTGCGGGGATGAGTTCGTCTTTTGAAAAAGTGTATAAAAATTTCACTGCTTTATCCAAACCAAGCCTTTTAATCCCCGCTTGTGCTAAAATGATAGCGTCAAATTCGCCTTTTTTAAGCTTTTCTATGCGAGAATTAACATTTCCTCTTAAAGAAATGATGTTTAAATCACTCCTTAGGGTTAAAAGTTGCATCTTGCGTCTTAAGCTTGTAGTGCCGATTTTTGCACCTTTTGGAAGGGCTTGTAAATTTTCGTAATTTTGACTAAGCATTGCGTCATTGCTTTGTTCTCTTTTGCTTATAGCGGCAAGTTTTAAACCTTTGGGAAAGAAACTTGGCACATCTTTAAGGCTATGCACAGCTAAATGGGCTTCTCCTCTTAACATGCTCTCTTCAAGTTCTTTTGTAAAAAGCCCCTTACCACCGATTTTTGCTAAGGGAGTGTCTAAAATCACATCGCCTTTGGTCTTAAAACCCTCCAAACGCACTTTGATGTGATGAGTTTTTTCAAGAAAATCAGCTATAAATTCACTCTGCCAAAGGGCTAATTGACTTTTTCTTGTTGCGATAATTAATTCTTTCATTTTAAAAATCCTCAAATAAACTTGGTTCTTTATCTCTTTTATTTTTAAGCCGGTATTCGCCCGTTTTTTTATCCACAATGACGGCGATTTTATCTAAAATATTTCTAATGTCATCATTGCTTGGAGAGACTCCATTGCTAAGCTTTGGAATCACTTCAAGGCAAATGTCATCAAAAAGTGCAGGACGTCCCTCCTTTTTGCAACGATTGCAATATGAAGTGATGAAATAATGTGCTCTCACTTCTAGCGGAATGCTCATGTGTTTGTGCGGGTCAAATTCACCGATGTGGTATTTTTTGGTTTTTTCATCAAAATCAAGTCTTTGCTCCACAAAGGGCATAATTTGGCTAAAATTCTCGCTCAATTCGTCTAAAAACCCCTCATCCATCGCCTTTATCATTATCGCATCATGAATTTCATCAAAAGTCGCCCCATCATTTTTAATGATCTCATCTCTTGCACATTCTATGATAATGTCAAAATTATCGCCCAAGTCTTGTTTCGCCCTTGTTTTTGGATTATCCACCTTTTTAAAATACATAATCAATTGTCCGCTTAAAACGGAAAAGGAATATTGACGCTTTTTAAAGCTCGTTTGTCCATTGCTCTGTCTTATGCTTTGAACATATTCAAAGCCCACTTCTTCGGCGGAATTTTTAATGATTTGCCATAATTTTGGATCTTGATGTTGAAACACAAAGGCAAGCCAACGATTGAATTTCAAAACCCTATACATTTCTTTCAAACTTGCTTTCATTAAATCATAATACTCCTCGCGTGTTTTTTCCAAGCTTCCCTTTTCTATGCATTCTTTCTCTCTAACCTCCTTGCTAACAGGCAAATCAAGCCACGCATTCCACATGGTGCTAAGATCTAAATAGGGAATCTTCGCCCCATAGGGTGGATCTGTGTAGATGAAGTCTATGCTCTCCTTTTCTATCTCTTTAAGCTTTGTCGCATCGGCTTGGAAGATCTTTTCTCCATTTGTCTTATCAAGCAAGGAGTCAATTTTGCTTAAATCTTCATCCAAACGTGCTTTTAGAAGTTGGTGTTTGAAGTCTTTAATCACTCTTGTAGTGGGGTGAAAATAGGTACTATAGAACACGGGAGAATTTTCAAGCTCTCTTTTACCTTTGAGGACACGTTGAATCTTAGCTCTAAAGGTTTTTGCTGTATCTAAAAAATCTGGTTTTGGTGCGATTCTGTAGCGATAATATCTCGTTATAGCGGAAGCGGGACCGCCCCTGTCTGTATTGTGATATGTGAGATTAATGAGAGTGATTGTATTATAAAACGCCAACATTAAAGAATAACGTAGATTTCTTTTGGTGATTCTAAGCTCTTTGTTTCCGCTTGGTGTGGTGTGCTTGAAAATGAGTTTGCGTAAAAGGGCGAGTTCAGCAAGTTGCAAAGGAGTGAAAAGCCCTAAAACACTATCCACATCACTGCCCTTTGGCAAGAGTTCATCTTGTGGAATCCATAGGCTTGCATCCTGCTCTTTTTGTGAGGCAGTCTCTCCAAATTCCTCGCTTAGAGTATTAGGATAGTATTTTGCACTCTTTAGCAAAGACTTTGCCTCTTTTTCGTTTTGAGGTTTGAGACTTTCAAATTCTGCTAAAATCTCCTCGCTTAAATCATAGAGCACACCACAATCCACTTTCGCACTTAAGGCTTTAACCATAAAGATTGAGAGGGGATTGAGATCGGTGTGGATTCCTATTCTGCCATTCATCATGGCTTCAATCGCACTCACTCCACTTCCTCCAAAGGGATCAAGCACGACATCGCCCTCATCGGTGAAATTCTTAATGTTTTGCGTGACAATATCCCAACTTTGGCGCGTAAAATACGCTGTGCAACCAAAATACCTTGCCTTTGCTTGTTTTTGAGGCTTTAAAATCGCTTGAGGTAAAGGACGCTCTAAATACCAAGAATCAGGCTTTTTAACGCGTTGAACCTTTGAGTGAATGTCTTGCCTTAAAGAATGAGGAGGAGTGCTTAGGTATTGTTTAAGCAATGCTTCTTGTCCATCTTCTACAGACATAAAATCAAGCTCTAACAAAACTTCTTGCCCTAAAATGCTAAAAAGATTGAATTTTAAGCCATTACAAAGGGCGAAATAATGGGCATTGAAATTTGTCGCATAACTCAAGGCTTGTTTGAAGGCTTCACTCCCTTTTTCTATATTTATCTTAGCAGCCTTTGCATCAAGGATACAATGAAGCTTAGAATCCACATAGAGCGTGTAGTCTGGAATCAATCTTGTTTTAATGTTCTTGTTGCTGCCGATTCTAATGTCCGCTTCTCTTTCCTCTGAAAGTTTCATTTCAAGCTTTTTGGGATTCTTATCGTCTTTTAACACAAAGCCGATTTTATCTAAAAGGGGATCGATGATGAATTTTCTCACAGAATCCTCTTTGAAATTGCTCACAAAATCTGCGTTTTTAAATTGTGTGAAATCAAAAGTGATCATTTTGTATCCTCGATAATCTCCACATCGATGATTTCTTCATTGTTTGCTTTTTGAGATTTTCTGGGTTTTGTTTTTAAAACGAGTCCAAAGATTAAAACCATAAGTCCAAAAATACTTGTCAAAATTCCGGGAAAAATCAACAAAAATCCCGCAATCACAAAGCTAAACTGCCTCAACATACTCTTAAAATCTCTCACTTGAAATTCCAGCATGTTATTCCAAAAAATCACCAAAAGCACCACGCCAAAAATCACGCTCATTAAGATAAAAATTAAAAAATTTCCTAGACCAAAAGCCATGATAAAAAGCACACTTGCAGCAATTTCAAGCAAAAATAAAGGCATTAAACTTAAGCTTTTACTCATAGCAAATCTTTAAGAAAATTTAAAGCTTCATCAGCATTGATGACACTTTTTTGCAAATTCTTTCGCTCAATGAATTCAAGTTCATTGTTTTCTAAACCTTTGCCAACGATGAGTGCATAAGGAAAACCCATAAGCTCAAAATCATTCATCTTAACGCCAAATCTCTCATCTCTATCATCAAGTAAAACTTCTATATTTTGTTTTTTAAGGTTCTCATAAAGAGCGTTTGCAAAATGTGCGGCTTTGCTGTCTTTAGGATTTGAAAGTATAATCTCAAGCACAAAAGGGGCTAAAGTTTTATTCCAAATGCAACCTTTTTCATCAAAACTTGCCTCCACAGCCACAGCCACCAAACGACTCACGCCCATACCATAACAACCCATATAAAAAGGCACACTTTTGCCATTTTCATCTAAAAAATTTGCATTCATTGCACGTGAATATTTTTGCCCGAGTTTAAAGATATGTCCGACCTCTATACCCTTGCTTCTTTTAAGCTTTCCACCGCATTTTATACAAGAATCATTTTCCTTAACTTCTATCAAATCTTTAAATCTTTCCGGGTTAAGATTCATCACATCAATGCCGATAAGATGATAATCTTTTTCATTGGCTCCCATAATCATTTGCTTTTCGTTTTCAAGCTCACAATCTATATAAAAATCGACATTTTTAAGCCCGATAAAACCTATAAACCCCGGCACAAGCGAAGCATCTAAAAGCTCATTTTCTTCTGCATTTATAAGCTCTAAAGCCCCGCAAGCATTTTGAGCCTTAGTATCGCAAAGCTCATCACAACCTCTTATGAAAAAAACAATCAATTTGCTTTCATTTTCATAAATGGCTTTTTTAACCACAGCCTTAATTGTATAAAATTCATCAATCTTAAAAAAATCCGCCAAAGCCTCTATGGTTTTTACATTTGGCGTATGAAATTTACTCGCATAATTTGCCTCTGGTCTTTGTTTATCACAAGTTTTTTTAGCCCTCTTAGCTGCCTCAACATTAGCCGCATAATCACAATTTTCACAAAGTAAAATATCATCTTCTCCATTCTTTGCTAAGACCATAAATTCTTTACTTCCACTTCCTCCTATCGCCCCGCTATCTGCTTCCACAGCTCTAAATTCAAGCCCCAAACGCTCTAAAATACGGCTATAAGTTTTATGCATTAAGTCAAATTCGCGTCCTAAATCCTCTTCATTAGAATGGAAGCTGTATCCGTCTTTCATCAAAAATTCGCGACATCGTAAAAGTCCAAATCGCGGTCTTAACTCGTCTCTAAATTTAAGCCCGAATTGATACAAATGCAAAGGAAGTTGCTTATAACTTGTGATTTTATTTTTCACCAAAGAGAGCATAGCTTCTTCGTGAGTGGGTCCTAAAACAAAATCATTATCCTTGCGGTCCTTAAATTTTAAAAGCTCCTTACCAAAGGCATTGTAGCGTCCGCTTTCCTGCCACAAAGCTGCTGAAGTAACAAAGCTTAATGCAACTTCTTGTGCTCCTGCGAAGTCCATTTCTTCTTTGATAATGGCTTGAATTTTGCTCAAAACTCTTTTTCCTAAGGGTAAAAAATTATAAAGTCCGCTTCCAAGCTGCTCTATAAAACCTCCACGTAATAAAAAAATATGGCTCGGTAAAGTCGCATCTTTTGGTGCTTCTTTTGTGCTTGGAGCGTAAAGCTTAGTAAATCTCATCATTATTCTCCATATTGAATTCGCATTTGTATTGATCTAAACCTTGCAAATCATTTTTTAAATCAAACACATAACGCATTGCATTGATAATCGTATCACTTTGAATTTTACCTTGTAAATGCTTTAAATGAATCGTAGGCTTGTGTAAAAATGCCTTGAAAACTTGATGGATAAGCTTTCGTGCCTCGTCTTCATCGGATTTTTTTAAATAGCCTTTTTTAAGGGCAAGTTCAAGCTGTTTGTCCGCACATTCTTTAGCTTGTAATCGTATAGCCTTGATAATCGGCATTAAAGCCAAATCATTTAAATATTTAAAAAATTCTGAAGTCATCTGACCCACTATACTATAAGCAATGCCCGCTTCGTGTTCTCTTAAGGCTAAATTTTTTCTTACAACTTCTTCTAAATCATCAACAGAAAACACTTTAATCTTGTCATTTTCATCCAAATCAATATCACGTGGCACAGCAATATCAAAAAAATATCTTTTAAAATTTACAACTTGAAGCAAAGAATTTGTGATAATGGCTGAATTTGCGTTCGTTGCAGAGAAAAAAAGCTCATAAGAATTTAAATATTTTTGCAAATTTTCAAGGCTGTCAAATTCACTAAAAACGCCTAATTTCTCACTTAAATTTTCAGCTTTTTTCAAATCGCGATTAAGGATAATCACCTTAGCCCCTGCGGCAATTAAATGCTTACAGGCTAACTCACTCATTTCTCCCGCACCGATGATTACAGCTTTTTTTTGACTCAAATCAAAAAGTTCCTTAGCCTTAGCCACAGCAACAGAAGCTACAGAGATAGGATTTTTAGAAATTTGCGTTTGTTTTCTCACTTCAGTGGCACATTTAAAAGCATAATGCACAGCTCGCGAAAGATTAAGGGCACAAAATTCATTTTTTAAAGCAAAACTAAAGGCATCTTTGAGCTGTCCAGAAATTTGCGTTTCTCCGACAACAAGACTATCCAAAGAGCTTGCAACTGAAAAAAGATGATGAATCGCTCCGCTGTTTTCAAACACATCTGCCTTTTGCGAAAGCAAATCTTTGCAAAGCTCACTAAACAAGGCTAAACAAGCGATGATATGGTTGTTTGCTTGTTCTAAATTCTTAACAAAACAAAAAATTTCAACGCGATTGCAAGTGCTAATGACGAGGCTTTCTAAAATACTCTCATGGGAATTAATCGTCTTTAAGAATTCTCTTTTTCTTAGCTCATCACTCATTGAAAGCTTTTCTCTTAAAGCAATATCGGTATTTTTATGCGTAAAACTGATACAAAAATAATTCATCAAAAATTCCTATCAAGCATGGCTTTAATGATTTCATTAAGCTTTGGATTTTCATAGTGTTTAATGGCTTCAAGAGCTAAATTTCCATATTTTTTGGCTTCGTTTGCAGCCTTTTGTAAAGCCTGATTTTGAGTCAATTTAAGTTTTAACCATTCTAATTCATCAATGTTTAAATCCTTTTTGAAAAGTTTTTTTAATTTTAATTGCTCCTCATCATTTAAGCTTTCATATAAATAAATATAAGCTAGAGTCACTTTACCCTCTTTAAAATCGTGCATTGCAGGTTTGCCTAAGGTGTGTTCATCGCCTCTAATATCCAAAATATCATCAATCATTTGAAAGGCAAGTCCTAAATTTTTGCCATATTCCTTAAAGGCTTCTTCATCAAATCCCGCTAAAATTGCCCCACACCTAGCACTTGCTTCGATTAAAACTGCTGTTTTATTATAAATCATCCTAAGATAGGTATTTTTATCCGCGTTAAAATCAAGGCTTAAATGAATGTCCATCAATTCGCCTATACTTAAATTCACAACCGCATTTGAAAGCACAGCAGCAATCTTAGAATCCATCAAAGAAAGCTCATAAAAAGCCTTAGAATACAAAATATCTCCAAGCATTAAAGCATTTTTTGCACCAAATTTTGCATTCACAGACTTTGCCCCTCTTCTTAACTCACTCTCATCGATAATATCATCGTGCAATAAACTCGCTAAATGTATCAGCTCAATCACAGCACAAAGCTTGTAAGAAAGCTCATTTTCTCCGGCTATACTCAAAAGTAATTTTGAGCGGAGTTTTTTACCTGAATTTGTATGTGAAAACATCTGCATAATCGGTTCATAATTTAATTCTTTTAAAAAACTTTCCATTAACTCATCAATGATTTGCACTCTCTGTCCTTAGAAATTTTTGTCATATTTTAATCATTTTTTACTTTAATTTAGTTTGTGTTTAAATTTTGTGTGTTAGCATTTTGTTTTCTTGGGTCAATAAATTTCACTTCAAGACGGGATTCTTCATCTTCAATATAAATTGTAAAAACTGCTTCGCCCTTTTTAAAATCGCTAAATTCAAAAATCAGTCTCGCTCTATCGACATTAGGTTTAGTATAATCAGGGATTAAAGTTTGAGTTGCCCAATTTAAATTCCTACGCAAAGAAAGCACAAATTGTCTGGGAAATTTCCTAAATTTAGAATGCACGATAATTTTATTTGTATCAAACAAGGTCCAATAAAAATCAAAATTTTGGACATCTTCATAGCCTAATTCTTTGATTTGCACACTTGCTCTTTCGTCTTTTTTAAGCGTAAATTTATAGGTGTATTTAAAATGAGGCGTAGAAGAAAAAAGAGTGGAGACAAAAAACAAAAAGGCAAAAATTCTAAGCACTTTTAGCCTTCATGTCCTAAAATTTTTGCTCCAAGTTCTATAAAAATATCATTCTTTCTTTGCTCGATAAATTCGAAATTTTCAAGGATAAAATTTTTCATATTTTTTTCGTTTAAACCTTGTTTTTCCAAAAGTTCAACCATAGCAATGTATTCTGCAAAGAAATTTTCAAAAACATTTTCTAAAGCACCTAAATTTCCATTTTGGATAATTTCTATAAATTTCTCCTTTGGGCTTTTATTCAGCATTTCATCAAAAAAATCCATCGCATTTTCCTATAATTTAAATGGTTTTAATTATAGAATTTTAAAGGTTAAAAGAGAATTAACCCCGATTAATTTCATTCAATAAAATTTCTTAAAAAGGATAAAACAAAGGATTTTTAGAGTCCATAAAAAAAGCCTTTAAATAATTTTCTAAGCAATCCATAGTTTTGATTTTCTACGAAATAGGGGCTTTCAATCTGTTTAATCGGAGGCTTTTTGATTTGTGGTTTAAAAGAAGCTAAATTGTTTTTTATCTCATAAACAAAGGGCACATAAAGAGTCATTCTACTTTTAATTTTGCACCCTCTTTATTGACAACTTCAGCTAACATTGTCGGCATTTGTGAGAGTAAATTTTCGTAATTATCCTTTGGATTTTCTGAATCAAGTCTTAATCTTAAATTGATATTTTTTGCAAGCACGATTTTATTTGTGCTTGTGGATATGATTTTAACATTGATTTTAGCATAGGCATTTTTGAGGCTTGTAAAGAAAAAATCTGTGATATTGATATAAAAATCATCCAAGCTGATAGCGATTAAAAAATCTGTAAATTGCGTGTTAATTTTATCCTTATTTTTTTCTTGTCTTAGGAATTTTGACAGCTCAACAAGTTTAAATTTTTTATTAGGATGAGAAAAATTAAGCATTCTCTCTGCTTGATAAATTTTATTTGCCGCAGCATTAATCAATCTTAAATTTAAATCTTTAATCAATCTTTGACTGAATTGTTCTGAAAAATCTTTGGCTCTGATGTGAAAATTATCCAAAGCATAGCCGAAATTTTCTCTAAATCCTATAAGAATTCCAAAATCAACTTGTTTGTCTTTGTTTGATTTTTTTAAAGCGGAGCTGTCAAAAAGGGCTTTTTGCTCATCAAGTTTTTGGTTATGAATTCCTTGTCCTAAATCAATGATTTTAAATTCATCTTCATTTTGATCGATTTTAATAATCTTTTTTTGTGAAAAATCATTTGCTTGAGCATTAAGAAAAAAAGCCAAAAAAAGCACTAAAAAAATTTTCATCATCTTCCTTTTAATCTAAAGCCTAAATTATACTCAAATTTTTTATAAAAAAGCTTTTAAAAAACTTTTTTCAGACACTGCTAAAAAAAATGAAGTCCTATGATTTTTTTGATTATAGTTTAAGAATTTTGCGTTAAAATCACCCATAAAACCACCATTTTGATTGATTAAAAAATCCCCCGCAGCTATATCCCAAATGCTTAAATTTTCAGCTCTTCTATACACTCCGGCTTTTCCCTCCAAAAGGGCAGTGAATTTAAGTCCGGAGCTTATATTAAGAGCTTTAAGTTTATGCTTGTTTGCAAATTCTGCATCTGTAGCACTTAGATGATTGACACTCAATAGGGCTGTGAATTGATTCTCCTTAAACAATGACTCATCTTTTTCTAAAATTTTATAATTTTTATAGACTTTAGTGTCTTTGTGAGCGTAGAAAATATCGTCATTTGTAGGATTTTTAATCAAGCTTAGTATGGGACGTTGTTTGTGTATGAGAGCAATCATTATGCAAAATTCGTCCCTTTGTTTTAAAAAACTGCTTGTGCCATCAAGGGGGTCAATAAGCCAAAAATATTCTAAATTTTTTCTTTTTTCAAAGGGTAAAATTTTTTCTTCTGAAAAAATCTCAATATCTGTTTTTGCAAGGTTTTGAGTAAGAATTTCATTTGAAATTAAATCCGCAGAACTTACAGGGGAATTGTCTTCTTTTTGCCAAATTTTTAAATTTTGTCTTTCGTTTAAAATTGCTACAGAAGCTGCATTTGCAGCCTCTATAGCTAAATCAAGATAAGAATTTAAATTCATTTTTGAGTTTCACCAAGATAGAGTTGTCTTGGGCGGACAATTTTTAAAGCTCCTTGTTCTTTTTGCTCAATCCATTGTGCAATCCAGCCCGGAGTTCTGCCGATGACAAAAATGGCTGCAAACATTTCATTTGGAATTCCTAAAGCTTTGAGTATAAGACCACTATGAAAATCCACATTTGGATAAAGATTTCTTTGAATGAAATAATCATCATTTAAAGCAATTTCTTCTATCCTTGAAGCAATTTTAATAAGATTTGTATCAATTCCTAACTCATCGATGAGCTGATCTCTTAATTTTTTAAGCACCTTTGCCCTTGGGTCAAAATTTTTATAGACTCTATGTCCAAAGCCCATAAGACGGAAAGGATCGTTTTTATCTTTAGCTTTTTTGATGAATTCATCGACTCTATCAACACTTCCTATTCTTTCTAGCATTCTTATAACACCCTCATTAGCCCCGCCATGAGCATGCCCCCAAAGTGCTCCGATTCCTGATGAAATGCACGCATAAGGGTGAGCTTGAGTTGAGCCTACTGCTCTCACAGTTGCGGTTGAAGCATTTTGTTCATGGTCTGCATGGAGCATAAACACGGTATCAAGTGCTTTCACCTCTATAGGTCTAAGTCTTACATGATCATAAGGATAAGTTCTTAACATATATAAGAAATTTTCTGTAAAACCTCTATCTAAATTAGGATATGCCATAGGAAAACCATTTTTATAGCGGTATGCAGTTGCAACAAGGGTTGGAATTTTAGCCACAATGCGAGCCGCCATTTCCATATATTCTTCTTTAATATCCATGTTTAAATGATCAGGATAAAAGGCTGAAAGAGAAGCGACTGAAGCTTGTAAGATAGCCATAGGGTGAGCATTGTCCGGAAAAGCATCAAAAAGCTTGTGCATACCTTGATGAATATAAGAGCGTTTTTTAAGTTCATACCTAAAATCATCTAATCTTTGCTCACTTGGAAGGTCTTTATAGAGCAGAAGATGAATGACATCTAAGAATAATTTATTTTCTGCGAGCCATTCAATCGGATAGCCTCTGTGTGTTAAAATTCCTTTATCTCCATCGATATAGGTGATTTGAGATTTACAAGTTGCGGTTGAAGTTAAACCTTCATCATAAGAGAACATTCCTGTTTGTTTGTAAAAACTTGACATATCCACAACGCTTGGTCCCACACTTGCATCATAGATAGGAAATTCATAGCTTTTACCATTTCTATTGTCCGTTAGAGTCACAGAATTTGACATTTTTTCTCCTTTAATATTTTATTCATTTATATTTTAACCAAAAAGAGATTTAAAATATTTTATTTGGCTGACAATATATTAAAAAGCTTAAAATTTTGAGTAAAATTGTAATTTTATTGAATTTTCATTGTGAATTTATTAAATTTTGTTTGTAATTTGAAATGAATTTAATCAAACTCATAATTAAAATGGCTTCAAACAAAGCTGTTAAAATCAAAGCAGAATAAATATCCTCTGTGATGATTTTTGCCGAATGAGACAAAGAAGCTATGGCGATGAGTAAGGTTAAGGGCATAGAATGGCTTAGAGCAAATAAAATTGTATTTTTAAAGCCTATCTTTGAAGTAAAGACCAAAGCACAAAAGACCCTTAAAATAATCATTACAAACATAATAAACAAAGAGAGTAAGAGAATGCGGTATTCTAAAATGATTTTTAAATCAAAAGTTGAACCTATATAAATGAAAAAAACAGGGATTAAAAAACCATAACCAAAATGTGAAATTTTATGCTCTAAATCCTTTTTGTGATTGAAAAAAGTTGCGATAAAAGAACCCGCGATAAAAGAACCCAAAACGATTTCTAATTTTGTAACAATCATCGCAACAATGATTAAAATAAAAATTGCAACGCAAAATCTTATATCTTTTTCATTTTTGTCCTCGTGAGGTATTAAGATGATTTTAAGCTGTGGATACCACCAAAAAAGCACTCCAAGAATTTTAAAACCTAAAACACAAAGTCCTAAAAAAATGCTCAAATACAAAATGCTCTTTCCCGCTTCAATCAAACTCAAATCCTCGTGTAAAAAAGCTCCGGTGATGGTTAAAAGAACGATAGAAACAACTTCTGCAAGAGTGGCAACAAGCATAGAGGTATTGAGCCAATAGCATTCTTTACCAAAATCTTTAAAAAGCACAGAAAGCAATCCTACACTCATTACAGGAATGATTAAAATAAAAACATAATCAAGATTTAAAGCCCATACTAAAAGCGAAGAGCTTAAATAAAGCATGATAATATAAAACAAACTCTTTTGAAAAAGCTTTTTATCCATATTGAAAAAAGTTTGTAAATTCACCTCCATACCTGCAATAAACATAAGATAATAAAAGCCCACATCGGCTAAAATTTTAAAATTCTCACTCTCGCCAATAAAGCCAAAATATCCTATAACCGCACCAAGCATAATCTCTGTTGCAGAGATGGGCAAACGCAAAAATTTAGCGATATAAGGGGATAAAAGCAAACAAGCTGCAATCACAATGAGAATTTTTAAATCAATTAAATTTTGATAACTAATGACATTCGGATGCAAAGCTAAATCCCATACTTCTAAGCTTTTCTATATCTTTACTCGGCTCTTCTCCTTTGGTGGTAAGATAATCACCCACAACAATGGCTTCAGCTCCAGCCTCGAAAACTTCGTATTGTCTTTCGCCTAAAACCCATTCTCTACCTCCAGCAATCATAATACGCGTATCGCTCAAAGCTTTTTTGCTCTCTCTTATGATGCTTAAAGCTTCATCGGCATTAAGTTTTGGGACTTTTAGCCTTAAATTTTCATTTGAAATAAAAAAATTAATCGGTGATGAAAAAGGTTTAAGCTCTTGCAAAGATTTTCTAAAACTCACTCTATCCTCTTCACTCTCACCCATACCATAAATTCCACCACAACAAAGCATAAGCCCGGCTTCTTTAGCATTTAAATTTGTTTCAAAGCGACTTTGCCAAGTATGAGTTGTGCAAATTTGCGGAAAAAATTCTTTAGAAGTTTCAAGATTGTGATTGTAAGAAAAAACTCCTGCTTTTTTAAGCTCCTTCAATTGCTCCACACTCGCCAAACCATTGCAAGCAATAAGCAATAAATCAGGCTCTTCTTTTTTAACCTCATACACAGCCTTGCAAACATATTCGAGTTTGTCATCATCAAGTCCAGCTCCTGCTGTAACCAAGCAAAAACCTAAGGCTTGATTTTTTCTTGCGAGTTTAGCTTCAAAAACAATTTGTTTTATATCTTTTCTTTTGTATTTTGGAATTTGAGTTTTTACAAAAGAACTTTGAGTGCAGTATTGACAATCCTCACTGCAACCTCCACTTGCGATATTGCTAATAGCACATAACATAATCTCCATTTTTACTCCATTCAGTGCGTTTCGTTAATGTCGTTTTTATAACTTTTTGTAAAAAAAGCTATCCTCTTCTTGCAAGAGCGTAAAAAGCGGATTCTAAAATCATTTAAGGCGTTTTTAAATTTAATTTTTCGAGACATTTGTATGCTCTTCATAAGTTTATCCCAAAACAATGCATTGCCTCTTAAAGTATCACCATTTTCTTCGTTGAGAAAATACTCAAATATGATTTTATTTTGTGCGATTTGAGTCTTTTGCATGGTGATTTCATCAGCTTTTAAATTTTTATCATTAGAGATACAAATCAATATAATCCCCCCCCCCTTTTTTTTTGCTTCACTCATAAAATCAAGGGAGCAAAACTTTTCTAAAAATGATGTTAATTCTTCTAAATTTGCCACTCCAGTAAAAATTAAAATAATGTTTTGAGAATTTGAAAGCTTATGCTTCATAATTTCCCATCTTTTAAATGTCTGTTCGCGGATTCTTTGGACTTGAATCTCTAAACTTTCATTAGGAAAGAAATGATGCAAACTCACCATTCCCGTTTGATTGTCCTTAACGATGAGCTTTTTTCTTGCCTTTGAAGTCTCAATTTCCCCCTCCAGTGAGCAATCTGTAAAAAAATTCTTAAAACCGCTTTTAAAAAGCTCATACGCACTCTCTAAATTCGTATGCAACATCCAATCAAGCGGACTTGTCCATAATCTTAAATGGTGTTTTCTTAAATAATGGGCAACGCGACAATTTGAACCCAAACTCAAAACAACATCGGCTTTAATTTTCTCCAAAGGAAGTGTTTGTAAATTATACTTCATTAAGCTCTCCTTTTCGTTTTACATTTTAAGCATTCCAAAAAAGTGCCTTTTTTAAGCTCTTTTATGACTAAATTTTCCCCGCAATGTTCGCAAAGCTCTTTGCTTGGTTTGTATTTAGAGATAAAATCGCATTTTGGATAAGACCCGCAACCATAAAATTTCCCTCTTTTGCTAAATCTTTCTACAAGTTCTGCATTTTTACATTTTGGACAAGTTACGCCTATGCCATTTTTTTTAGGTGCGGTTTGAGAATTTTCTTCTTTTGGCTTTAAATTTCTAGAATATTTACATTTTGGAAAATTTAAACAAGCTATAAATTCCCCATATCTTCCTTTGCGAATCGCAAGCTCTCCCCCACAATCAGGACAAGCTTCTCCTAGTTTGGTAAAGGTTTTTTGGCTTTTAATTTTTGTTTTTCCCTCTTCAATTTTTCTCATAAAAGGATAATAAAAATCACACAAAACTTTTTGCCAATCCGCTTTATCTTCAGCAATTAAATCCAAAGTATCCTCTAATTTTGCACTAAATTCACTCTCTACAATATCGCTAAAATTTTTTTCTAAAAGTTCAGTAACATTAAAAGCCACTTCCGTAGGAATGAGTTGTTTGTTATCAATACGAACATAATCCCTGCTTGTAAGGATAGAAATGGTCGGAGCATAAGTCGAAGGACGCCCTATACCAAGACTTTCAAGTTTTTTAACAAGTCCAGCTTCAGAATATCGTGCAGGTGGTTCAGTCAAATGAGAACTAAGCTCTAAATTTTGAATTTTTAAGGCTTGAGAAATTTTTAAATCAGGTAAAATTCTATCTTTATCTTTATCTCCATAAATTTTATAATACCCATCAAAGAGTATTTTGCGTCCGCTGATTTTAAATACAGCCCTATTATTTGCGACAAAAACATTTTGAATTTGTGACACAGCTTCTTTCATTTGACATGCTAAAAAGCGGTTATAAATCAAAGTATAGAGTTTTAACTCATCTTTACCTAAAAATTGTGTTGCAATCTGCGGGGTAAAGTCTAAATTTGTAGGACGAATCGCTTCATGAGCCTCTTGCGCTCCTTTAGCTTTGCTTGTATAAATTTTTTCTTTTTGTGGCAAGTAATTTGCACCAAAATTCTCTTTGATAAAAGTTCTTGCGGATTTCAAAGCCTCTTTAGCAAGATTAAGACTATCAGTTCTCATATAGGTAATAACGCCCATTGTGCCTTGATGTGTATTCACACCCTCATAGAGTTTTTGAGCAATCATCATAGTTTTTTTAGGACTAAAACCAAGCTGATTGCTCGCACTTTGTTGTAAGGTTGAAGTCATAAATGGCGGAGGCGGGGCAATTTTGCGTTCTTTACTTTCAATTTCTTTAATGACAAATTCTCCTTTTTTGCATTCTTCAAAAACAAGCTTTGCTCTGTCTTTATTTGTAAGAGTGAGTCTTTCGATTTTAGCCTTATCAAATGCGACGAGTTCAGCATCCAAATCTTTTTCAAAAATCATATCTACACTAAAATATTCAAGCGGAACAAAGGCTTTGATTTCTTTTTCTCTATCAACTATGATTTTAAGAGCAGCAGATTGCACCCTTCCTGCACTCAATCCCCTTTGAATTTTTTGTCCTAAAAGAGGGCTAAGTTTATAGCCTACTATTCTATCAAGCAATCTTCTTGCTTGTTGAGCATCAACTGAACTCATATTGAGTTTTCTTGGCTTTTTAAGCGCATCTTCAATCGCACTTTTAGTGACTTCGTGAAAAACTATTCTGGGTAAGGAATTTTCATCTTTACCTAAGGCTTTAGCAATATGATATGCTATGGCTTCACCCTCTCTATCTTCATCAGTAGCTAAGAAAATTTGCGAAGCGTCTTTAGCCTTGGATTTTAACTCCTTAACTAAGGCACTATGATCCGAACTTATTTTGTATTCTGGTATAAATTTTTCATCTTCTATTTTGATACCAAAGCTTGTTTTAGGCAAATCTCTAATATGTCCCTTAGAAGCAATCACCTCATAATCTTTGCCTAAAAAATTTGCTATGGTCTTCGCCTTTGCTGGAGATTCTACTATGATTAAATTCTTTTTCATTTTCCACCCTATTTAAAGAAAAATTGAATTTTTATATTTTAATGATTTTGAAAATTTAACAAATTTTTTTTAAATTTTTGCATTATCTTTGTAAAAAAATTAAAATTTTAGAATTGATTGCGATTTAAATTAACATTTTAAATGAAATTTTGTATTTTTTCAATGATTTTATATTTTTTCATATTTACATTATATCTCTATCTTAATTGAAATTGCATTTCTATGCTATAAAGCATTTGTTTTAATATCTTTTATCTTTTGTAGATATTGAAAAATGTATTTCTATTTATATTTTAAAATTTGCAGCTTACTTCCTCATTACAACTTTTTTTAAATTAAATCACTTTTAAATTTTTATGATACAATATATTTTGATGTAAGCCCATGCAGGATAAGTTTTAGTCCCTTTTTAATTTTTTTTATGATACAATAGAACAAAAATAACGAGCTTGAACCTCAGAGTTTTAGTCCCTTTTTAATTTTTTTTATGATACAATTAGTAAGGTTAATTGGATTGGAGAATTACTGTTTTAGTCCCTTTTTAATTTTTTTTATGATACAATCAAAATAAGTCGAACAAGCAACCATTGAAAGTTTTAGTCCCTTTTTAATTTTTTTTATGATACAATTTCCAAATCATATTATAAGCCATCGCAGGGGTTTTAGTCCCTTTTTAATTTTTTTTATGATACAATGGTAAGGCTTCTTACAGAGCATTATAAACGGTTTTAGTCCCTTTTTAATTTTTTTTATGATACAATAAATTATAGTCATTAAGCAACTCGTAAAGAGTTTTAGTCCCTTTTTAATTTTTTTTATGATACAATACAAGAAGCTAACGCAACAGATAGAGAATTGTTTTAGTCCCTTTTTAATTTTTTTTATGATACAATTCAGTAGCGGGTGAAAATGAACCTTGCGAAGTTTTAGTCCCTTTTTAATTTTTTTTATGATACAATGACCCCATTTAGCTTTATTTTCTTGGTAGCGTTTTAGTCCCTTTTTAATTTTTTTTATGATACAATCCATCTGAATTTCCTACCCATTTACAAGATGTTTTAGTCCCTTTTTAATTTTTTTTATGATACAATCAATTGAAAATTTGAAAGCGATTGACCCAATGTTTTAGTCCCTTTTTAATTTTTTTTATGATACAATCCCATAGTCTCATTATAAGCGTCATAAGATGTTTTAGTCCCTTTTTAATTTTTTTTATGATACAATTAATGTTTTAATATTATAATAAGGGATTAAGTTTTAGTCCCTTTTTAATTTTTTTTATGATACAATCAAACTGCAGTCAATGTAACTCAAGCTGATGTTTTAGTCCCTTTTTAATTTTTTTTATGATACAATAATTAAATCGGGCTGGTGTAACACTAAATCGTTTTAGTCCCTTTTTAATTTTTTTTATGATACAATTTCCAAATCATATTATAAGCCATCGCAGGGGTTTTAGTCCCTTTTTAATTTTTTTTATGATACAATGGTAAGGCTTCTTACAGAGCATTATAAACGGTTTTAGTCCCTTTTTAATTTTTTTTATGATACAATAAATTATAGTCATTAAGCAACTCGTAAAGAGTTTTAGTCCCTTTTTAATTTTTTTTATGATACAATACAAGAAGCTAACGCAACAGATAGAGAATTGTTTTAGTCCCTTTTTAATTTTTTTTATGATACAATCAATTGAAAATTTGAAAGCGATTGACCCAATGTTTTAGTCCCTTTTTAATTTTTTTTATGATACAATCCCATAGTCTCATTATAAGCGTCATAAGATGTTTTAGTCCCTTTTTAATTTTTTTTATGATACAATTCAGCATCAGCTTTAGCCATACCTTCTTTTGTTTTAGTCCCTTTTTAATTTTTTTTATGATACAATTAATGTTTTAATATTATAATAAGGGATTAAGTTTTAGTCCCTTTTTAATTTTTTTTATGATACAATCAAACTGCAGTCAATGTAACTCAAGCTGATGTTTTAGTCCCTTTTTAATTTTTTTTATGATACAATAATTAAATCGGGCTGGTGTAACACTAAATCGTTTTAGTCCCTTTTTAATTTTTTTTATGATACAATTTTTGAATGAACTGATAATCATTCAATAACGTTTTAGTCCCTTTTTAATTTTTTTTATGATACAATTAATGTTTTAATATTATAATAAGGGATTAAGTTTTAGTCCCTTTTTAATTTTTTTTATGATACAATCAAACTGCAGTCAATGTAACTCAAGCTGATGTTTTAGTCCCTTTTTAATTTTTTTTATGATACAATTGATATAACCAATTTAAATTATGAATTTACGTTTTAGTCCCTTTTTAATTTTTTTTATGATACAATAGACTCTCATCAAATTAAAATAAAAAGGGATTTAGGTTTAAAATTTTGCATAAAAATTATAAAATTTTATGTTATAATTTTTATCATAAATTTAAAAAGGGACTAAAATAAGGGGTTTTTCGGTTCCCCGCAGGGTTTGCAATCCCTTAAAAACCGTTAAAATTCAATTAAACGAGCTTGATAAATCTTTTCTTTTTTAACAGAATGTTTCTCTTTTTTATCAGATATTTTTTCTGTATTGTAACGATAATCCCCTGTTTTTTCATCAAATTCAAATAAAACAAGATTTTTATCATCATTCATTTTTTCATTAAAACTTATTTCTCCTAATAAAATTTCTATATTGTCAAATTGTTTTTCAGTGATGATAAGAACACGGACATTTCCATAAGGTGGTAAATGTTTTTTGAGTGCATTGATAGAGCTTTTAGCGGAACTTAAGCCCTTACAAATTCTAACATATACGCTAAATTGCATCATAAAAAAACCGAGTTTGATTAAATTTTTTCTAAATTGATTGGCATATTTTTGTTCTTTTTTAGTTTTAGTTGGCACATCAAACATTAAAAGCACACGCATAAATTTATCTTCAATCATCAAATTCCACAAGCATTAATTCTTGATTATCTAATAAAGCATTCTTAAAATTTTGCGTGTAGTGATTGATGGCACGATTCAAAGGATAAATTTTTCCATCGATTTTAACCTTACTTTGCAAATTTTCTATTAGCATTCTTTTATTTTCTTTCGTTATAAATTCATTGTCATTTTGTTTATTTTTTAATAAAGCTAAAACACATAAATCCACCCAAGGTCTAAAAACCTCTATCAAATCATCACAAAGATTAAAATTGTTATAAATATTATCGTGTTTAATCCCTTGCCAAGTGAGAAGTCCGCTGATACAAACACTACGAATGATGCAAGCTCTAATAACAGCATAGCCGTAATTTAAAGCAGAATTGACAAAACAAAGCTCTTCTCTGTAAAAATTTTTCCCAAATAAAGTTTTAAAATATAAAGCTGCGGCATTCGCTTCTACATTCTTAGAATCTCCTAATAAAACTCTCTTAGAAAATTCAAGCAATTCTTCACTTTGTTTTTGGTGCTTTGAAAATTTTAAGACATAAGCTTGATTTTTGATTTTATTTTTAATGATTTTTTGCCATAAAATCGCCTTTCTTTGAACACTTACAGCCATTTGCTCTTTTGCTATTTTCGCACTTAAGAAATGTCCTAAAAAAGGAGTGAAAATACCATTGATTTGATGAGACTCATCACAAGTTAGAAGTATGATTTTGTGTTTCACCAAAGCATTTAACAAAGCAGAATTTAGATTAATTTGATGAGTCTCTAAAATAATGAGGTTAATATCTTTTAAAAAAAGCTTGGTTTCACTTTCATCTTTTTTGATGACAAGATGATTGAGTTTTAGGCTAAGTTTTACATTAGAACCTATCAAAACACTCTTAAAAGCTTCATCAAAAGACATTTTTTCTATTTGTTGTTTTTAAACTTATATTTTTTCTCGGTTCAAATTCAAATTCCCGTTTCTCTCCTAAAGGTGAAACTTGCCATTTTTCTAAAATTTTAAGGTTTTGAATCCCTATACCTCTAGCTTCTACTTTCTTATAAGTGGCTTTAGAATATAAGATTTTTTCATCCTCGTCCCTATTTTCAAATTTATTATCGTGCTTAGCAATGCAAATTGAAGCATTAGAAACATCAAAATTCTTATAATAACAAAATTTTGGCTCTTTCATATCTTTCTTTTGTATCTTAATCAAATCATCTTTAAATAAACTAAAACAAAATTCATATTTTTCATCCATTTCTTTCCAATCTTTAATCTCTCTTGTTTTTTTATCTTCCCCACTTACAACTGCTTTATTTGGCAAAATTCCTAAAGCAAAATCCATAGTATAAATGGGAACACCATAAAATTTACCCTTTTTATCTTTAAAAATATCTACTCGAACCATATTTTTATTTTCAACAATTTTTGTTCCAATTTTGCGAATTTTTCCTAAACTTAATGCCTTTTTTACACCCTCTCTGCCTCCATAACTTTTAAGCAATTTTTTATCATCAAAACTCATAAAACTTTCTTTATGTAAAGCTCCTCTTGCTCTTTTTCTGGGTGGTTTTGAAACAAAAATTTCATCTATTTTCATCAAAATCTTATTTCTAAAATTTTCACAAGGTTTAAAGATTTTTTTATCTGTGGTTTGTGCAAACTCTTTAGCATAAATTTTTGCCTTATTTTGTTCTCTAAATTTTTTAAAATCTGCAAAATTTTTTATGATTTTGGCATTTGTGTAAGCAACAATAACCGCATCAACCGCGTGATGAAGATGATTGTTTCTGTCTTTTTGCCCTAATCCCCAATAATGCCTAAGCATTGCAGTGAGTCTTCCACTAATGGCTTCTACATGCACTTTTGAGCCTTTTTCTCCAGAAATGCTTACTTCATTTTCACTCAAAGGTAAAAAATCCAAAAAATATTTTGTGTAATTTGCACTAAACCTTGCAATATAAGCAGTATCATTGAGATTTCTAGAAATAAATCCCGCTTCTTTATCATTAAAATACAAATTTAAAATTCTTTTTTTCTTTTTAGAAGGAAGTTTTTTAAGTCCTTGAGTTAAACCTTTGATTTTATCCCATTTTTCTTTATCGTTTCCAAAAGCTTCAAAAGGTGTTTTATTACCTTTATTTTGGTTTTCTTTGCTGAAAACAAGGACTTTATTAAGATAACTATCATCAAAACTTCGAGAATAAGGATAAATATGATCAATTTCTAACATTTTAGCATCTCTTAAATGCTCAATTTTAATTTTCTCTCCGCTATAAATACAAAATTCATCTTGTTCTAAGAAAAGTTTCATTTTTAAAAGATATTTTTCAGCATCAAGTCCGATTTCCTCACATTTTTTACGAGCTTCTTCATTGAAATTAAAATTATTCTTCTGCTCTTCTATATAATTTTGTCTTTCCTTATGATTTAGCCCTATTTCGCGTGTCAATTCAATATGAATTTTATGCATTTTTCCATATTTTTTAAGCAAAGCATTAAGAACTTTACGATACTCTGCTAATGCTCTTACGACCACAGGATTTGCTAAGTTTTCAAAATCTTTAAGTGGCGGTAAAAAATCTTTTTTCAAATAATCTTTTCTTATCTCTCTAAGTCCAGCTTTTTTCACCGCTTCATCATAGCGAAAACCCTCTCTCATAAAAGGTAAAATTTGCTCCAAAGCTTCTAGGCTTAAATCGATATGTCCCGAAAAATCAAGCTCACTTAAATTGCCCAAACACTCATTTAATCTTTGCTCTAATTTATGCTCTTTAATATAATTTTCTAAGGCAATTTTTAATTTTTCCTTACTTTTAATCAAGGTAATTTTATGAGCAATCTCATCAATATGTTTTCTCTCTAAGCCCTCAAAACTTCCTCCTAAAGCCTTTTTAAAATTTCTCAATTCTTTAAAATCTATAAATTTTGTTTCTTCGGCTTTTTCAATCCCTTTTTCATAACTCAATTTAGAATCTTTAAATTGTATGCTTTTATCGAGCTTTAAGAGTGTCCGCAATTCCTTGTATTTCATCATTCCTTTATCTAATATTATGTTTAAAATTTCTTTAATTATTTCTTGACTATAAATTTCTCCGCTTTGATTTTTTCTATTTTGTTGTTCGAGATTTTTAAACGTATTAATCATTCGCGTTAATGCAATAAATTCTTTTGCACTTAAACTTTCTTTTGAAGCTCGTTTTTTACCCTCAAAATAGATACAAAATCCTATCTTATCACTAAAATCTTTTAATTCTCTTTGAAAAAAGATTTTATCTAAAAGCTCATTTTCAAAATCTTTGCTTAATTTAACCCCAAAACTTCTTTGTTTTTCAAAGATTAATTTTAATTCATTTTTAAGCCATTCTTGAGAAACGCATTGCTTATAATTTCCAGATTTATTGCGGACATTTTTAAATTCAAATGTACTTTGATTGTTTTTATTTTTTGTTTTTATTTCTTCAAAATTTCTAACTTTTTGATAAAAATTTTTATACAAATATTCGCCCACACTCCTATAATTTTTTAACTCCTCTTCGTTATGCTTAAGTGCTTTTTTGATTTGCCCTATATCTTTGCTATCTTGAGAAATTTTAGCATGTTTATTGCCATAACCACGATGCTTAGCAATATGCAAAAACACACGAGCCAAATCTTTAAATTCAAGCTTACAACTCAAAGCTAAAGTTCTTAATTCATAGACACTTTTAGTATTTTTACTCATTTGATAAGCTTTAGGTAATTCTCCATCGTTTGAAAAATAATCGTTAAGCTTAAGCCCAAATTCTTGACAAAGAAGTTTTTTAACACCATTAAGCCTTGCTTTTCTTCTTGCTAATCTGCGTCTTACACCTCTTGCTTCGCGTCTTGGTAGAGCCAAAGACTCTCCATTTTCGGGATTTTCTGCCTTTGTGAAAATTCTTACCCCGCAATCCCTAAGCTCTTCGTTTTCAACAAAAGCCCAACCTATACTTGAAATTCCTATATCAAAACCTAAAATTTTCATTTCTTATCCCTTAGTCAAAATTCTGATGCAAAAGTTCTTCTAAAATTGTCGTTGCATAAGAGCCTTTTTGAAGAAAAAATTCCAAACACAAATGTGCCTTTTTTTCATCATAATCCATCTTACTCTTTTCTAAATAACTCCACATAAAACGTCTTGAACCTTGCATTTGTGGTATAAATTCATTAAAAGGACTAAAAATTTCAGCTTCTAAATTTTGTGCCAAACCTTGCGTTGTTTTAAAAGCTCTCTCACCGAGTAAAAGCCCTAAAACGCTTATATCTTTTTTTAAAAATCTTTGACTTTCTGTTTCTAAATCCTCACAAATAAAGCATTTTCCAAAGGGATAATGTCCCAAAACATCTCCTTTTAAAAGCTTAAAAAAATGTTTTTGTTTTTTTAAAAAAAGGGCTTCACTTTTAGACAAGTTGTAAATTCGGGCAAGTTCTTTTTCGCTAAAATCCTTTGCAAAATGCGATAATTCCACTCTTTTACTAAGATATCTGTTAAAAAGCTCACTTTGAAAAGCACTGATAAAAAAATTCTTAAGTTTAGGATTTTTAACTTTTTTGCCCTTTAAAATTTCAAGTCCTTCTAAATAATTATCTTGAAATTTTCCAAATCTTTGATAACCAAAATAATTTGCAAATCCTTGATTTTCAAGGATTGTAAAGGCTTGTTTGATTTTAAGAGCATTAAGAGGAGAAACTTTTTTAAGCCGGATAAAAAAAGAATTCCCTTTTAAATGTCCGATTTTAAGTTTATTATGATGAGTAAAAATTTCTACAATTTTAAGCTTTGGATGGGAAAAATCATTCAAAAAAGATTTAAATTTTTTAGGCATTGAAATGTATTGAAAAGTTGTTCCTTGCTTGTCTTTAAGTCCTGCATAACCAAAATTTTTTATCTTTTCCCCGCTCATTTGACTTAAAATACTCACAGCTTCACTCGTGCTTAAATCTTTTTTACAAATATGTAAAATCAAATGCTCTCCTGTGCCACTGAATTCATAAAGAGCTTTTTCACGCACGACAAAATCTTCGCTATTTTTACTAAAATATGCTTCAATAGGGCTGTGTTTTAATGAATACAAAGGTTTAAAAATGGTGTTCTTTTCCCCTAAATTCATATTTTCCTTTCACTGCTTGACCAAAGATATTGAGTTTGAGTTTGTATTTTTGAGCCATTTTTTCTATAAATTCTTTATCTTTTTTTTCAAAGGCAAATAAAATTTCATATTCCTCTCCACTATAAAGCTCATAAAAATCAAGTGTCTTAAACCAAGAAATTCCAAGCTGATTCAGTTCTAATAAACGCGATAAATCTTTGCTTAAGCCATCTGAAATATCCATAGCACATACAACTTTATTTGCAATTTTATAAAAAAAATCTTTACGTAATTTTGGCTTAATAAAGCGATGTTTTGCCTCTAAACTTCCACCTTTTTGCAAGAGTTCAAGTCCCTTTAAACTTTGTCCAAGTTCCCCTGTGAATGCAAGCAAATGCCCGATTTTTAAACCTTTACGATAAATGGCTTTTTTTCTAATTTTTGAAAGTAGAGTAATGGAAATATCGATTTTTTCATTACTTATCGTATCTCCACCTATAATTTTAATGCCAAATTTTTTTGCTGTTTTTAAAAAACCTCTTTGCAAATCTTTGATTTGATTTTCATTTAAATTTTTAGGTAAAGCAAGTCCTAAAAGAGCGTATCGGGGCACAGCATTCATAACAATGGCATCAGAAATATTAACAAGCATAGCCTTTGAAGCAATTTGCTCTAAACTAAGCCATTCTCTTTTAAAATGCACATTTTCAAAGAATAAATCCTTACTCAAACACCAATTTTTAATGACCGCTCCATCATCTCCATTGAGTTCATTTAAAAAGGCTTTGATAATCAATTTTTCTTTATCCATAGAATTTATTTTATAAAATTTTTTTTTAAATTCTAGTGAATTTTAGAATTTTTTTATATAATTGAAAATAAAAATTTATCAGAGGAAATTCAAATGAAAAAATTAGAACTTAGAATTTTTAGATTTGATAAAAATAAAGATTATGAAGACTATTATAAGCCCTATGTTTATGATAATTATGAAAATTTTAAGGCTCTTTATGACTTGCTCTTGCAGGTGCAAGATGATGATATTTATTTTGATTTTCCAAAAGATGAAAATGCTTATATTTTAGTCAATTCTAAGCCTTTTCCCCTCTGTGCAAATTTAGAACAAATTTTACAAGAAGAAGGTTTTGAGCTTATGATTGAACCTTTAAGTTTAAAAAGAGCTACAAAAGATTTAATCTTTGATAAAAAAGATTTTTTAGACGAATTTAAATTTGTTGCTTCTTTGGTTAATGATGAGGATAAAAAACTCTATGAAAAATATGATTATCTTTATTATACAAGTGAAATTTTAAAATTCAATCAAGATTGTTTTGGAGATTCTTTGTTTTATTTTATTTTTAAAATGATTGAAAAATATCCCGGGAAAAAACTTGATTTTTTACAAATTCTTGCAGATAAAAATCGCGGAATTTTTTATCATCTTCCTACTAAAAACAAGGATTTAGAGCAAATTATTAAGAAGTTAAAAGATGAAATTTCTCAAGCAGGATTGATTGATAAAAATTTAATAAATTTTAAAGAATTTAAAAAAGAAGAAAAGAGAAAACTAACACATATAAAGCACGATTTTAAGGGATTTAATATAGGTTTTTATGGTTATGAAAATGAAGAATTAAAAACCAAACTTAAGGCTAAGATTATGGATTTTAAAAATCCATCAAGCGGTTTTGAACTTTTAAATTTTAATGTAAATTTAGCCTATAAAATAGCCGCAGATATTGTTTTAGACGCTTATGATAAGGGTTGTGATTTTTTAGTTGTTGATGAGGCAAAAGATTTTTATATGTTTGATACTTGTTGTAAGGATTTGATGAAAGAAAGTGGGAGGGATTTTGAGGATTTTTATATTTTAAATTCTCAAGAATTGATTGCACTCATTGAAGGTGAAGAGAGTGCAAGTTTGAAAAATCATAAATTAAAAGTTACTTTGATATGAGAATTGCAGTTGATTGTAAGGATTTGATTTTAGAAAAATCCTTAGAGCTTTTTTTAAAAGAACATTTGGTAACAAAAAATGATTGTGATTTTATCGTTTGTGATGAAAAAATCTCCCATGCAAAACCCTTGTTTATCATCAATGATAATTCTCCCTTTTTACAAGTGCCTTTTAGCAAAGAAAAGCTTTTAACTTCTTTAGAGGAATTCGATGAAGCTTTGAAAATCGCTGCAAAAAAATTAGCCCAAGAGCAAAGAAAAATTTTGGAACAAAAAATCGATACAATTGCAAATGAATTTAAAAAAGAATACGAAGAAAAAATCAATAAAGCCATTTTAAGTTTAAAAGATAAGCTCGTTAAAGCCTTGATGAATGAGTGAAGTTAAAAGCGATTTTTTAAAGCAAAATTCTAAAAAAATTTTCACAAGCATTCCAAGCGGTCGCTACAAAGGAAAAAAACTTCTTTTGCCAAGTTTGCAAAGCACAAGAAGCACTAAAAACATTGTCTGTTCTTGCGTCTTTAATGTTTTAAGACAAAATTTAAGGGATAAAATTTTCATAGAAGCTTTTGGTGGCAGTGCTTTGATGGCAGCAACGGCATTGAGTAATTATGCTTTAAAAGCCTATGCCATCGAGCTTGATAAAAAGGCTTATCATATTGCTTTGAAAAATGCAAAGGCTTTAGATGAAAATTTACACATCTTAAATGGAGATAGCTTCGAGCTTTTACCTAAGCTTTTAAAACAAATTGATGCTTTGGCTGTCCTTTATTTTGACCCGCCTTTTGATATAAGGAAAGGTTTTGAGGGGATTTATGAAAGAATTTATACCCTGTTAAATCAGCTTGATTCGTCTAAAATTTCAGCTTTGATTTTAGAGCATCATAAAGACTTACACACCCCGCAATTTCTTAATGAATTTAAGCGGATTAAACTTAAAAAATTTGGTTTAACTTCGCTAAGCTTTTATGAAAAATTCTAAGAAATTTTTCATCTGCTTTGATTTGAGATTAAAAAAATATTTTTAAAATTCACAAATTTTCATTGTTTTTCTTTTTTTTGAATTCTTTGACGATAGAAGGTATTTTAAACAAAAAAACTAATCCCCCCCCCCCATTTATATCGTTTATATGATTTAATCAAAGTCGAACCTAAAATATAAGATAAATGTTTTTTACATTCTAAAGCCTTTGGAAAATCAACATAACTCTCTAAAGAAGGAAGCTGTAAAATAGGATTTACAAGACTTAAAAATTGATATTTTTGCTGTATTTTTTTATATTTGATTGCAATTTTTGCCAAAATAAAAGGAAGTTTAAAAATTTTAAATCCTTTAAAATTTTTTATCATTGCAAATCCTAATTGATAAGATAATGTTTCTTTGACACGAGAACAAGCATTTTTGAAAATATAATCTGGAGAATTGAGAGGAAGAATTCCTTTTCTATCTATTTGTATAAACATAAAAACTTTTCGAGTGTCAATGAGATTATAAATTCCGGGGGTGCAATGATAAAATTGAGTATAAAGAAATTTCATGCTTGTAGGTTTAAAATTATATGCTTCAAAAATCCCATAGCGAGAAATAATTTCTATATTTTCTATCCTAAAATTTCTATAAAGAATAAGATAAGTCATATAAATATAGTGTTCAAAATCTTCCCAAAGCACTTCGGTTAAATTCTCATTAATTTTTGTAAGCTTAAAAAATTCTTCTAAACACTCATTTTCATAAATACAAATTTGATTAAACCATAAATATAAATTCGTCTTTGCATTTTTTAATTGAGGATGATTTTTAAAATGCCAAAGAGCTCGGTTAGTAATTCTGTCAAGTTTTATTCCTGCTAATGTTTCATTACCATAAAGAATTTTATTTTGATAAAATTCATCACACATTTTCATTAAATCAATATTTTTGATGATTAAACTCTCGCTATCAACTACGATGATATATTGATATAATTTTTTTAAACAAGATAAAGCATAGAATTTTTTAATTGCTGCAGTTGCATTAGTTCTTTGTGGAATAAAGGGTAAAATTAAACTTTTAAAATCTGCTTTACCTGCAAGAGCTTTAAATTTTTCTTGATCATTAGAATTAGAAAAAACCAAGTAAAAATCACTTTGCAAATGAAGCTTATGCTTTTTAAAACTTGTAATAAAATTTAAAGCATTACGAAAATGTGGAGGATAAATTGGCATTGCAAAGCTTATTTTTTTCATCGTTTTTCCTTAAAAATTCCAAAGCAATTTTTACAAAAAAAAAAAAAACGAATGGTAAATGCACTTAAAAAATCATTGTATCAAATGTTCATATTCTAAAGGGGTTCCACAAAAGATAATTTCATCTAAATTAATCTTTACAAAGCCTATAAAAGCTCCTTTTTTAATCAAAACATTATACATAGGAGCGATATAAAATTCATCTTTGATTCTTTCATCTTTACTTTGAAGTTCTAAGAATACTTCTTTAAAATCTTTAGCTTTTTTAAAATAATAAATCCCGCTACTACAAAGATTTGAAATTCTTTCTTTTTCTGTTGTTCTAAGCACCCTGCCATTTTTGTCAGCCAAAACAAAACTCCATTGTTCGCCCTCGCCCTCAAAAACTTCCAAATATCCATCAAAAATATCCAAATTTGGTGGCAAAGAAAAATTAGGTCTAAAAGTATCGATATTAAAAATCAAAAGACTCTCATCTGCTTTAATCTTTGCTTTTTGGAGTCCTAGCATTACGGTGTGAGCCTGTCCCTTTGTTTCCTTTTCTAATTCTACACATTCATAAAATTCAAGTTGCATTTTTTCACACTCTCTTTTAATAAATTCTTTAGAATTTTCTATATTTCTATAAATGAAAAGGATTTTAAAATGATTAAAATATTTTTTAAAACTTAAAACAGCTTTTGAAAATACACTCGTGCCATTTAAATCAAGCATATATTTGGGTTTATGGTAACCAGCCTTTGCAAAACGACTTGAAAGTCCAGCCATAGGGAAGATGATAATCACAACTCCTCCTCAAAAAATTCATCAAAGAGCCTTAAGGCATTAGCTAAAAATGCCATTTGTCTTTCTTTGCAATCCTTATGCAAAGGGAGCATTGATAAAAATAAATGTATATTTAAAGCGAAAATTTCTTTATCCGGTTTAAAAATTTCTAAGAAACTCTTTTGTATATTTTTAAGTTCATTATGGTGAAAAAATGAGAATTGAATTGTATTTGCTTTGATTTTTAGATTATAAAATCCAGCAATGATAAAATCATAGTAACCAAACACACTATGAACTAATTTTGCTAAGTCATAATTTGCATCGCCAAAATTTGAAATTTTTTCATCAAAATCCATACCTCTAGGGTCAAAAGTTTTAATACTATTTGCCCTAAAATCATACATAATGTTTGAAAAACAAAAATCTCCGTGGATTAGAGTGTAGCATTTTGGACTTTTTATATATTTATCAAGTTTTTTAACAAGTTCTAAAATTGAAGGCAATGTTTTATCTCCTAATTGCCATTTTTGATTCAAATCAATGTTATTTTGTTTAGAGAATTCTTCAAGTCTTTGTAAAATTTTTGCCTTATAATCAAAATTTAAAACAAGATTCTCATTTTTAAAAGAATGAAGCTTATCCAAAAAATCTTTTAAAGAATAAAAAATTCTTACCCAAACATAATTTGGAAGCTTACCAAAAACAAAAAGTTCGGCTAGAGTATTATTGTAGATATATTCAGTAAAATAGCAACCCTGTCCTCGTAAAAATTGAGGTATGAAAATGCAAAGCTCTTTGGGTAAAGATTCAAACCAAGAAATTTCTGCTTCAATCTTTTTAAGCCACGAGGAAGTCTTTTGGACCATTCCCCCCCCCCATTTATTATGGGTAAGAGTGTTAAAAGACCTTTGAGTTTGAATAACTTTTTTAGAATGGAAATAATTTGTTAATAATCCAAAATCAAGCCAAGAATCATTTTTCAAAATTGTAAAAGGTAAAATCTTAGAATAAGATTTTAAACCCTTAAAAAAAGAATAACCATTTCGAACAATAGTCCTTGTTAAAACGCGTGTGTTTTGTATGTGAAAAGCTCCTGCTAAGATTAAATTTTCATCGAGCTCTTCAGAATTTTTTATCTTAAAATCCTTATCCATATAAGCCCAATTATAATTTTCCTTTACTCTTGCCAGCACTAAAGAATTAGGAATTAATTCTAAATCTTTAAAAAAACAATCTCCATGGATAATATAAAGTTCGTCTTCACAAAGCAAATTTATGCAATATACAATGGATTCACCAAGATTTAAATCATTTGGAACAAAAAGCGGTTTTATACCTAAATTTTTAAATTTTTTTAAATCAAAAGTATTGATTTTAAAATCTTTAGGTAAGGATAAGAAAATTCTACAATCTTTAAATAATTTTGCTTGATACTCATACAATCTTTTATTGCCTAAGGGTAAAAATGAAGGCACAATTTGACCAAACTCAAGGGTAAATTCATCACTTAAGTATTTAGCCGAAGTGATTAAAACAGCTTTTTGTTGCTTTTTTGTATTAAGCAATTGAGTAATTTCTTTAAAATCAAGTGTGCTAAATTCAAGAGGGCGAATTGCTTTATCATCAATATAAAAGCCTTCATCACCACACCAAGGTTTTCCAACGATAAGCTCATCATAAACGATATGGTTTTCTGCGAGCCAAGTTTTGATTTTAGGGAGAGTTAAAGCCTTAATTTTTTCTATATCACCTCTATAAGTCTTCATATTTCTGCTTGTAAAAATGGTAATCTTAAAACCCATTTTTTTGTAAATTTTAAGTTTTTCCAAAACTTCTTGATTGACTTTTTTCTTTTCATAAGGCACATTTTTATCATCAATTGTAAGTGTTCCATCAAGGTCTATGACTAATTTTTTCAATCCCTACCTTAAAAATATAATATAAAATTGCAACATTTTATCTAAAATAAGATAAAATTTTATTAAAAACCTTACAAAGCTCTGAATTAAAACAAGGGCTTCAATGTTGGAATGTTTTTTGCTTTCTTTTAATCTAAAGTATTTTTAAGGAAAATGCGATGAGAATTTTATTGACGATTTTATTAATGAATTTAAGCCTTTTAGCAATTCAAATCAAAGAAGTGGTCAATACAGTTGGCGTTAGGGACAATCAGCTCATAGGCTATGGTTTGGTTGTGGGACTTAATGGAAGTGGAGATGGGACAAGCTCTAAATTCACACTTCAATCCATTTCCAACCTTTTACAAGGAATGAACATTAAAGTCGATCCTGATGATATTAAGTCCAAAAACACTGCTGCTGTTATGGTTACAGCTACCATTCCAGCTTTTGCTAAAAGCGGGGATAAACTTGATGTTACGGTCGCTTCTTTAGGAGATGCGAAGTCCTTGCAAGGAGGAACTCTTTTGCTTACAGCTCTAAGAGGAATTGATGGTGAGATTTATGCCATAGCACAAGGCTCACTTTCAACCGGCGGTTTAGCGGCAAGACCCGGTGGAGCAGGGACACACACTACTGCAGCAACAATTATGGGCGGGGCTAATGTAGAAAGAGAAATTTCACAGAATTTTAGCGAAAATAATGATTTAACCTTGAGTTTAAAAACAGCAGATTTTAAGACCGCTCACGATATAGAAAGGGTTTTAAATACTATTTTTGACGAAAGTGTTGCAAGAGCTGTTGATTCAAGAACGATTAAACTCAATAAACCTGAAGAGCTTTCAAATGTTGAATTTATGGCAAGAGTATTAGAGCAAGACATTGCTTACACTCCGCAAAATAAAGTCATTATCGATGAAAGAACCGGAACCGTGATTGCAGGGGTGGATGTTGAAGTTGAGCCTGTGCTCATTACACATAAAGATATTACTATAAAAATTGAACCAAATAATGATAATCCAGCAGCACAAAATGAAATTGATATGAAAGATGGGGGTATGATAGACCCAACTTCAAACACTCTTCGCATTTCAAATTCAAAAACAACGGTGGCTAATGTTGCAAGAATGCTCAATCGCCTTGGTGCATCACCTAATGACATCATTACTATAATGGAAAATTTAAAACGTGCTGGGGCGATTAATGCCGATTTAGAGGTGATATGATGGATAATTTTTTAAGCACTTATCATTTAAACACAGCTTTATTAGATGCTACAAAAAATAAAATTGATAAAAGCGAATTTAAAACTCAAACGAAAGAAGATGAGCTTTTAAAGGAACAAACTGACGCTTTTGAAGCTTTTTTAATCAAAGAAATTTTGGATATATCTTTAAAAAATCAAAATTCTCTTTTTGGAAAAGATGCGAGCGATGAGATTTATTCTTCTATGTATAATGATACGATGAGTAAAGCTTTAAGTGGTGGTTTAGGTTTTTCAAAATTATTATTTGATTTTTTGAAAGAAAGAGGTTAAGTTTTTATCTTAAAAGCCGATTTGGTTCATAAAGACTTTTAATCAAGGAGGCAGATAATGATAAATTCTATACAACAAAGTTATGTTGCAAATGCAGCATTAAATACAAATAAAACTGATAAAGAAACTAAAATAAACGAAACTCAAAAAATGGAGAATGATAAAGTTTCAAAGATTGCACAAGAAGTTAAAGATGGCACTTATAAGATTGATCTTAAAGCCACAGCTTCTGCAATGGCAGATTCTCTAATCTAAAAATTTATCTCCTTTTTAAGAGTTTAAAAAGGAGATAAAATGCTTAAAGAACATTTAGATGAGGTGAATGCTATCTTAGATAAACTCATAGCATTGACTGAAGAAGACTTAGAAAATATCAAAATTGCTAAACACGAAAGTGTCGCACCTAATGTTGAAAAGAAAAACAAACTCATCACCGAATTTGTAAATGCTAAAAAAAAGCTTGATCTTAGCTTAGTGCAATTAAACAATAGTTCCACTAAGGGGTTAAGCGAAATGCTTGATGAAGAAGATAAAAATAAGCTTGATATTCTTAAAAAAAATCTACAGACTCTTTACACTAAAAATAAAGAATACGCTAAACTCGTGCTTATTGTCAAGGATTTTCTCGATGGCTTAATCGATAAAATGTTTGACATTCATAGCAATGGAACAGATAATGCTTATAGAAATAAAAAGGATATTCCAGAGTCAATTTTTAAGATTAATGTATAAGGATTTAAGATGGGAATTTTTTCTTCTTTATATACAGGAGTGAGCGGTTTAAAAGCAAGTGAGCTTCAAATTGCTACTACGGGTAATAATATTTCTAATGCTAATAGCACTTTTTATACGCGTCAAAGAGTGGTGCAAACTACGGGCGGATATTATAATACAAATGGCGTTGAAGTTGGAATGGGAACATTCGTAGAAAGCATAGTGCGTTTGCATGACGAGCATTCTTATTATAAGCTTAAAAATGCTACAAATCAGCTTGAATACACTCAATATATGGGCGATTCTTTACAGGAGATTGCACAAAGATTTCCCGATCTTTTAGGAACAGGGGTTTTAAATAATTTAGAAAAATATAATCAAGCTTGGAATGATTTTGCCTCAAATCCTAATGAAGATTCTACAAAAATCGCTTTGATTAATTCTGCTAAAACTCTTGCTGAAAGCCTTAATGGGTCTTTTTCAACCTTAAAACAAATTCAACAAAAAATTAATGACGATATAAAATCAACGGTGGAAGAGATTAATAGAATCGGCGAAGAAATTGCACTTATCAATAAAAGAATTTACGGACAAGAGGTCTTAACTACCGACCACGCTAATGAGTTAAGGGATAAAAGAGATGAGTTAGAGCTCACTCTTTCTAAGCTCGTTGATAGTGTAGCAAGTAAGAATGAAATTCAGCAAAATAATCGCTTAGATACTAAAATCACAGACCCCGGACATCAATATAATCTTAGCATAGAGGGTTTTACCTTAGTCGATGGGGTGGATTTTCATCCTTTAAAGCTTGATTATGATGATAAAAACAAATCTTACAGCATTTATCATCAAACTTCTGATGAAAAAGTTCATGATCTTACAGCTAAATTAAAAGGCGGACAGCTTGGGGCACAACTTGATCTTAGAGGAAGAAATTACAATAAAACTGAAGGCAAATACAAAGATGGTATCATTCAAGGTTATATGGACTCTTTGGATACTTTTTCAAAGACTTTGATTAATGAAACAAATAATATTTATGCAAGCTCTGCAAAAAGTTCTATAACTTCGGATTATCAACCCTATTTAAGAGGGGATATACCTTTGGTAAATTATGACAGGACCATACAGCCGGGGAGCTTTGATATAGTCATTTATGATGAAAAAGGTGATGAGCAAGTAAGAAAAACCATTACCATTGATGTCAATACCACAATGCAAGATCTTGTCGCACAAATCACTTCAAATACTGATGATAATAAAGATAACAACCCTTTAAACGATGTTGATGACCATATCAATGCAAGTTTTAGCTATGATTTAAACACTGAAAGCGGATTGTTTCAAATCAATGCAAAAACAGGTTTTAAGGTTTCCATTGAAGATAAGGGGACAAATTTCGCAGGGGCTTTTAGCATAGGCGGATTTTTTAGCGGTAATAATGCAGAAAATATTTCAGTTAAAGACTCTTTAATGAATGATCCTAGCACACTAAGAGCGAGTAAAAACGGGGTTGATAGTGGTAATGATATGGCAAATGAAATCATACAACTTCAATACGACAAAGTCAATTTTTACAATGCTGATGGGACGATTGATAATCTTACTTTAGAACAATATTATAGGAAATTTACGGGACAAATTGCAAGTGATGGAGAAAACAATGAAATAGTCCATACAAGCAATACCACGCTCTATAATTCTGTTTATAGCGAATATCAATCCAAAAGTGGAGTGAATACAAACGAGGAACTAGCTGCTTTAATACAATATCAAGCCTCTTATGGAGCTGCTGCAAAAGTTGTAACAACCGTTGATCAAATGCTTGACACCTTGCTTGGCTTAAAATCGTAAAAAAGTATGGGAAATGGAGGCTAAGAGATTATTGAGTAAGGCTGAATTTAAAGCTCAATTTGAAAATTTGGTGCGTCAGCAAAATAATTCTCAAGCCCTATTCAATGCCCCCGATCCTTTACAAATCGCTAAAAAATACAAAGAAGAATGGATAGCCTTACTCTGTGCTTTATTTTCTTATGGTCATGCAAGAAATATACTCAATTTTTTAAAAAAACTTGATTTTTCTTTGCTTGATTTCAATGAAGAATGCATTCAAAAAGAATGTAAAAATCTTAAATATCGTTTTCAAAACTCAAAAGATATTGCCCAAATTTTTATTACCTTAAGAAGATTAAAACAAGAAGATTCCTTAGAAAATCTTTTCACTCAAGCCTATCAACAAGATAAAAACATACTGAATGCAATTAAAACTTTTATCAAAAAAGCAAGACAAATCAATGTTTATGAAAGCTATGGTTATAATTTTTTCTTTTTAAAACCCTTTGAAAATTTACCTCAAACCACACTGAAACGTTATAATATGTTTTTAAGATGGATGGTCAGACAAGACGCACTTGATATAGGACTTTGGAGGAAAATTCACACAAAAGACCTGCTCATTCCTTTAGACACTCATACACACAAAGTTTCGCTAAAGCTTAACTTGATAAAACGTAAGAGTTATGATTTTAAAAGTGTGTTGGAATTGACTGATAGATTAAAAGAATTTGATTCTAACGACCCTATCAAATACGATTTTGCACTTTATAGACTTGGTCAAAGCGGGGAGAAATTAAATTGGGCTTTGAAAATTTAGATACAATTTTTTATTTGATTTTATTTTTTGTAGGACTTTTTGCAGGTTTTATTGATTCTATTGTAGGTGGAGGCGGACTGATCACTCTTCCTGCCTTGATAGCTTGTGGAATTCCCACACATCTTTCTTTAGCGACAAACAAACTTCAAAGTGTCTTTGGTTCATTTACAGCTGCAATGACCTATTTTCGCTCTACAACCATGCCCTATTTAACTTGGGGAGTGCTTTTTACAGCTTTAGGGGCTGCACTTGGAAGTTATGGGGTGCTTTTTGTAAGAGATGATAAACTCAAATTAATCATACTCATCTGTTTAACACTCACCTTTCTTTATACAGCTTTTAAACCTCATTTAGGCAAAGAAGATGGGGAGGTAAAAATCAAAAATATCAAAGTTTTTTATCTGATTTTTGGTTTAATTTTAGGCTTTTATGATGGATTTTTAGGACCGGGCACAGGTTCATTTTGGATTTTTGTCTGTGTGCTTTTTCTGGGTTTTAATATGAAAAAAGCAAGCATTAATACAAAAATTTTCAATTTCTCAAGCAATATCATCGCTCTTTTTATCTTTCTTTGGCAATACGAAGTGCTTTGGAGTGTAGGGCTTTTAATGGGTTTAGGACAAATTTTGGGAGCTTTTTTGGGAGCTAAATTTGTATTAAAAACAAATGCTCGTTTCATTAAAATTTTATTTTTATTTGTTGTTGCTCTTACGATTTTAAAAGTTGCTTGGGATTATTTTTCTTAAAAATATTAACTTTAATAAGATAAAATCTTTCCTTTAAGGGATTTTAATGTATGGAATTATTTGATTTATTTTATTTTATTGTAGGAATTATTGCAGGTATCACTTCAGGACTTTTTGGTATAGGCGGAGGGATGATTATCGTTCCTTGTATGCTTGTTATAGGCATTAGCTCACATCATGCTATAGGAATTTCAGTCATACAAATGATTTTTTCTTCAATTTTTGGTTCTTATATCAATTATAAAAAAAAGAAATTAAATCTTAAAAATGGATTCATAGTAGGTTGTGGGGGAATTTTAGGAGCAAGTTTTAGTGGAGAGATTCTAAAAATTCTTAGTGATATTACGCTTACGGGAATTTTTTTAGCAACAAGTTGTCTGTTTTTTTTAAAATATGCCTTTGGAATTAAAGAAAATCCTTCTGAAATTCAAAGAAGTGCTTGGAGTAAAAATATTATTTTATTTTGTGCCGGAGCTTTTACGGGAATTTTTGCCATTTCTTTAGGGATTGGCGGGGGACTTTTAATTGCTCCTATTTTGGCTTATTTTTTAGGTTATGATAGCAAGAAAGTTACATCTCTTTCTCTCTTTTTTATCATTTTTGCTTCGGTTTCAGGTTCGATTTCTTTTCTTCGCTTAGATGTGATTAATCACTTGATAATCTATAAAGGTATCATTGTAGGAATAGCCTCGATGATAGGCGTGTTGATTGGTATAAAGATTATGGAAAAACTGCGTTTATCCTCACACAGAAAATTTTTACTCTGTGCTTATGCTTTATCCATTGCAATGACTTTTTTTGGTTTGTTAAGAAAATTAGAATTTTTTACTTTTTAAAGTCTAAATTTTATAACTTATGCTAAAATAGCAGGTTTAATTTTATTGATTTAGGAGCATTATGCAAGAAAGTATAAAAATCATTGGTGCAAGAGAAAACAATCTTAAAAATATTAATTTACAGCTTCCAAAAAATCAATTCATCGTTTTTACCGGGCTTTCAGGCTCTGGGAAATCGACCCTTGCGTTTGACACTCTTTATGCTGAAGGACAAAGACGTTATATAGAAAGTTTGAGTGCTTATGCAAGACAATTTTTAGATAAGGTTGGCAAACCGGATGTGGATAAAATAGAAGGTTTAACTCCTGCAATTGCAATTGATCAAAAAACCACTTCTAAAAATCCTCGCTCAACCGTTGGGACTATTACTGAAATTTATGATTATTTAAGGCTACTTTATGCAAGAGTTGGCACTCAATATTGCCATCAATGTGGCAAAGAAATTTCATCAATGAGTGCTGCTGATATTGTCAATGAAATTTTAAAACTCCCTAAAGGGGCAAAAATCATTCTTTATGCTCCACTCATACGCGAAAAAAAAGGCACTTATGTCGATTTGCTTGAGAATTTAAGAAATAAAGGTTATATAAGGGCACAAATTGATGGGGTTTTGGTGCGTTTGGATGAGGATATTGAGCTAAGCAAAACAAAAAAACATACGATAAAACTTGTAATCGACCGCTTAGAGCTTAGAGAAGATTTGCTTTCACGTTTGGCAAGTGATGTTGAAAAAGCTCTTGAAGAAAGTTTTGGTGAGCTTGAATTAGAAATTTTAAATGCTAAGGATTTAGGCATTAAAGAGCATTATCATTATAGTGAGCATAATGCTTGTTTTGATTGTAAAATCTCTTTTACCCCCCTTGAACCCTTGAGTTTTTCTTTTAATTCCCCTAAAGGAGCTTGTGAATCTTGCGATGGTTTAGGCATTCGCTTCACTTTGGATATGAAAAAAATCATTGATGAGAATTTAAGCCTTGAAAATGGTGCAATTAAAATTATGTATGGTTTTAACAAAAGTTATTATTATAAATTTTTAATTGCTTTTTGTGAGCAAAACAATATCAATATCAAAATTCCTTACGCAGAGCTGGACGCAGAGCAAAAAAGACTCGTGCTTTATGGAAATGCTAAAAGCATTGAATTTTTTTGGAAGAGAAATCGCTTGAAACGCAATTTTGAAGGCGTTGTAAAAATTGCTTATGATATACTTAAAGATGAAAAAGATTTAGATGAATATATGAGTGAAAAAATTTGCAAAGACTGCAAGGGACACAGACTCAAACCCGAAAGTCTTGCTGTGAAAGTTGCAAACAAAAATTTAGGTCAGCTTTTGGATATGAGTATAGAAGAATGCACACATTTTTTTTCAAAAGAAAGCCATTTTTCTCATCTTAACGAACAGCAAAAACTCATTGCAAAGCCGATTTTAAAAGAAATCAATGAAAGATTATTTTTTCTTTTTGATGTGGGACTTGGATATTTATCTTTAGGCAGAGATGCAAGGACAATCAGCGGAGGCGAGGCTCAAAGAATTCGCATTGCCTCGCAAATTGGCAGTGGATTGAGTGGAGTGATGTATGTTTTAGACGAGCCAAGCATAGGACTTCACGAAAGAGATACGCATAAACTCATCAAAACTTTAAGAAATTTACAACAAAAAGGAAATACATTAATTGTCGTTGAACACGATAAAATGACGATTGAAAAGGCGGATTTTATCGTTGATATTGGTCCAAAAGCTGGAAAATTTGGCGGGGAAGTCGTTTTTAGTGGAACCTATAAAGAACTTCTTAAAAGTCAAAGTCAAACTGCTCTTTATATGAGTGGAAAAAAGAAAATTTCTCAACAAAAAAATCGTCCTCAAAAGGAATTTTTAGAACTCAAAAATGTCAATATCAATAATATCAAAAATCTCAATGTTAAATTCCCATTGCAAAATCTCGTTGCAATCACCGGCGTTTCAGGCTCCGGAAAAAGTTCGCTCATACTTCAAACTCTTCTACCCTTTGCAAAAGAAGAGCTCAACCACGCAAGAAAGGTTAAAAAACTCGGTGGAGTCGTGATTGAAGGTTTGGAAAAACTCGATAAAGTGATTTATCTTGACCAAAGTCCTATAGGACGCACTCCTCGTTCAAATCCTGCAACTTATACAGGCACAATGGATGAAATTCGCAATCTCTTTGCAAGCACCAAAGAAGCGAAAATAAGAGGCTATAAAGCGGGACGCTTTTCTTTTAATGTCAAGGGCGGACGCTGTGAGAAGTGTAGCGGAGATGGAGAGATTAAAATAGAAATGCATTTTTTACCCGATGTAATGGTAGTTTGCGATACTTGCAAAGGCAAACGTTATAATGAAGCCACACTTGAAATTCAATATAAAGGCAAAAGTATAGCCGATGTGCTTGATATGAGCGTTTTAGAAGCGTGTGAATTTTTTTCTGCTGTGCCAAAGATTAAGCAAAAACTTGATACTCTTGTAAAAGTTGGACTTGATTATCTTACTTTGGGACAAAATGCGATAACTTTAAGCGGAGGTGAGGCTCAAAGAATCAAACTTGCTAAAGAATTAAGTCGTAGCGATACAGGAAAGACTCTTTATATTTTAGATGAGCCAACAACAGGACTTCACTTTGAAGATGTCAATAAACTCATCAGTGTTTTACAACATTTAGTCGCACTTAAAAATTCTGTTTTTGTGATAGAGCATAATCTTGATGTGATTAAAAATGCTGATTATATTATCGATATGGGACCAGAGGGAGGCAATAAAGGCGGTAAAATCATAGCCACAGGAAGTGCCGCAAAACTTGCTAAAGAGCATAAAAAAACAAATTCTTATACGGGGTATTATTTGGATTTAGAATTAAAAAGCTAAAAAATATTTTTAAAATCAAGGGATGAAAATATAAAAAATCTTGCTTTAAAATAAAACTTATGACACAAAAGCGAAATGATTTTTAAACATTAATTTTTCAACTGTAGTTTAAATTTGATTTTAATATCTCTATATTTTTGCAAGAAATATTGTCAATCTTTAATGATTTATTGTCCGCATTCTTTAATAAAACTTGATATAATTTTGATGAGTTTTCACACTGCAATTCATACAAAAAACTCAAATCTTTGATTCTTAACTTATTTTTTAAGAATTTAAAAATTCAAAAGATTTTTAAGTTATATTTTTATAAAAATAAAATCATTTGGTTTTTAACCTTAAAATTAAGTTTTGAAAACAAAATATTTAAATCTTACATTTCATAAATTATCATATTTTTAAATAAATTTTTTATATATTTAAGTTAATTTAAAATATCACATTCAAGTCAATTATAAGAAAAATTAGAATGAATTTTTGCACAGACTCTGCACCTTAGAAAAACATCATTTCTGTTGTTGATAGTCAAAGAGAAGGCAGAGGAATCAAAATCGACGGAGAAGTTGTCGGTGTAGCCCTTGCAAGAGAAAACTACGGACGCCTTTCTTTGGTTAAAAACGATGGACGCGATATACTCTTAAGTGGAACAGGATTAAACTCTACAGGATTTGGAACAGGACAATTCATCTCTCAAGGTTCTGTATCTTTAAGAGAATCTAAGGGACAAATCGGTAAAGATATGGCAGATGCTATGGGCTTTGGAACAGCCAGAAAAGAAAATGCAGTAACTTTAGTATTTGTTGATTATTTATCACAAATGTTGGGTGTAACGGCAGTGAGTGATACACTTGGCGTAACTGCCGCAACTGTTCTTGGAACTTGGTGTAATATAAATTGGACTGCAGTTAAAGGGGGTTATAGCGGACAACTCTCTAAAATGCTTCAAGATGTTATGGGATTTTCATCAGCAACAAGATTTGAGGTAACAGGTAATGTTGCTTCACTTGGTGCGGCTTATTTGGTTTCTGCAGGGTCAGGCTTCTCTATAGGTTCAGGTATGTCTCAATTTGCTAAGATGAGAGAGGGAGGCATAAGTGCTATGAATAATGGTTTTAACATCAAAGATGAAACTTCAGGTGTTACCACACTTAAAGGGGCTATGGCTGTGAATCATTCTTTTTCATCAGCTCTTTTTAGTATTGAGTATTTTTAATCAATCTTAATTTCATTTTTAAAAAAACTTGAATTTAACTTCTTAGTTCTACTTTTTATAATTTTTTATTTAATAAAATATTAAAAAGTAAAACTAAAAATATGTTATAATTTAGTTGTTAATATAATAAGAAAGCTTAATTATGAAAGAAAAAGAAGAATTAGAAGGTGAATATTCTTTAGATATTAATAATAATGAGAATGATGAACAGACTTATCCTCTTGAAAATATAAGGATAGAAAAAGGAAGGATGAGTCTTTTTGAAATTAAAAGACGACAAGAAAAAGGCGATATTGAGATTTCTCCAGAATTTCAAAGAGAAAATGTTTGGAAAGAAAAACAAAAATCAGAACTTATAGAATCTGTGCTAATGGGAATTCCTATTCCTGTGTTTTATTTTTTTGAATCTAAAGATACTAAAATTCAAATAGTAGATGGCAGACAAAGAATTTCTACTTTTATTGATTTTATGAATGATAAATTTGAATTAAAACAATTAAATATTATTAAGGATATTATCAGTAAAAAATTTTCTGATTTAACAGCCATTCAAAAAAGAAAAATAGAAGATTATCAAATTGATATTTATACCATTCAGCCGCCAACTCCAGAACAAGTAAAATTTAATATTTTTGATAGGGTTAATCGTGGTGGAACTCAATTAAACAATCAAGAAATGAGAAATGCACTTTATCAAGGTAAATCAACTGAACTTATAAAAAATTTGAGCGAACTAGAAATTTTTAAAAAAGCAACAGGAAATTCTATTAAACCAAAACGTATGAAAGACAGATATATAATTTTACGTTTTATTGGTTTTTATCTTTATTTTTATCGTATTCTTCCAAATGATATCCAATATAAAGGCAATATCAATGAATTTTTATCCAAAATTATGATATTTTTAAACAATAAAAGAGATTCATATTTAATAGGAGAAATAGAAGCTAACTTTAAAAGAATAATGACTTTTGCTCATAAAAATTATGGAGAAAATATCTTTCGCTTTAATAATTCTAATGAAAACAGAAGGCCTATCAATATGGCACTATTTGAAAGCTTATCTTATTTATTTGCTTTATGCTATGAAACAAATATAATCCCTAAAAAAGAAAAAATAGAAAAATTAAAATCTGAATTTGATAGTTCTAAAAAATTTATTATTGGTATTGACAGCATACCCAGTGTAGAATATAGATTTAATAAAGTTACAGAATTTTTTAATAAGGTAAAAAATGATTACAAATATTAAAATAGAAAATTTTAAAAGTATTCAAAATCAAAACTTTATTTTTAGACCATTAACGATTTTAGCTGGAACAAATTCTTCTGGAAAATCAAGTGTTATTCAAGCACTTTTATTTTGTTCTTATTATGCTAATAAAAATATATATTTAGAAGATTATTTGCGTAGTTTTGGAGAAGCAAAAGATCTCCTATATTTAAATTCAGATAAAAATCAAATTAAAATTACCTCTAGCGTAGATGATAAAAAAATATTTTCTCTGGTTTTAAAGGACAATCAGTGGAAAAAATTAAATAATAATAAATTCTTTGAGTTTGAAAAAGAATTATTTCATCTTTGTTCAAATAGAATTGGACAAGAAGATTTAGGCAAAAAACATCGTGATTTAAGAAGTGGAAATAACGGGGAATTCTTATTTGGTTTTTATGAAGAAAATAAAAATAATAGTTTAAAAAACGATAAACTTATATGCAATGAAGATTCACATTCATTATCGATACAAATTAGATTTTGGATAAATAAAATTTTAGAATTAAAACTTGAGCCAATAACTCAAAAATTTGATAATAATAGTGTAAAAATATTGTATAAAAATTATGATTTGGGCGTAGAATTTTCCCCATTTAATTTAGGTTCTGGAGTAAGTTATCTTACTAAAATATTGATTTTGGGATTATCTTTAGAAAAAGGTAATGTTTTAATTGTGGAAAATCCGGAAGTTCATTTACATCCTAAAGCGATTTCAAAATTAACTGATTTTTTTGTTTTTTTAACAAAAGCTGGAATTCAAGTAATAATAGAAACGCATTCTGAACATATACTTAATGGAATTCGATGGAATATTTTTAAAAGCGAGATTCCAGAACAAAGTGTGCAAATTTATTATAGAGATAATTTGAAAGAAAATTTTCAAGCTATTAGTATTAATAAACAAAGTAAATATATTAATAGCAATAACGAAATTATTGATTTCCCTGAAGGATTTTTTGATAGTGATTTAAATCATCTTTTGGAGATGATGTGATGAAATTTACAATGGTACTAGAAAATAATTTAGCAGAAGAATTGTGTAATTTCAAAGACAAAAAAGAATGTGATAACAAAACCATTGAAAGAATTTTATATTATTACAAACAATATGTTTTATTGCAAAAAGAATATATGAAAAGATATTATGGTGCTGCAGCTTTAAGTCTTATTCTTGGAGGAAATACTAGTTTAAGATATAATGATAACTTAAAATGTCTTTCTAATAATACTATATATAAAATTATTTTATCTAAAGATAAAGATACTTTTCCTTATGTCAATATTTTTAAAGATAAAATAGAAAATAATCTTTCAGCTAGCTTTTTTAAAAGTGAAGATAGAAAAAAAGCTAAAGAACATTTAAAAGCTTTACTTGACAATGCAGAAGATTTATTTATTTATGATAAGTTTATAAACAAAAATCAGAAGAAATTTATAGAATTTGCAAAAGAATGCTTTCCTGAAAAACCATTAAATATTCTTTTTCTAAGTTCTAACAAATTTTCACAAGAACTTTGCACAGAATTAAAAAAAATTAATCAAAAATGGGAAATAAAAGAAAATAAATATTCTACTATAAATAACAAATATAGCGGTCTTCACGATAGATATATTATTATAGATAATAAAATCCAAATTATCTTAACAAGCGGTATTGATAATTTAATCAATACTAAAAAAGATTTTACATACATTATAAAAGAAATTGAATATCAATTATAAATCTTTTTATTTTTAAAAATTAATAAAACTTTATTTAGTACCCTAAAAAATACCTTTTCATTGAATGATTATCTTAAAGTATAAAAATCTAAAAAGAAATAAATTAAGAATTGTTAATTTATCATTTAGAACTTAAAATCAATCTTGGCAAAATTTGAGTTTAAACATAGGCTAAGTAAGACTATTTTATAATAAAAGTATTCTATAATTTGATTAGTAAAGATTATGAGAGAAGCTTGTTAAGCTCTCTCGCTAAAGCACTGATTTGTTTTAAACTCTTAGCCCTTTGTTCTTGGCTGAATGTGTGAAAGTTTTTGATGAAAATTTGACAATGTTTTTCAAAGCCTAAGAGGAGTTTTTCACAATCTTTTAACTTCCATTCATTGTCTAAATTAAGATATTTTGCACACATTAAATCATATCGAAACTAAATTTAAACCGAATTTTTAGCTTGAAAAAAATAGATTGAAAAGAAATAAAAAATTTTAAGAAAAATTTTGAGTGCATTGAAATTTTATTAAGAACCCGCTGAAGAAGCGGGCTCTTGTTTTTAAAGCTTTTATTTTCAAAGCTTTTATTTTCAAAGCTCGAATGTTTAAAGCTTTTAAAGACTATTGTAAGAGTCTTAAAACATTTTGTTGGCTTGCATTGGCTTGTGCCATAGCATAAGCTCCACTTTGTGCAAGGATATTTGCTTTAGAATAATTCGCAGATTCACTTGCAAAATCCACATCTCTGATTTGGCTTTCAGCGGCTTTGACATTGACTTGAGTGACAGTGATGTTGTTGATGGTCGCTGTGATTTGATTTTGCACTGAACCGATATCAGCTCTGATTTGGTCTAAGTTAGCGATTGCAGTTTCTGCGATATCCATCACAGCCATAGCCCCTTTAAGTGTGGTAACACCTGAAGTTTCATCTTTGACATTAAAACCATTATTGAAAACACTAATGCCTCCCTCTCTCATCTTAGCAAATTGAGACATACCTGAACCTGCAGAGAAGCCTGACCCTGCAGAAATCAAATAAGCCGCACCAAGTGAAGCAATAGCACCTGTTACCTGAAATACTGTTGCTGATGAAAATCCCATAACATCTTGAAGCATTTTAGAGAGTTGTCCGCTATAACCCCCTTTAACTGCAGTCCAAGTTATTGCACTCCAAACTCCAACAGCAGTTGTGCCAAGTGCAGTACTCAATTCTGTACCCAACATTGTTGATATATAATCCTCAAGTGCTATAGTTACTATATTTTCTTTTCTGGCTGTTCCAAAGCCCATAGCATCTGCCATATCTTTACCGATTTGTCCCTTAGATTCTCTTAAAGATACAGAACCTTGAGAGATGAATTGTCCTGTTCCAAATCCTGTGCTACTTAGTCCTGTTCCACTTAAGAGTATATCGCGTCCATCGTTTTTAACCAAAGAAAGGCGTCCGTAGTTTTCTCTTGCAAGGGCTACACCAATAACTTCTCCCTCGATTTTGATTCCTCTGCCTTCTCTTGAGGTTAAAACAAGGCGACCACCTTGATCAACAGAGGCTTCCACTCCGGTTGTATCTTTAACAGCATTGATTGCAGCGACTAAAGAGCCATTTTCATCACCGTCTTTAAAATCCACTTTACCGATTTTTACATCATTGATAGCAAAATCATCTCCTGTATGACCTGCTACGATAGTTCCTCCACTGATTGTTCTTACATCAGCAGTGGCTCTTACCCCTGTTTTATCTGCAAATTTGTTAATCTCTTCAGCTAAAGCTCCCAGTCCTGTTCCTACTGAATATGAAATTTTAACGTCTCTGAATCTAAAATCATCGATTCCGTTATAGTTTTTGATTGTGAGTCCTACCAAACCGCTTGATTTAACTGCGTCTCCTGTTTCAAATCTTGAAAGTCCGATTTTAGAACTTTGAGTCGCACCGATAGAAGCTTTAACAGATTGATTTGAGCTTGCACCGATTTGGAATTCTTGGTTGATAAAGCTACCACTTAAGAGTTGTTTGCCATTAAATGAAGTTGTATTTGCGATATTGTCAAGTTCTTCCATAAGACGATTAATATCAGCTTGAAGCATCGTTCTTGTTTTTAAGCTTTGTCCATCTTGAGCCGCTTGAGTGGCTTTGGTTTTGATTGTATCTAAGATTTTAAGTTGCTCGTCCATTGCTTTATCTGCAGTTTGAAGCATACCTAAAGCGTCATTTCCGTTGCTAATAGCTTGTCCTAAGGTATTAGCTTGAGTTCTAAGCGAGTCTGCAATAGCCATACCTGAAGCATCATCTGCGGCTGAATTGATTCTAAGACCTGAAGAAAGTCTGGCTAAAGAATTGTCTAAAGCCTTAGCGTTTAAATCAGAATTTGCTTTGGCATTAAGAGCTGCCACATTTGTGTTAATACGAAAACCCATTGTAAATCCTTTTATATTGAATTCAATGCGCGTCCATGTGCATTGTTAAGTGCTATATCGTTTGGTTAAGAAATAAGTTTATAGTTTTTTTAAAAAAATTGAGGATTTTTAACAATTTTTTTAAAAAAAATAAATAAAAAGTAAAAAAAATGAATTTTTCACCTTTAAACCGCAAAAAATGTGTGCGATGAGACTCATCATATAAAAATCAAATTCAAAAATAATGAATAACTCTTAAAGTCTGCGATGAATTTAAAATTCAAACATAAGCGTAGAAAATTTCAAAGCATAATTTTTTATATTTTATGAAAAAATTTATATTAAATTTGCTTTCAATTTAGTAAAATATCGTCTTAAAAACTTTTTAGGGAATTATAATGTTTGAATGGATATTGAGCGTTGATGCATGGCTTACGCTTCTTACGCTTTGTGTGCTTGAGATTATTTTAGGGATTGATAATATCATTTTTTTAGCGATTTTAGTCAGCAAACTTCCGCCTCATCTTAGAGACAAGGGACGCATTTTAGGGCTTGGCTTTGCTATGCTCACAAGGATAGCCTTGCTTTTATCACTCTTTTGGGTGATGAAACTTACAAATGCTTTATTTTCTTTTTACATAGGAGATATACGCAATTTAAGTGAGTTGGCTCTTAGTTCAGCTCTTTTTAGCACTTCTTTTTTTGCCTTTTTTAGCGGAGCCATCCCAAATATGCAAGATTATGCGGGAGAAATTTCGGGTAGAGATTTGGTCTTGTTTTTGGGAGGATTATTTTTGTTGTTTAAATCATTTAAAGAGATTAAAGAATGTATCAATGGCAATGAACAAGAAAATTCTTCTCTAAAAATAAGCTCAAATCTTTGGGTTGTGGTTGCTGAAATTGCTATCATCGATATAGTTTTTTCACTCGATAGTGTTATTACTGCTGTTGGTATTGCTCAAGAGGTTGAAATTATGATTATCGCGGTTATTATCGCGGTATTTGTTATGCTTTTTGCTTCAAAACCTATAGCAAATTTTGTCGAAAAATATCCGAGTATCAAAATTTTGGCTTTAACTTTTTTGGTGCTTGTTGGGGCGGTTTTGATTGCACAAAGCTTTGATTTGCATATCAGTAAAAGTTATATTTATGTTGCAATGGGCTTTTCTTTGCTTGTTGAAATTTTAAATATCATGGCTTTAAAACACAAAGAAAATCAGGAGTGATTCTTGCGAACTTTACTGATTTTAAGAGGAAATTATCACGCGGGGCAAGATGAGTTTATCCGTGAAAATAATCTAAGGTCCTTTACGCTTGATATTAATGAATTGAGATTTTTTAGCACACGCACGAGTCAGCTTGCAAATTCTTTTAAAAGTCTTGATTATAAGCACGATGAAGAATTGTTTAAAATTTTGCTCCATTTTTTGGAATTGCGTATGAAAAAAGGCGAATTCTGTGTGCTTAACACCTATGAAAATTCTTATAGGGTCTATAAAGATTTGGCTTTGAAATATCTTTATAGGACTTTTATCATTGATTTTAGTGATATTTCTTTGAAAGAATGTCAAAAAAATAATATCGCTAAGGCTAAAAAATATGGAATTTTAACGCCTTATAAATTCTTAGAAGAAAGGGCGGAGCTTCTGCAAAAAGCCCCAAAAGATTATGAAAAAAATGAAATTTTAAAACCTTATGAATGGCAACAAAGTCTTTATCAAAGCAAAGATTTAAATTCATACAAAAAAATTCATCATATAGGAGATATACAAGGTTGTTATAGTGTTCTTAAAAGCTATATTCAAGAGATTAAAGATGATGAGTATTATATCTTTTTAGGAGATTATATCGATAGGGGCATAGAAAATGCTAAGGTATTGAAATATTTAATTAAAATTTGTCAAAAGCCTAATGTTTATTTGTTAGAGGGCAACCACGAAAGGCATTTAATCCACTGGGCAAGGGGTGAGAGTGTAAGTTCTAAGGAATTTAATGAAAACACTTTAAAGGATTTTCAAAAAGAAAAATTCACGCGAAAACATGCTGCGGATTTTTATCCCTATCTTAAAGAATGTCTTTTGTATGAATATGATAAAAAAAAGATTTTTTGTTCGCATGGCGGAGTGAATTTTTTGCCTAAAAAAGCACAAGATTTAAGCTTTGTCCCAAGTTCGGATTTTGTTTTTGGTGTGGGAGATTATGAACAGAGTGAAGAGATTGCCATGCAATTTTGTCAAAACACGCCAAAAAATTATTTCCAGCTTTTTGGGCACAGAAATCGCTTTAAACTCCCTATAAGACTTGCTTCAAGGGTTTTTTTATGCGAGGGAAAAGTTGATGATGGGGGATATTTGCGTGTGGTAACCTTAGATAAAAAGGGATTTGAATGCATAGAGCTTAAAAACGAGGTCTATAGAAAAAAATAGGGTTGATTTTGTAAAATCAAAAGATTTAATTATAATTATGCTTTATAAAAACTCTTAAAAAATTATAATGGATTGATTTTATTTAAGTAATTTTTGTTTTAGAATTTAATGCTTTATTTTTTATCCTTTAAAACAATATGAAAAATTTATATTAAATTAAAAAATTTTATCCCTTGTTTTTATGTTTTATTTTCTCAAATATGTTTTAAATGATTTTATGTGTTTGAGACTTTTTAATGAAATTAAGCCTTGTTAAAATCAAATTTTTACAAATAAGCTAAAAATTAACTTAATTTAGATATATTTTGATATTTTTATACTTTTAGGAATTTAATGCTTGAACATTTTAGTTATGGCTCTCTTTTTATGGTAAGTTTTCTCTCAAGCACTCTTGTGCCTCTTGCAAGTGAGGCTTTTGTTTTAGCTTTTATAAAACTTGATTTTGACCCTTACATTGTGCTTTTTATCGCAACTTTTGCAAATACTTTAGGAAGTTTAAGCACTTATTTTCTTGCTTTTTTAGGAAAGAATTATATTTTAGAAAAATATTTTAGCAAGAGTCTTAAAAAACTTGAAAAATTCCGTTTTAATTTTTATAAATTAGGAGCATTTTTTGCTTTTTTTACTTTTTTACCTTTTATAGGTGATATTTTTGCCTTAGGGCTTGGTTTTGCGAAATATCCTTGGTTAAAATCTGCATTTTTTATATTTTTGGGCAAATTGATACGTTATGTTTTCATTATATTTTTAGGAAATTTTTTTCAAATCATTAAAATTTAATAGTATTTTTGAGATAATATATTTTAAAAAATTAATTTAAAGAAAGCAAATGAAAACTTTAACACTTATTGATACTTTTGGATTTTTCTTTCGTCTTTTTTACGCACTCAAAGATTTGCAAAATTCAAAAAAAGAGCCGAGTGGAATGATTTTAGGCTTTGCAAATTTTATTTTAAGTCTTAAAAATGAGCATAAAAGTGATTACATCATCTTTGCTTTAGATTCTAAGGGTAAAACCTTTCGCAATGAGCTTTATCCAGCTTATAAACAAAATCGCACTCCGCCCCCGCCTGAACTCTTAGCTCAAATTCCTATTTGTATAGAAATGATAGAAAAAATGGGTTTTATCAGTGTGTCAAAAGAGGGTTATGAGGCTGATGATATTATCGCTTCTTTTGTAAAAATTTGCAAAGATAAGGATATTTTTATACGCATTATTACGCAAGATAAGGACTTGTATCAATTGATTGAAGATGGTAAAACGAGCATTTATAGCCCCCTTTCTAAAAATAATTATGACACAGCAGCTTGTGTTGAAAAATATGGAGTTAAACCTTGTCAAATCCGTGATTTTCTAGCTCTTTGTGGCGACAGCTCGGATAATATTCCCGGAGTTAAAGGCATAGGGGCAAAAGGAGCTAAAACCCTGCTTGAGGAATTTCAAAGTTTGGAGGGTATTTTTGAAAATTTAACTCTTATAAGAAATCAAAGAAATAAAAACTTGCTTTTAGAAGGCAAAGAAAATGCTTTTTTAAGCAAAAAACTTGCCTCACTCTATGAAGATTTAGAACTTGAAAATTTCATCGAAAAATCGGCTGTCTTAGACGATGAACCCCTGCTTAAAGTGCTTGATATTTTAAAACATTATGAACTTCATTCTGTGCTTAAAAAACTCTCTTTGGAGAAAAAGGATAAAAATTTAGCCTTTCAAGCACGATTGATTTTAAACGAAGATGAACTTTTTAGCATTCTTAATGAACTTCCCAAAGAAAGCATTATAGCCTTTGATACTGAAACAACGGGGCTGGACGCAAAAGAAGCCCGGATTGTTGGTTTTAGTTTTTGTGTGAGTGAAGAGGAAGCTTTTTATGTACCTTTAACTCATAATTATTTAGATGTGCCTTTGCAAATCTCTTTAGAAAGTGCTAAAAAAGCTATAGAAATGATTTATAGACATTATGTTATCGGGCATAATCTC